>JAUNUB010000006.1 GCA_030538375.1 Moraxella sp. | reverse complement strand
ATGGTTTGGCGTGATGAAATGTCGGTAGACCCTAATAAAATCAATGGAATGGAACAATTAACATGATAAAACTTTGGCTAGACCTTGGCAATACTCGGCTTAAATACTGGATTATCGACAGCACTCGCACGGACAATCAAATCATCGCCCAAGACGCACGAGAACATCTCAAAGCCCCCAACGAGCTGCTGCTTGGACTGATGGGGACGTTTGCCCAATATCAGCCGACTTTTATTGGTATCTCAAGCGTGCTGGGTGAAAAAATCAATACCGCCATCGCCAGCACCTTACAAAGATTGCAAGTTGATTTTGAATTCGCCACAGTCAGTAGCACGCACCCCCATCTTAGCACGCTGTATGACCCAATGCAGCTGGGGGTGGACAGATGGCTGCAAATGCTTGGCGTGGCGGACGCTCATCACAAACAATGCGTCATCGGTTGTGGCACAGCACTCACCATCGATTTGATTGACCAAGGTTGTCATCTTGGTGGATACATTCTGCCCAATGCCTATATGCAAAGACACGCCCTGTACGCAGGCACACAACAGATTGCGGTCAAGGCAGGGCGATTTGACAGCACCGCCCTTGGCACAAATACCTTTGATGCGGTCAATCATGGCGTGATGTTCGGTATCGTAGGGGCGGTGCGTGAAGCGTGCGAGCGATACTCTGATTTTGCACTTACGCTGACTGGGGGCGGTGCAAATCTGTTGTCGGCACACCTTACCCACCCCCATATCGTCAATGAAGAGCTGCTGCTGCTGGGGCTTAGGCGATATTTTATTCATCAGACACAAAAGTATAGTCAAATAAATTCACTCTAAGACAAGGAAAACAAGCGTAAATAGTACAGTCAGTGAGTTTGACGACGTATTAAAGTGAATTTAAAAGACTATATCAACCATGATAAGGCGTACTGAGTTTTATTGTACAATACTCCACATGCAAAATCTTAGCCCGATGCTTAACAGCCTTCTTGCCTTTGGTTAAAAAAACAACCATGATTAATATCCTTAACACCGCTGACATCGCACACGA
This sequence comes from Moraxella sp., assembly GCA_030538375.1. Classification (GTDB taxonomy): domain Bacteria; phylum Pseudomonadota; class Gammaproteobacteria; order Pseudomonadales; family Moraxellaceae; genus Moraxella. The sequence goes on along the minus strand of JAUNUB010000006.1, from coordinate 41,714 downwards.
CTTCATTCAAGCTATGTATGCACGCTATGATGTAGAGCCTGATTATCCGTGGCAAAAATTCCCCGACTATGCGGTATTTCGTCATACAAATGGCGGACGAGCAACCGTTGGCAAATGGTTTTGTTTGTTGATGATTATCCCTGCTGGCAAGATTGGACTGGACAACGATGATATGATTGCCGTCATCAATGTCAAGACCGACCCTGTGATATTGGGTGGATTGCTGGCGACCACAGGCATTTATCCTGCGTATCATATGAATAAGGAGCATTGGATTAGCGTGCATTTGGCTATGATAGACAATGCAATCTTGTGGCAATTGATTGATGAGAGCCATCAGCTTACAATAAGAGCCGTCAGCTTACAATAAAAGCCATCGGCTGGCGACGAGAGTGTAGGGTATATGTAGAGCCTGCTCAGCAAGCGATACAATTTATTTGCACAAAAAAATCACCGAATGCAAAACATTCGGTGATTTTTCTTAATATGGCGCGCCCGGAGAGATTCGAACTCCCGACCCCTTAGTTCGTAGCCAAGTGCTCTATCCAACTGAGCTACGGGCGCATTAACAACTACATTGAAATCATTCAGTGTCGTTGTGGACGGCTATTATACGTCAAATTATCAGTATGTCAAGCCATTTTTCATTTATTTAAAAAATAAATGGCGGTGACGGAGAGATTCGAACTCTCGATACAGTTTCCCGTATGCATCCTTAGCAGGGATGTGGTTTCAGCCACTCACCCACGTCACCGAAGCAAGATTTTCATCAATTGCTGTGGGCGACAATTATAACAAAGATTTGGTAAATTGCAACCTATTTTTATCTTTTTTCAAAAAAAATCACCACATTCGCCACAAGCAGCACAAAAATTGCTATGATACAACTTTTATTGTCTGAGAATTATCACGAGAAATGCCATGCCTACACCTACCGCCATGCGTCCTGTTGTTTTGTGCTTTTCGGGGCTTGACCCTTCTGGTGGGGCAGGCTTGCAGGCGGACATAGAGTCCATTGGGCAGGCTGGGGGACATGCTGCCATCGCTTGCACTGCCATCACCGTACAAAGCTCACAAACGGTCTTTGGCTTTGAAGCGGTATCTGCCAAGCTGCTGCACGCCCAAGCCCTTGCCGTCTTAAACGATTTGCCAGTTACCGCCATCAAATCAGGTATGCTAGGCACAGTGGACAATATTCACGCCTTGGCAGCGTTATTTGCAGATGGCAGTATCGCCAACAACACGCCTTTTGTGCTAGACCCTGTTTTGGTGGCGAACTCTGGCGGTAGTCTGGGTGATAAACAAACCTTGGTAGCGGCATTTGGTGAGCTTTTGCCCTTTGCGACACTCATCACCCCCAACACCCATGAACTGCGTGCCTTGGCAGGGCTGCACGACCTGCACGACTGTGCAAAAAAACTGTGCGACCAAGGCATAAATGCGGTACTGGTCAAGACTTCGCACGATTTTGAGCAGGGGGATATTGAGCAGTTTTTGTATATTCGTGGTGAAATCGCCCATCACAGCCGTTTGCCACGTTTGGCAGGGGAATTTCACGGTTCTGGCTGTTCGCTCGCCAGTTATATTGCTGGACGCTTGGCAACAGGTGATGGGCTGGTGTCTGCTGTCAAATCTGCCGACACATGGATACACAGCACGCTGGTTCATGCAGATGTGCCACACCCAAGCAATCCGACCGCACAGCTGATTCCCAATCGGTTTTTTCACTGAATTGGGTTTTATAGCAAAGGCGGTGAGTACGCCACGCAAGCACCGCCTAACCCAAGCACCGCCCAGCCATCATCAAATCATTGCACCAAAGCACTCACCAGTTTTTGCAAGGCTTGCCCACGATGGCTGATGGCGTTTTTGGTTGCTTTGTCCAATTCGGCAGAAGACTTGTCAAGGCTGGGAATATAAAACACAGGGTCGTAGCCAAAGCCATTGCTCCCACGCTCGGCAGGCAAAATCTCGCCCAGCCACTCGCCTTGGGCGATGATGGGCAATGGGTCGTCAGCATGTCGCACCAGCACCAGCACACAGACAAATTTGCCGACAATAGGCGTATCATCATGACGAAATGGCGTTAAGCATTGCAGCAGTTTGGTGTTGTTTGCCTTATCGTCGCCATGTGTGCCTGCAAAGCGTGCCGAATAAATGCCGGGGGCGTTGTCCAGCACAGGCACGCACAAGCCAGAATCGTCCGCAATGGCAGGCAATCCACTGATACGACTGGCATGACGTGCCTTGATAATGGCATTCTCCACAAAGCTCAAGCCATCTTCCACCGCATCATCGATACCAAGCTGTCCTTGTGGCACGATATGTATGCCAAGGTTGGCTTGGTTAAATAAGCTCTGAAATTCCGCCAATTTGCCTTGATTGTTGCTGGCTAATACCCATTGCTCTACCATCATTTGTTTCTCCCTACACCATAATATGCCCCTGTCAAGCCTTGTATTTGCTGACGTGTCAGTACATTGCCTAGGTCAAAGATTGGCAGGGCGTATTCATTTAATCGGTGAATGTCAATCCGTTCGGCATTTAGCACAAACAGAGCTTTGGACTTGTTCAGCCCAGTATAGGGATCATCGCTTATCATCAAGCGTGCTTTGCCAGCGTATAGCCTTGCCAGCTCGTCATTGGCTTCCCCTGCCGACACCACCGTCTGTATGTCATACGACCACAGCATATCAAGCAGTACATGCACCGCAGAATTGGCGGTGCGTCCTGAGCCAGCTTTATAACCACCGCCCCAAACGCTCACCACGCCGCCATCTACAAAGCCATCAAAATACTGCCAAAACTTGCGAAACATCAGCTCTTTTTGGTCAAGGTTTAGCCCATTCACCGCCGATAAAATCACGCTGTCTACACCTGCCGCCCCAAAGCTGTCCGCGAGATACGCCATCTCGTTTGGTAGAGTTTGTCCACCAAAGCCAGCCCCTGCCTTTAGATAGCTGCCACCGATACGACTGTCTAGCCCCATAATTTGGCTGATGTGTGTGATGTCCACTTGGGTTGTGCTTGCTAGGCGTGCCAGCTCATTCATTAGGCTCACACGGGTTGCCAGCATAGCCATGATACTCATGCGTGCAAATTCAATGGTGGGAATATCCGCCACATGCACCGTCTTGGCGTTTTCGATAAGCGGTGCAAATATGGTCAGCTCGTGGGCGGTATCGGCAACTTTTTCGCCAAAGAGCCACAGGTTTGGACTCATCATCGACACAAACGCCCGCCCATCAACCAAGAACACAAAAGGCACATAATACACAAAACTACGCTTAATCAGCTGTGCCAATTCATCAAATAACCCCAAAGAACCCATGCCGCTTAGCACAATCGGTACATGTTGGTCATTTGTGCGATTAAAAACCGTCAGCCACGCACGAATGTCCACATCAGCAAACAGCTCATCGCCCACAAATACCCAGTACAGCTGCGTGGCTTTGGTTAATATTTTAGGGGTTTAAATTTTAGAGGTTGAAGTCTCAAGGGCTGCAATTTCAAGGGTCGAAATCGCAAATTCTGCAAAATCGTGCATCACGATACGCCCTGCCGCCACATACATATGGTATAGGGCGATAAGTTCGTGTTCAAAGGCGTATTGAGCCAGCACCATCGGCATGTGCTGGCTGTACAAGTCCACCGTTTTGCCAAGGCTTGCCAGCACCACACTTGCCGTCAAGCACTCAATGCCATTGCCAATCAGCACGCAAGATGAGTTCATAAGTTGTCCTTTGGTTTGGGTCTGTGTATAGTCAATTAAAATTGCAATGATACTTAGGTTGTGAGCGTTCTTATGCACTACTTGTACACCACGGTCTGTCGGCTTGTCTCATTTTTATTTTAAATGACTATAAAAATACCTACATTCATTTTTGCTTTAACTCAAAGACGAACACGCCCTTGTTTGATTGTTTGTAGCAACAAATCCGTACTGTCATCAAAAGTCGCTGACACATCGGTGTGCATGGCGTTATACACCACTTCTGCCATCTGTTTGCCCATCTCTACACCCCATTGGTCAAAGGGATTAATCCCCCACAGCACAGACGCAACATAGACTTTATGCTCGTATAATGCCACGAGTGCCCCCAAACTCTCTGGGCTTAGGCTGTCAAGTAAAATTGTTGTAGACGGCTGATTGCCACGATACTGACGAAATGGATTGCCATCATCTGTGCCAACTGCTGCATTGCCGAACGCCAGCACACGAGATTGAGCCAAGCAGTTGGACAATGCCAAATCCTGCTGATGGGTCAAGGCATTGCCGTGGTCATCATAACGCCGCACGCAGGCAATAAAATCGCAGGACACTCGCTGTGTGCCTTGGTGCAGCAATTGATAAAAAGCGTGCTGGGCGTTCGAGCCCACTTCTCCCCACAATATCGGACAAGTGGCATAATCCACCGCCAGCCCATCTCGCTTGACCGATTTGCCATTGGACTCCATCTCAAGCTGCGTTAAGTAGCTTGGCAAAAATTTCAAACGCCCATCATAAGGCAATACGGTGTGTCCGCTAATGTCCAAAAACGTGGCATTCCACACCGCCAGCAAGCCCAGTATCACAGGGGCATTGTGCCGAAATGGCGTATCGGCAAAATGCTCGTCCATGGCATTTGCCCCTGTCAGCATGGATTTAAAATTGTCCATGCCAATCGCCACCGCCACACTAAAACCAATCACCGACCACATGCTAAAGCGTCCGCCCACCCACTCCCAAAAAGCAAGCTGATTGTCTGTGTGAATGCCCCACGCACTCATCTTGCCTGCATTCGCCGACAGTCCAACAAAATGCCGTCTAAGGGCGGTTTCTTGCGTGGTAAAACCGCTTAGCCACTCCAGTGCCGTCTTGGCGTTGGATAAGGTATCTACCGTGCCAAAGGACTTGGACGCAATGACAAATAGCGTGGTCTCAGGGCTTAGGTTCTGTAGCAGCGTGTTCATCTGCGTGCCGTCCATATTCGACACAAAATGCACTTGCACGGCACATGTATCGGCATATTCTGCCAAGGCTCGCACCACCATCAACGGCCCTAAGTCCGACCCGCCTACGCCGATATTGACCACATCGGTAATCGCTCGCCCCGAATAGCCACGCCACACGCCTGTGCGAATGCGATTGACCAAGTTTTCTGCCTTATCCAAACTGTCATGCACCAACGCCACCACGTCCGTGCCATCTACCAGCAGGGTGCGTCCTTTGGGCAATCGCAAAGCCGTGTGCAATGCCGAACGCTGCTCGCTGTCGTTCACCTTATCGCCACAGGTCAAGGCATGAATTTTGTCGGCAAGTTCTGCTTCGTCCGCCAATGCCAAGAGCTTATCCAGCACCGTCTCATCAATGCCTTGCTTGGCATAATCCATCAGTAGATAAGGGGCGTTTAGGCTGAATTTTTTGGCACGGTTCTCGCCATGTGCGTTGTCATGGGCAAACAGCTCGGCAATGGTTGGCATGGTATGGGCACAGGCTTGCAAAGTGTGCCATAAAGAAGAGTGATTCATAATAATGCTTGTGTTGTATAGTCTTTTAAATTCACTTTAATACGTCGTCAAACTCACTTGTAAGTACTACTGGTACTATTTGCGTTCGTTTTCTTTGTCTTAAAGTGAATTTATATAGTTTTAAAAAAATCGCCAATCAAATGGGGGTGATTTCAGCATAAAATTAACTTTTCTTGCTCTTGCGTGGGTTGTGTGATGGACGTTCATACTGGATTGTCGGTTTGTTCTGCCACATCTGCCATTCTCGTTACTAGCACTTGGTCAATCTTGTAATGGTCGATATCCACCACTTCAAATTTAAAATTCTCGTGTGCCACCCAATCGGCAGGGCGGGGGATTTTTCGCAGGCGATACATGATAAAGCCTGCCAAGGTCTCGTAATGGTCCCAGTCTTCAAATTCATGGATACCCAAGGCGTGTTTGACATCATCGATGGGTGTACTACCATCAATCAACCACGAATTGTCATCACGCTTGATGACTTGCTGCTCTTCTTCGATAAGCGTACCCCAGTCTCCCATCACCGTCATCATCACATCAGACAGCGTAATCACCCCCACCACCAAGGCGTATTCGTTAATCACCACGGCGAATTTTTCACGGCTGGCACGGAATTTGTCCAGCAGCTCGGACAAGGTCAGCGTATCAGGAATGATTGGCACGCTGCGAATGGTGGATTCGTTCAGCTGTAGCAAAGATTGGTTGTTCAATAGCCGTACCAGCAAATCCTTGGTATCGACATAGCCGATGACTTGGTCGATGTGTTCATTGCACACCAAAAACTTAGAATAAGGGTAATCGGCGATTTTTTGGCGAATGCTGTCATCGCTCTCGCCTAGGGTAAAATACACCACGTCTTCACGCACGGTCATGGACGATGGTACGGTACGCTCTTCTAATTCAAAGACATTCTCGATAAAATGCTGCTCTTGTTGCAACACCACACCTGCCTGTGCCCCTGCGTCCATGATGGCGGACACATCATCAAAGGTGATGTTCTCTTCTCGTGTGGTATTGACCTTGAATATCCGAAAAATCAGATTGGCAGCGGCATTAATCGCCCACGCCAAGGGCTTGCACACCTTAATCACCACAAGCACAGGATTGATGACCGTGAGTGCCACACGCTCTGGATTAATCATGGCAATGCGTTTTGGGATTAAGTCGGCAAACAAAATAAACAGCACCGTTACCATGACAAATGACGACACAAAGCCAATCGTCTCAAGCCATTGCCCTGTATAGACATTGCCAATCCAATCGATAAAATAAGGACGCAATGCCCCTTCACCCACCACACCGCCAAGAATGGCGACGGCGTTTAGCCCAATTTGTGAAGTCGCAAAAAAATCTGCCGAATGCTCCTGCAAGTGCAAAATCTTCTCCGCACGCTCATCACCCCCTTCGGCAATGAGCTTTAGCTTGATACGTCTTGCCCCTGCCAGTGCAATCTCACTCACCGAAAAAAAGCTTGAGATAAGTATCAACACCGCAATAATCAGCAGATTTTGAAATAAGCCCATGAAAAAAAATCCTTTGGGGGTTTTGTGGTTAGTCAGTTTTTTGTGGTCAAATTTACATGAAATTATAGTGGATAAAGTTCAAAACAAGGCAAATTCTATGGTGAATGTAACATAGGTGCGAGCCGCGATTATCCAAAACACAGCTTGAATACATGTCTATCATTCATGTATTGTAATAGTCTATGCCCATCACCAAACTTACTCACTTTCTTACTCACTCAAAAAATTAGGCAAGCCTTTGTTGTCTTCTTCGAGTTTTTTGAGTTTCTTTTTGCCAAGTCCGCCCAAGACTTCGCAGGCGTGGCGTAGTCGTGCTAGGCTCATATCCGCACCGATGATATACATGGAGTTCATGACAGGGGTGCTGGCAGTAGAGCCTGCTATCGCCACAAAAAACGGCTGCATAAAGTCCTTGAGTTTAATCTCAAAATGCGTCGCCAAGCCCTTGAATGTCTTATAAATATTGTCTTCTGTCCATGCTGGCAAGGCTTCTAATTGCCATGTGGTGATGTACAGGATTTCAAGCAGTTTTTCGGGTTCGATGGTTTTGTGGGCGAAGTCTTCTGCATTTACGTTTGGCAAATTTTGAAAATAAAATCCTGCCCAGTTCACTGCGTCAGATAAGACATTAATGCGTGGGGCGATGGCTTTGGTGATGGCGGTGAGTTTGTCATCATCGCTTGCCCATGCCAGTAGGCGGTTTTTGAGTTCGACCACAGGCATGGCACGCAGATATTCGCCGTTTAGCCAGTAGAGTTTTTCGATGTCGAACACAGGTCCACCCAAGGACACACGGCTGATGTCAAAGCTCGCCATCATCTCATCGATGGTGAATTTTTCTTGTTCGTTTGGCAAGCTGTAGCCCATACGCCCAAGGTAGTTCAAGAGCGCTTCTGGCAATACGCCTGCATCACGGTAGTAGGTGATGGAAGTGGGGTTTTTGCGTTTTGACAGCTTAGATTTATCAGGATTGCGTAGCAGTGGCATGTGGCACAAGGTCGGCATTTCCCAGCCAAAATACTGGTACAATAGCTGATGTTTTGGGGCGGACGACAGCCATTCTTCACCGCGGATAACGTGGGTGATTTGCATTAAGTGGTCGTCTACCACATTGGCAAGATGGTAGGTTGGCAAGCCGTCCGTCTTTAACAGTACCTGCATGTCCACCTGCTCCCACGCAATGCTAATCTCGCCACGCAGCATGTCGTAAAAGGTGCAAACCCCTTCGCTTGGCACTTTCATACGAATGACAAAGGGCTTGCCACTGGCTGCCAGCTTATCGCTCTCGGTGCGGTCAAGATTGGCATAGCGTCCGTCATATTTTACCGCTTCGCCTGCTGCCATTTGGGCTTCACGCATGGCATCAAGCTCTTCTGGGGTGCAAAAACAGCGAAAGGCATGTCCCTTGTCCAGCAGCTCTTGGGCGTATTGCTTATAAATGTCGCTGCGTTCGGATTGGCGATAAGGGGCGAAGGGCCCGCCCACATCAGGGCCTTCGCTCCATGACAAGCCTGCCCATTTAAGTGCGTCCAATATCATCTGCTCGGACTGGGTGGTAGAGCGGACTTGGTCGGTGTCTTCGATACGCAGAATAAATTCACCGCCTTGGGACTTGGCAAATACCATGTTAAACAGGGCGATATAAGCCGTGCCAACATGCGGAAAGCCTGTGGGCGATGGGGCGATACGAGTACGAATTTTGGTCATAGTTTTGGTCATAAAAGTGCCTTTTTATTATGAATGTATTGTTGTAGCGGAAGAAGTTGGAAAGTGCCACTGGGAAAGCGAACACAGATAGCACAAGTATACAGCAAGTGAGCTTGGCGACTTAACAAATCAAATTCTTTCACTATGGGTAGTCAATTGGGGTATTGTCAAAAAAATTTGCATTGTATATCATACCAAATCTTGTTAGTATTGTCGCAACTTTTCGGCACTGCCGCCCAACACCATTGCCAAGATAGCCATGACACTAGGGCGTGCCGCCTTTTATAGTCAATTAAAATTGCAATAATACTACGTTGCCAATGTCCTTATGTACTACCAGTACACGGCGGACGTTGTCGCCTTGTCTTATTTTTATTTTAATCGACTATATTACGCAAAATAAAAGGTGGGTGTAGCTTAAATTTATATACCAAAACCCAGCCACAAAATAGCCATAAGCTAAGACAACCCTAAGCTAAGATAATAGTGCCAAGACAGCAACCCTAAAACAGCAATACCAAAACAGCAAACAAGAGACAAGCTATGTTCGATACTCCCAGCACCATTCGCCCCAAAGACGGCAGCCAGCACACCAACCCTTATGCCAAACACGGCAGCACGACATGGCAAACGCCTATTTTTGATGAAACGCTCATTCACAAATACAATCGCCAAGGCCCACGTTATACATCGTATCCCACCGCTTTGGAATTCACCCCCATTGCAGATGGTGTAGAAGCTCAAATTTTGCAAAGCCGTGATGAGCGTGTGCCACTGTCTTTGTATTTTCACATTCCGTTTTGTCGGCATTTGTGCTATTACTGCGGTTGCAACAAAATCATCACCAAAAAAAACAGCGATGCAGGCGATTATTTAGATTACCTATTTCGTGAAATTAAGCATAAGCGTGCGTTATTAAAAGGCAATCCTGTGGTAGAACAGGTGCATTTTGGTGGGGGTACGCCCACGTTTTTGAGCGATGATGAGCTGGTGCAGCTGTGGGAGTTTTTGCGAACGCAGTTTACATTTGCCCATGATGGGGATTTTGGCATTGAGATTGACCCACGAGAATTGCGACCCACCACGCTTAACACACTTAAAGAACTGGGCTTTAATCGCCTATCCTTTGGCGTGCAGGACTTAGAAGAAAAGGTGCAAATTGCTGTCAATCGTGTGCAGTCCGAAGCCTTGATACAACAGGTGATGGACGAAGCCAGACGGCTGGGCTTTGGCTCAATCAACATCGATTTGATTTATGGTTTACCACACCAAACGCCAGCCACGCTAGCCAGCACCGTGGCTCGTATCGCCGATATGCGTCCTGAACGCTTGTCGGTATTTAACTACGCCCATCTGCCAGAACGGTTCAAGGCACAGCGACGGATTGATGACGCTGATTTGCCAAGCCCCAGCGACAAGCTCACCATGCTGTCAGACACCATTACCGCCCTTGGGCAGGCAGGCTATCAGTACATCGGTATCGACCATTTTGCCTTGGCGCACGACACCTTGGCACAGGCACAGGCGAATGGCGAGCTACACCGCAATTTTCAAGGCTATACCACGCTTGGACACTTGGATTTGTTGGGTTTTGGGGTAAGCTCCATCAGCCAAATTGGCAAGCACATTCTACAAAATCACACCGAGCTTGCCACTTATCAAAGCATGATAAATGCGGAACAATTGCCAGCCGTCAAGCACATCAAAAGCACGCTTGTCGATGAGCTGCGTGGCTATGTGATTATGAATTTATTGTGCCATGATGTCATGGATTTTAAAGACATCAATCACCGTTATGGCATTGACCCCATGACCTATTTTGCCAAGGAGCTTAGTGAGCTAAAAGTGATGGCAGATGACAAACTGCTGGACATTGACGCAAAAGGCGTGCAAGTGTTGCCAAAAGGGCGGCTATTGGGGCGTAATATCGCCATGGTGTTTGATGAATATCTTGCCAAAAAACACCAAAACCGCTTTAGTAAGGTGATTTAAGCTAAGTTTGCCAATTTAACCACTTCATCAAAATTTCCTTTGATGGTTAAAACCCCTTTCTTTAGGAAGGTATAATACATGCTTGGTGGGGCGTAACTCCTGCTAAGTCAGGGCAATTGTTCTATGAGTTGCTTAAGTGAATTGAAACGCTATCATCATTATACAGACGGCACAGCAAAAATGTGCTAGAATTGAGTAATTTATTTTCGCATAAGTCTTGTTATGTCCGTTTCTTTGCCGCCTTATCGTCCTGTCAAAAAACGCAGTGGATTTGCTGTGATGATGGCAGCCATTCACGCACTTTTGATGCGTGAGCTACAGACACGGTTTGGCAGTTATCGCCTAGGCTATCTGTGGGCACCCTTGGAAGTGATTTTGCAGATGGCGATTATGATGGTCATCTTTGGCACAGTCATGGCACGCACCTTGCCCGGTATGGATTATATGCTGTTTTTGGTGTCAGGATTCACGCCGTTTTTTATGATGCAAAAAATCGCCACACGTGCCTTGGGGGCAGTAGATGCCAACAGTGGCTTGCTGATGTACCGTGCGGTACGGCATATTGACGTGATTATTGCACGCTCGTTTTTGGAGCTAATCATTTATTTTGTTACCTTTGTGCTGCTGCTCTTGGGTTTGGCATTTTTTGGCATTGGCTTTAGCACCGCTCACTTGGATATCGTGCTGCTGTGTTGGCTTACCATGTTTTTGTTCGCTTTTGGGCTTGCCATGATTTTGATGATTGTGGGGCATTATGGTGGCGAGTTTAGCAAGATTATCAGTATTATTTTTACGGTGCTGTACTTTACTTCTGGGGTGATTTATTCGGTGCATATCGTGCCAGAGCCCTACCTTAGCTATCTGATGTACAATCCGTTTATTCATAATCTTGAGCTGCTAAGACATGCACTTTCGCCCACTTATCCCAATTATCATATTGATTTTATGTATTTTATCAAATGGTTGATGGCGGTGAATTTTGTTGGCTTGCTGCTCTACAAAGCCTTTGAACGAGACTTAATTCGCAGTAAGTGATGGATAGGCATTCATGATACAAATCAACAACGTTACCAAGTCCTTTCGCACACCGCATGGCAGGCATTATCTGTTCAAGGATTTGAATCTCACCATTGAAGACAGGCAGTCCGTGGGCTTATTGGGGCGTAATGGGGCAGGCAAATCGACCTTGCTGCGTATCATCTGCGGACTTGATGAGCCAGACAGCGGCGAAGTTATTACCAATAGCACTATCAGCTGGCCTGTGGGGGTGGCTGGGGGCTTTCAAGGCAGTTTGACAGGCAGACAAAACGTGCGTTTTGTGTGTCGTTTGTATTCAAACGGTGCTTATATTGACGAAAAAATCCGCTTTGTGCAGGAGTTCGCCGAGCTTGGCAAATATTTTGACATGCCTGTCAAAAGCTACTCATCGGGCATGAGAGCCAGACTCACCTTTGGGCTGTCGCTTGCCTTTGATTTTGATTATTATATGTTAGACGAAGCAGGAGCGGTGGGCGATGCCGCCTTTCGCAGACGCAGCGAAGAGATACTACAAGCACGCCGTGAACAGGCAGGGTTTTTGGTGGTGTCGCACAACCTTGGCGATATCGAACGCAACTGCGATATTGGCATTGTGCTAATGGACCAAACCGCACACGTCTTTCACGACACAAAACAAGCCATCGAGGTATACAAAGAACATGTCCACCACAGCAAAAAATAAACGCAAACGTATTGGCATTGCTCTATTCATCGGCGTTGTACTTGTGCCTTGGTTTTTGACGATAGGCTATATGCTCGCCATCGCCAAGCCACGCTATGTGTCCGAGTCTGGCGTGGTCGTCAAGCAGGTCAGCGAACAAACCGCCAGCGTAGGCGGCATTACTGCGTTGCTTGGGGTGAATAATACCAGCCGTGAAGATGCCTTGTATCTTATGCAGTACATCTTGTCTGATGATATGATAAATACGCTAGACAGCCAATTTAATTTTCGCAAAAACTACTACATCAATGGGGCGGATTTTATCGGCGAGATAGACCCCAATGCCACCCAAGAAGAGCTGCGAGAGTATTTTAAAAAACGAGTGTCGGTAGAGCTTGATGAACAAAGTCTGATTTTGAATGTCCAAACCCAAGGCTTCACCCCAGAGTACGCCCTTGAGCTTAACCAAGCGATATTGGCGGAGTCCGAACGCTTTGTCAATCAAATCTCCAATCAAGTCGCCAAAGACCAGCTTGCCTTTGCCGAAGGTCAAGTCATCACGTCCGAAGACAAGCTCAACGAAACCAAAACGCTGCTGCTTGCCTATCAAAACGAAAATGAAGTCTTTGACCCACAGACCAACGCCCAAATCATCACCCAAGTTATTGGCGGACTACAAAGCCAGCTAAGCTCGTTACGCACCGAAGAGCGTCAGCTATTAAGCTATCTGAATTCGGACGCACCGCAAGTGGTGTCATTGCGTAGCCAAATTAACTCGGTCGAAAAACAAATCCGTGATGAACAAAGCAAACTCACATCAGGCAATGACAAAAAATTAAACGCCCAAACGGCAGAATTTGAGACCCTAAAAGCCGATGTCGAATTTGCCACCGAATTGTACAAGCTGTCCTTGAGTGCACTTGAAAAATCTCGCCTAGAAGTGATTCGCAAGATGAAAAACCTTATCGTCATCTCAAGTCCGCACAAGGCAGAAGAAGCCCTGTATCCAAGACGTGCCTATGTGATTTTTACCGCACTTGCCTTGTTGCTGATACTGTACGGCTTTATCAGTCTTATCTTGGCGGTAGTGCGAGACCACAGCAAATAATTTAAGCAAATAATTAAAAGGACAACCAATGAACTTTACAAAATCTGCCTTGGTATTTGCTGTCAGTTTTGGTATGACTGTACACGCTGCCACGCCCAATTTTTCTGCGGCGAATAACAATGGACGCTTGGCAGTATCCGCCATTGGCAATCAATCCGTGCCAGCCGAAGCCACCCAAGCCGAAGCCGTTGCCGCTGCCAGCCTTGGTAGCAATGCCATTATCAACACCACCAGCAATTACCAAAATATTCCCAATACCGCCCCACGCATATTTGGTGAGCAATTGTTCCGTGGGGCATTTTCGACCACATCGGGCTCGACGTTCAATGACAGCTATGTGATTAACGTGGGCGACAATGTGCAAGTCCGCATGTGGGGGGCTTATCAATACGCCGCCACGATGACGGTAGACCCACAGGGCAATATCTTTTTGCCCAATGTCGGACCTGTGCGTATCGCAGGCGTGCAAAATGGCAATCTACAAAACGTGGTGCAACAAGCCATCAGCCGTATTTATCGCTCTAATGTTGGGGTGTATGCGTCATTAGAAGAAGCCCAGCCTGTCAAGGTGTTTGTAACAGGATTTGTCAAGCAGCCCGGTTATTATGGCGGTTTGGCGGCGGATTCGGTGCTGTCTTATCTCGACCGAGCAGGCGGCGTAGACCCCGAACGTGGCAGCTATATCGATGTGCAGATTCGCCGTGATGGGCAATTGGTGCAGCAGATTAATCTGTATGATTTTCTTATCATGGGTAGGCTCTCGTCCTTTGCCTTTCGTGATGGCGACGTGATTATCGTTACTCCCCAAAAACGAACCTTTGATATATCTGGACGTGTTCAGAACCAGTATATTTTTGAATTTAACGTCAATGATTTGACCATCGCTGATGTGCTGGCGGTTGCCAATCCCACGGCAGACGCCACCAATGTCGCCATTACTCGCTCATCGGGCAAAGCCCAAACGGCAGAGTACTACACACTTAGCCAAGCTGGACAAGTGGCTGTGCATAATGGCGATAAGCTCGTGGTAACTGCCGACCGTTACCAAGGCTCTATCGCTGTGCAGGTAACAGGGGCACATCGTGGCAATGGGGCGGTGATTTTGCCTTATGGGGCAAGATTAAAAGACGTGATTGACCAGCTTGAGCCGTCCAGCCTTGCCAATCTTAACTATCTGTCCATCTACCGAGAATCTGTCGCTATCCAGCAAAAAGAAGCGATTAATCAATCACTTGACCGCCTAGAAGAGATGACGCTTGCCACCCAATCCGTCACTCGTGAAGAAGCCCAGCTGCGTACTGCTGACGCTGAATTGGTCAAGCAATTTGTCGCCAAGGCTCGCACACTCAAGCCCACAGGGCGTATCGTGGTTATGCCAGACTCATGGCAGGATATTATTCTAGAGCAGGGTGATGTGGTGCATATCCCTGAGCAGACATCGGTCATCACGGTGAATGGGCAGGTGCGTAGTCAAGGGGCGTTGACCTTTAATGCCGATTATACCGTGGGCGATTACGTGGCTCGCTCTGGCGGTTTTGATGACAATGCTGATGACAAACAAATCCTCATCATTCATCAAAATGGTGAAAACCGTGTGGTAGATACCGCCTATCGCATTCAGCAGGGCGATCAAATCATGGTACTGCCAAAAGTCAAGACACGCCGTGTAGAGATTGGGCGTGGTATTACACAGATGATATACCAAATCGCCGTGGCAGTGGGCGTGATTGCAAGGTTGTAAGCGACTGCCATGACACGCTATATCAAGCAACTGCCCAGCTTATTAATCAGTGCAGGGCGTGGCATTGTCGACAAAAACCCCTTGTTGCCATTGATGTTAAACACAAGGCTTGACACTTATCACAACTGGATCAAGCACTGGAATAAGCAAAATAGCGACTGTGCCATGGTGGGTTGGGGGCGTAAACCCAGCTTTGATAAAGCCAAAAGTTTGGCAAATAAGCACAGCTTGCCCCTACTCACGCTAGAAGATGGCTTTTTACGCTCTGTTGGTAATGGTAAGATTGGGGCTGGTTATGGGCTAAGCGTCATCGCTGATGATGTGGGCGTGTATTTTGACACACGCAGTGCTTCTCGGCTTGAGTGCTTGATTGTTGATAATATCCAGCAGTGGACAGCGGATAAACAAACGCGTAGTACGCACTTAATCCACACCTTGACAGACAACCAGCTTTCTAAATACAATCACAGTACCACCACCCCTAATTTGACACAACTGGCGGACAATGACAATCCGCACATTCTCATCATCGACCAAGTGGCGAACGACAGCTCTATCGTAGGGGCAGGGGCAACGGCTGACAGCTTTATTGACATGGTAAAGCAAGCCTGCACCGCTTATCCTGCCGCCAACATTTGGCTAAAGACGCACCCAGCCAGCAACAAGGGCTATTTGGCTCAATTGTCCTTGGCGGATTATCCCAGCCGTGTGCGGCATTTGCGTGAACCTGCCAACGCCATTGCCTTGCTACAACAAGCCACCGCTGTCTATACGGTGAGTTCGCACATGGGATTTGAAGCACTTATGCTTGGCAAAACCGTGCATATGTTTGGCGTGGCATGGTATGCAGGCTTTGGCTTGACAGACGACACGCACGCCCCCAAGGCTCAACTGCACACCGCCCAGCAAAGACGGCTTAGCTATATTTGGTCTAATACCGCCAAATCTAATGCCGCTCAATCCAATATCACCCAGCACAATACTGCTCAATCCAATAGCACTCAATTCAATAACGATAGCAACGACTTAGCTCCTACGCTCAATCAGCTGTTCTATGCGGCTTATATCGATTATAGTTATTATGGCGACCCTGCTTGTATGGGTGTCAACACAGGCAACCATACCGTTGCCTGCGAGATTGAAACCGCCATCGACTGGCTCATCACCAATCGCACATGGCACACACGGCTGGCTGGACGTATGCTTAGCTACGAATTTAGCCGCTGGAAACGTGATTTTGTGCAGGCGTTCACGAGCTTTGACAGCAACACCATCATCAGCAAAACAAAACCTGTAGGGCTGATGAATAAACTGCTCACAGACTACGCCGACACCCCTGTTGTCCGCACCTGCAAACAAACATACGATGCATGGCAAAACCGCCAATTACACCAGCCATGTGAGCTTTATCTGACATGGGGTATGCCCAGCAAACAGCGGTTGCAAACGCACTTGCCCCACGCACCCATTTGGTGCATGGAAGATGGCTTTATTCGCTCTCAAGGGTTGGGAGCAAGTCTTATTGCTCCCTTGTCCGTGGTATTGGATAATCGTGGCATTTATTATGATGTAGGGCAGCCTTCTGACTTAGAACACCTTTTGACGACACTTATTTGTGATGATGATAAGATTGCCAAGGCACACGCCCTAATCGATAAGCTCACCACCTTGCGTATCACCAAATATAACGTTGGTAATACCAAAAATCTACACCAGCTCATCAGCACAGACAAGCCCATTCACCTTGTGGTCGGGCAAGTCGAAGACGATGCGTCTGTTAAAAGCTGTCTTGCGACCATCACCACCAATCAAGCCCTGCTTGCTGATGTACGCCGTCTCTATCCTAACGATTACATTATCTACAAGCCCCACCCAGATGTCGAAGCTGGGCTACGCACAGGGATTGTGCATAACGCTCAAGACTTGGCGGACTTTGTGGCACATAACATTGCCCTGCCTAACTGCCTAGATGTGTGCGATACCTTGCACACCATCAGCTCTTTATCGGGCTTTGAAGCACTGCTGCGTGGCAAGCGTGTGGTGTGCTATGGCTTGCCGTTTTATGCAGGATTTGGGCTGACGAGCGATATTGTCGAAACAGATAACACCGCCAAACAACAAGCACTTGCCAGACGACATCGCACACTTAGCCTTGCCGAGCTTGTCTATATTGCACTCATCGCCTATCCTGTGTACCGCCTGCCAAATGGTGTGGGATTGGCACAGGCACATCAAGTCGTGGATTATTTGGCGTATTGTGCCGCCCACCCCATCTCACCCACATGGCAAGCCAAACTAAAAGCACGGTTTATGCAGTGCCGCCATCAATTACAAGGATTATTCAAAAAATAATGCTTGGTTTTTTGAATATTGTTCTGAATATCGATTTATTTATAAAGGCTCTAGGCCAACAACCCAACCTATGCTAGACTAAAAACTTCACAAAAACAAGGAGCTCTCATGCCAGTCTCTGAATCCGAACTCAATAAACTCATCAGTATGCAGCAGCTGAACGACCAAATTAGCACATACACTCTGCAAATGCAGCAGATGATGGACACGCTGCAAACCATGCAACAAGCCTGTGATGAGCTGACAGCATTCTACACCGATGAATGGATTGAATTGTATGACCAAGTCGAGAACGACCTTGATGTCAATACCAAGCTCAATGCCGCCAAAGCCAAGCATGCTTATTCTATCTTGGGTCAAGACACCATTTGGAATACGCTAGAAGAAGCTCAAGATACCAAGATTGACCTGCTTAAACTGCTGGCGAATAATTTGTAAGCATGTTTTTAGCACAAAAGCCGTGCGTCTACCGCAAATTTCAAACTTATAGTCATTTAAAATAAAAATGAGACAAGCCGACAGACCGCCGTGTACAAGTAGTACATAAGGGAGCTGGCAACGTAAGTATCATTGCAATTTTAATTGACTATACATTTGGTAGCACGAGCCTTGGTCTGAGTGCAAGATGGGCGTGTCTTATCATCAAGCCGTTCTTTTGCCTTTTCTAGCATATCGGTAATCATTTTAAAGTTAAGACTGGTGTTTGTGCTATAACACACAATCTCACCATTAAACATATCAATAATGGGTGATAGTTAGAGCTTTTTGGTGTTGCCTTTAACATCGGTCGTCTTAAACTCCGTTACATCAGTTGCCCACTTTTGATTGGGCTTGTCCGCCTCAAAGTCTCTATTTAATAGATTGGCACACGTTTTACCGACTTGTCCGTGATAACTGTTATAGCGACTTTTGGTGCGAATACGTGCTTTTAATCCTGCTTCATTCATTAAGCGTTGTAGGCGTTTGTGATTAATGATAATGCCTTGATTGTTAAGCTCTGCTATGATTCTGCGATAACCATACCTGCCTTTATGCTTATCATAGATGGCACGGACAAGCGTTGGCACATTATCGTCTTTGCTGGGTTTACCTGATTGCTTTGTGTGGTGATAAAAAGTGCTTGCGAGCAAGACCGAGCTTGGCAAGAAGTTTGTTTAAAGGATAGTATTGCCTTAAACCATACACAACAGTCACTTTGTCTTTGGTGGTTTGTTTGGTGCTTTGTTGTGGTCTAAGGCAAGCCACTTTTTTAAGATGTCAAGCTCCATACGCAGGTCTTGTACTTCTTCTAACAACTCTTCATTCGTTTTGTCATGGTCAGGCTTGTTTGTTTGTTTAGATGGGGTAAGTTTCATGGGTGGTCTGCCTTTGGGTTTAGGGGATAGCCCTAGCGTACCATAAGTTTGATAAACACGAAACCACACACCAAGCAAAGCAGGGTTTGAAATGTTTAATTGAATGGCTACTTGCCTTGTAGACATACCGTCTTTTATAGTCAATTAAAATTGCAATGATACATCGTTGTAAGCGTTCTTATGTACTACTTGTACGCGGCGGTCTGTCGTGCTGTCTCATTTTTATTTTAATCGACTATAAATCATAGCTTGTCAACTCTATAGCCTCATCAAAACAGGATATTAACCACCAAAAAGAACACCGATGGGGCAAGCAGACAGCCAAGTCCAGTATAAAAAGTTGCGACCAACGCACCATAAGGCACAAGACGCACATCGGTGCCTGCCAGACCAGCTGCTACACCGCTGGTTGTGCCTGCCAGACCGCCAAACACCATGGCAGACTTTGGGCTTTTTAGATACATGAACTTAGCAAGCGCTGGAGTGCCAACCATAAAAAACACAGACTTAATAAGCCCAATGGCGATAGACAGAGCAATCACTTCGGAACTGGCTCCTACAGCTGTACCAGTAATTGGTCCGACAATATAGGTCATCGCCCCCGCCCCAATGGTTGTCATTGAGGCGGCATCCTTATACCCCATAAACCATGCTACCACCGCACCCACAACAAAGGGTACAAGACAACCTAAAATAAGGGCAATGACTCCGACCTTGCCAGCTTTTTTTACTTCTTTTACATCCACTTCAAAGGCAGTGGAGGCGATAGCAAGATCTCGAATCATTGCCCCGCCAAGCAGTGCAAAGCCAGAAAAAATAGCGATATCCGAGATACCTTTTTGCCCACCAGTGTGCAATCCTGCAAAATAAGCCAAGACCAGCCCTAAGGTGATGGCGATAGCAGAACCTTGCACCTTGCCCTTTAGAAAATATTTTGAAAACAGATGCGAAACATACATAATAATCCCAGTCACCGCAAGAGCAGTTACTAAGGCATTTTTTTCCAAGACGGTGATGATAACTTCCATGTGAGTTCCTTTTTATGGTTTGTGTTGCGATAGGGCGCGTCCCTATTTCGATAATGAGGCTAAAAATGAGCGGAATCACTAGCGAAACAAGGCGGATTGTGCAGATAATATTGAAATATCGTCAAGAAATCCAACGAAGTTTTGCCAGATTTAGCCATTTTTAGACCATTAAAACAATATTGGTTGGAATAGGGACATGCCCTAATAACCAGCCCAAAATTAAAATAGTAAGAAAAACGAACACAGCTAGCATAAGTAGAATGCATACATCAACTTTACAAAGCTGGTCTATTTTTGGGCTTAAGATAGGTTTAGCGTCTATTTGACATTCATCTCTTCTTCGGCCCATACATAATCTGCATCACCATCCAATTTATTAAAATAACGAATAGCAATAACCGTCGCAGCCAATGATAGCACCGCAACAATCATACCCGTCATGCCACCTGATAATGCTGACACGACATTTTGACCAGCGGACATCGCCACAACGATGGGAATATACATGCCTGACCAATACAATACACCAAACTGAGTGGATTGATTAAGATGACCCTTGCGAACAAGATACTCTTTGGAAGCAATCAATAAAATCATCGCGATAGCAACCCCGCCAATATTTGCCTTGACACCCAACAATGAACCTAAAGTATTGCCCAGGTACACGCCCAAAAGATGGCATATCGCCAATATCGCTGTTCCATATATAGTCATAAAACCTCCTTGTATAAATCACGATTCAATGAATGGCTTAGCACCAAACTGTCAAATCGTGTGTTTTGAAAAGACAATAAATTGCCTTGTTGAAAAATATGGCGAGCAAGCCCTGTCAAGCTACTGCCAGAAAACGCCTCTATCTGTGTGCGTATGCCACGCTCCCACATAGAGCCGACCACCGACTCCCAGTCTATGGTGCGAGACATATTGAACATCAAATCGTCTCGGATGTGAGTGGCATCTGTCACAAGCCGTGCTGTTGTTCCGCTAAGGTAACGATATTTTGGGCTGCTAAACTGATAATTGTCCGCCACTTCATTCAGTTGATGAGCGGCAGCACCCAATAAATCACAATGTGAAGGAACGCTGACATTTAACGGCTTTGCCGCCAATTGCACACGTTCGTTACTGACACGAATGAAGTCAATAAAATCCTGAAGTGTACTGCTCTTGCCAGAGATGACGATTTGGGTGGCGGTATTGATATTAGCAATAAACACTTCGGCATTATAGGGATTTTGATGAATAAATTCATGTAGCCAGCCTGCCACTTGATGACGAGTGACTCCTATAAGTGCTGTCATGCCATAGCCAGATGGATAAGCGTACTGCATCAAATCACCTCGCTTTGCCACCAAGTTCAACGCATCAGCAAAGCTAATCACCCCTGCCACTGTCGCAGCCGTCCATGCACCAATGGATAGCCCTGCCACATAGTCAGGCTGCACCTGCTTGGCTTGCAGCATTCTTGCACTGATGACACCAGAAATCAACAAGCATAATTGTACAGACCGAGTGGAACGCAAAGCAGTATGGCTGTCTAGACTTAGGGCATCCACAGATAAAACATCTGACGCCTCCACCAAGGTGTCTTGTGCTATCAAATGCAGATCGTCTCCCCATTGTTTGGTATAAGCCAATACTTCATGCAGCATCTGGGGATACTGCACCCCTTGCCCTGGATATGTCCAAACGATTGCCATAAGTCACTTCCTTATATTTGCCAAGGATTGTGGGTTAGTATCGCTTGGTGATTTTGCTTGAGCAATACTTTGCGATGAGTGGCATTGTTTGCCCATTCTGCCAAAGCGACACCCCCTAAGGGCGTTTGGATCTGCACATCGATAGGCAGCTTTAGAGTGGATAAATCTTGCCACAGTTCAGATGCTGCCTGCCTATCCATAAATGCTGGGATACGCAATAGCAAATCAATATCACTGTCAGAATGCGTGGTTGACAATCCTGTTGCCAATTCAAAGCCAAAACTGCCTGTATAACCCCATACCCAGCCCAAACGCTCTAATAAATTTTCCAAAGCCAGCAGTTGTGTGTGCCAACGCATCATCAAAGCTGAATGTGCATGAACGTGATGAATACGCAGCTCTTCGGGATGTACAACACGAGTAATAGCAGTGAGCGGCAGATACATGCCAAAGCGCTCGGCTCTATTATTACCTCGCACGCCCACAGGTATACCATCTACACAAAGCACATCTCGTCTCACCACGACGGGTATATTCTGCATAACAACTGTATGAACCCATCTTGGTGCATGACTGGGTAAACAATCCAGCTTCACGCCCCACACCAAGTCATGCGGATAAATGTCAAGATTCATCGCAGTATGCCTTTTAATCATGCCACTGGCTGTGTAACAATTCACGAACTCGCTTGGACGCTGCACGGTTGGCCGCTGATAACCTATTCACACAAAGCGGCTCGGTAATTTGACCGTTTTGGATTTTATCAATGGCACGCACCAGACTATCCTTGACAACCTGAACATCTTGTTCGCTTGGCTGATTGATATCACTGATTGACAACAGTTCATTCACCAACCCCAGACTTTGATAACTGCGGATATCGTATGCCATTGGCGGAATATCAGCAGCAAGTTTTTCAAGCTCATCTATGCTACGAAGTGTAATGCGGGCAGCGGATTCTTTGCCCATGGCATGCACCATCACACCCTCGTCATCCAAGGCTATGATGTGATGGGCTTGATAGCCGTGTGCCAAGAATGCTCCCGACATTGCCTTGCCAACCAGCAAACTCACCACAGGATGCCCTGCCAAACGTGCCTGAGCATAAGCATCGACTGCCGCTGCCAACGCCTGATGAATGCCGAATAGCTCTTCACGGCGACCATAGACTTGGCTTGGTACATCAACCAAGGCGATAATCGGACGCTTATGTGTGGCATGTATATCCAAAGCAATGATGTTTTGAATGACACTTGCCAAACCATAACCTTCAAGCAGTCCCATCTCCCCTTGCCTTGCTCTTGGATATAGATTATGACTGTCTGGTGTCACAACGACAAGCGACACTTGTTGCCCCGCCAAATCGATATCGGCAGCTCGAATGGTAGGTACTGGTGTTTGAATGGGGCTGGCATTCTTAGTCAGTAATATAAACCAATCCAATCCTTTGGTTGAAACTGTGGTAGTCATGACTCGCTCCTTAGGTGTTATAAAGTGCAACCGCTTCAGCTGGTGTGCTTTGCCGATCGGTGTTAATGGTTAAAAGTTTTTCAAAATAGTACTTAGGCTGCTCACTGCGGTGTTTTTTTGGCACACCTTTGGCGACACAATCACCAATGGCCTGCTTGATGTCATGCCGACTGTCAGCAACCAAAATATCCACCAAACGACTGTTAAAACGCTGACTGCCACCAGTGATACCCCAAACAAAGGGGCGATCTTTGGCATTGTATTCTGCCAGACCTGCTTCTTGCTCGATAACCTGCGGACCGTTAAGTCCAAGCCTACCCTCTGCAGTCATCACAATGTAGCTGCACAGTCCAGCAGCGATAGACATACCACCAAAACAGCCTACACTGCCAGCAACCACAGTAATCACGGGTTGGTATTGCCTTAGTCCAACGATAGCAGATTGTATTTCGGCGATGGCTGCCAGTCCTAAATTTGCCTCCTGCAAGCGAACGCCACCTGTTTCAAGCAGCAGAATGGCAAGTGTGGGTATGCCATTTTGATTGTCCGCAATGGCAAGCTCTAATGCTCCTGCGATTTTTGCACCACCGACCTCGCCCATACTACCGCCCTGAAAAACCCCCTCAATAGCAATCACAACCGCCGACTGACCGTTGAATTCACCTTTGGCGATGATGACGCCATCGTCAGCCTGTGGTACGATGTTTTGTTTGGGTAACCAAGGAGACGCCATCATACAAAAAGGATCTAGCAATTCTCGAAAAGTACCCACATCCAGCAAGCACTTAGCACGAGCCCTAGCACTTAGTTCAACAAAACTGGCTTTGTTTAGTAATTTTTGAATATCACTCATCACAAATCTCCTCAAAAGCCTGCTCCATACGCAAGCGAATCACCCCTGGTGTGGCAGCAAAATCATGTATTTGCACGGTCACTGCTGGCAGCACACCATTGACAAACATTCTGTCAAATAAGTGTTCCCAGCGTTTCTTTGAACCTGTGGCAGCAGTCAACACATGAATGTTGATTTGTTGTTCGCTGTTTGGTTGCATAAGCACCTCCAAATCACCCGAACCCACACAGCCAACCAAGATTTTTTTGTGCACCTGCTTAGTGCCAGCAAAACTAAAATGATAGTGTTCCATCACACCCTCCTTGTTGAATTGATATACACAATGACCTGCTTACCCAATCTACGAGCTTATCCAGTCTACAAACAATGTGCCCGCCAGCAAATCCGCCGCCCCACCTGCCGATGCACGCAAGACAAGCAGCTTTTGTTCATAGTCTTGATACAATTTTCTTGCTAATGGATTGCCAAAACCGCCAAGTGCCAATAACTGCTTCGCCCCATCTTGCATAACATGCAATCCATCAATACCGGAGCGGTGCAGTACACAGGTGTCACCCAGTTCACTCATGATGGCAAGCAGAGCATTGAGTCTGGCATGCTCCTCCAAGTCACCCTGATAACGACTGTATCGCAACCTTGGTAATCCTTGTTCGACTATCATTGGAAACCCCTGCTGTGCCTGTTGCCTTGCTCCGCCAATTTGATATTTTTGCCAGATGAGCTCGCCATGGCTTAGCGTTTCTTTTTTTGTGGTGATAGAGCTGTCTTCTATGCACGCAATACCCCCTGCGATTTGACACACCTCCTTTGAGGCAAGGCTTATCATTCTGTTATGATGGGATAATAATAACGATGCGGATGTAACCAACAGTCCTAAGGTCCATATCGCTCCTCGATGCGTATTGACACCGCCTGTGATACGCAGCATTTCTGTTTCGGCATTACGTCCGATTTTGCCAATTGCCATTCTGAGTGCTGAGCAAATGCTCTTGTATTCATTCGCTTTTTGTGCCATGGCAAAAAAAGCAGGGTACAAACTTTTTGCCGAAGCTACCATTATCTCAAATGTCAAGTCATGATGAGCACCGTTGCCACGTCTATCCACCAAGGCCGGCTTTGGCGTCAAGGACACCTCATCGAGTAGTGCCTGTACAGCATGGTTCGCCAAATAATGATAGCGTGCGGTTTTATCCGACTTATTCAGCGGCTCATTGACTGCTTGGCATGACGTGACTGTATGAATGACTGACATGGTGCATATCCTTGTGTGGCAATTACCAGCTTCTAAAACGTGCTGGTGGTTGATAAAGTCCGTCTGACCATTCCACAAGCTCAGCAATATTTTTGGCAGCAAGTAACTCTCGTGTGGCATCGGTGCGTCTGATACCCAGATCTTCGGGCGTAAGCACCAAGCCATCTTGCCTTAGCTGCTCCGTGGTTTTTGGATTGTGTGCCAATCCGATATCGCTCACGCCAGCCACAGCCGCAATCATTGCCTGTCGCTGCTCCAAGCTATCCGCCTTGTATAAGTAAGCAATGCCATCTTCTGTCAGAAGATGCGTGACATCATCACCATAAATCATGACAGGAGCAAGCGGCATACCAGCATTTTTAGCAACATCTACCGCATCCAATTGATGCACAAAGGTTGGTTTATTGCCCTCTTGATAGGTCTCAACCATCTGTACCACCAGTTTTTTGCCACGTGCCAGATAGGTATCGTCTGCATTGGCAAAATGCGTTCTCATATCCAGCCATGCAGGCGTTGCATGACGACGTCCACGTGGATCGTGCCCCATGTTTGGAGCTCCACCAAACCCTGCCAACCGCCCTTTGGTCACTGTGGAAGAGTGTCCGCTACCATCTATCTGCAAGGTTGCACCAATGAATAAATCCACAGCATACTGCCCAGCCAACTGGCACATCATACGATTAGAACGCAGCGAGCCATCCTTGCCTGTAAAAAATACATCAGGGCGAGCGGCGACATATTGCTCCATACCAAGCTCAGTACCAAAACAATGCACACTCTGCACCCAGCCCGTCTCTATAGCAGGAATGAGTGTCGGATGTGGATTTAACGCCCAATTGCGACAAATCTTACCTTTTAGCCCCAAGGATTCCCCATAAGTTGGCAAAATCAGCTCAATGGCAGCTGTGTTAAAGCCAATGCCATGATTCAGAGACTGGACTTGGTGTCTTTCATAAATGCCACGAATTGCCATCATTGCCATCAGAATGTGCGTCGGCTTGATATGTTTTGGATCTCTTGTGAACAACGGCTCAATATAAAATGGCTTGTCTGCCACCACCACAAAGTCCACCCACGACGCAGGAATATCAACCCGTGGCAAGTCCTTGACATCGTCCACCAATTCATTGACTTGCACGATGACAATACCATCACTGAATGCAGCAGGTTCAATCAAAGCAGGGCTGTCTTCGGTACTTGGGCCTGTGTATATATTGCCTTGCCTGTCTGCCATAAATCCTGCCGACAACACCACATTAGGAATCAAATCAATCAACAGTCGTGAATACAGCTCAATGTAGGTGTGAATCGCCCCAATCTCCAACAAGCCATCTTCTAGCAGCTGGCTGATGCGTAGGCTTTGTGTGCCTGCAAAGGCAAAGTCTAGTTTTTTGGCGATACCTTTTTCGAACAGGTCTAAATGTTCAGGTCTGCCAACACTTGGCATAATCATGTGCAGGTTATGCAGCAGACGAGCATCCACCTGTGATAAGGAGCGAGATAAAAAATCCGCTTGTTTTTGATTATTGCCCTCTAGCACAACCTTGTCATACGGCTGGATGAGAATTTCAAGTGCTTGAACAATGTTATTTGTGGGGATAATCGTCCCATTTGTGTAGTTTTTGACTTTTTCAAGTTTTTGCCATTTGTGCCTGCGACGCTGATTCCATATAGTATTCATAATCACTCCATTGCGAAAAGTTGCTTTGTGTCATTAAAACATTTTTCACAATAGCAATCAATAAAGCCATTGGTACAATCATTAACTTAAGGTTAATGATTGTCTATTAGGTAATTCTTGTGATATAGTCAATTAAAATTGCAATGATACTGTGCTGCCAG
This sequence comes from Moraxella sp., assembly GCA_030538375.1. Lineage (GTDB taxonomy): Bacteria > Pseudomonadota > Gammaproteobacteria > Pseudomonadales > Moraxellaceae > Moraxella. The sequence continues at coordinate 14,581 of JAUNUB010000006.1, read as the reverse complement.
CGTCCTTATGTACTGCTTGTACACCGCGGACGTTGTCGCCTTGTCTCATTTTTATTTTAAATGACTACACTATCACGATGACAGATTTATAAGGCATCGCGTTACATAAAATGGATAATGGTATGGATATTGATGAAGAGCTAACCCTCAAAAAAGTACAAATTTTTTTAACCTTTATGCGTTATGGCAACCTTGGCAAGACTTCCGAAGAGCTTGGGGTCAGTACAGTGAGTGTGCATAAGGCGATACACTCCTTGGAGGAAAGTCTAAAATGCCCGTTATTTCGTCGTGAGGGGCGATTGCTCATTCCTTTAAAAAGTGCTTATGTATTTGCAGAGTATGCACAAAAAATCGTGCATGATGTTACTCTTATGGTGAATAAAACCAGAGAATCGGCAGGCTTTGATGCCAAGGTTATGAACATAGGTTCATTGTACTCCTTAAGCGTGAATACGCTCCCTCGCCTTATTAGCGGGCTAAAAATTCGCCGCAACAAGCTAGATATACAACTGTTATTTGGCTCGAATAAGGACTTGGTCAAAAAACTCAAAGATACCGAGCTTGATGCCATTGTGGTGGCATTAAACGACACTACCGTGGATATGGATTTTGAGACTTTACCAATCTTGTTTGATGAGGTTTTTTTGGCGGTGAATAGCCAGTCTGATTATGCAAAACTTGATGAAATTGACTTAAGGCAACTCAAAGACGAGGCTTTTATTACCCTAACCAAGGGATTTGCCACACATCATGACAGCGAGATGATATTTCAAAAAGCAGAATTCAGCCCCAATGTTGCTTTGCAGGTGGGTGATATTTTTACCTTGATAAGCATGGTGCGTTCAGGGATTGGCTGTGCCTTGCTACCGGGCAGGATTTTTTCAGTGTACCAGAACTCAATTACGCTCATTCCGCTCAAGTCCCCCTACCGACTGACACAGACCATCGGACTTGTATTCCTAAAAAGCAAGGAGCGAGATCCGAATATCTTGGCACTCTTGGCTGAATGTCGCATGTTTGCCAAGGGCAGTGCTCATCCATTGTGCAGTCAAATAAATTCACTTTAGGATAGATAAAACCAGCAGCAGATGGCACAGTCAGCGAGTTTGATACTGTATCGCAACACCATGCTTTCACCATGCCAACCAGAAAGCACAAACAGCTTATGCACGACAACAAAAACCTACCCAGCCCACCCAATAAAATGTTAAAATACACCGTTTTTCTTGATTATTTGTCATTATGAATGCTTCAATGACTCGGCTATTGACACATCGGCACATTTTGCTCTTACAAGGCAAGATGGGGTCGTTTTTTTGTCGTTTTGCCAGTTATTTGATGAGCGAAGGCTTGACGGTTAGCAAAATTAATTTTAATGCAGGCGACGCTTTTTTTTATTGCCATAAGGACAAAATGACCAATTATCGTGGCAGTGTGGCAGATTTTGAGTATTTTTTGCAGGATTTTGTGCGTGATTATGGTGTGGACGCTATCATTTGCTTTAATGACTGCCGCCCCCATCACCTGCTTGCCAAAACCGTATGCGAGACGCTTGGCTTATCATTTTTTGTGTTTGAAGAAGGTTATCTGCGACCAGATTACATCACCTTGCAAGAACACGGCATCAATGGATATTCCCAGCTCAACCCAGCATTGATTGAGACGCTTGATTTTGCTAATGATAAACCAGCACTTACCTACAACCGTTTTTGGCGGTTGTGTATGGCGAGTGTTATCTATTATACTATCGTATTGATAGGGGCGTGGCGGTATCCGTATTATACGCATTATCGGGGTCTGACGATTTGGCAGGAGATGATGGCGTGGCTTGTTGCTCCATGGCGAAAGCTCTTTGGCTACCTGCCTGATAAGCACCTAGAAAAACAGCTTATCACCAAGAAAACCCCCTATTTTTTGGTGGCGTTGCAGGTACATAACGACTCTCAAATCAGCCATCATAGCGACTATGCAGATGTGCGTGATTTTATCCGTGAAGTGATGGTGAGTTTTGCCGTTCATGCTGATGATTGTACGCATGTGGTGTTCAAGCACCACCCACTAGACCGTGGACATCGCAATTATCAAGCACTGCTTAATGAACTGTCGGCAGAATATGGATTGACTGGCAGAGTGCATTATGGCTGTGATATGCACCTGCCGACCTTGATACGGGGAAGTTTGGGCATGGTAACGATTAACTCAACCACCGCCTTGCAGTCCATCTACCACAAAAAACCGACCAAGGTCATGGGGCGAGCTTTGTATAATATTCCGAAGCTAACCTACCAGCAGCCCTTAGATGATTTTTGGCACAACACTTGTACGCCAGACCATGAATTTTATCTGAAATTTCGTGAATATCTGATTGAGCAAACCCAGTTAAACGGCTCATTCTATGGCAAATCTCCGTGGATGCAACAATCCGCCAAGCCCCACAGCCCAGCTCATACCAACCCAACTTACGCCAATCCAACCAAGGACAGGATATGACACGCCAGCCTATGAATACCAAGGTGCTTTACCCTGGGACTTTTGACCCTATCACCAATGGGCATATTGATTTAATCAAACGTGCCTTAAAGCTGTTTGATGAAGTGGTGGTGGCGGTGGCATTTGGTCATCACAAGACGACATTGTTTGACTTTGATGAACGAGTGGCATTGGTCAAAGCCAGTCTTGTGGACGAGCCGAGAGTTTCGGTGGTGGGTTTTGAAGGTTTGTTGGTGGACTTTTTAAAAAAACAACAGTCCGTGGCGGTGCTGCGTGGACTGCGTGCGGTGAGTGATTTTGAGTACGAATTTGGCTTGGCGAACATGAACCGCAGCCTTGATGACGACTTTGAAGCGGTATTTTTGACCCCATCACAAGAATATTCGTTTGTATCGTCTACCTTGGTGCGTGAAGTGGCAAAACTGGGGGGTGATGTGTCAAAGTTTGTACCCATGCCTGTGCTACATGGCTTTGCCAAAAAATTCCCACACAATGCACAAGGGTAGCTCATGGCACTGATTATCACCGAAGAATGTATCAACTGTGATGTCTGCGAACCTGTCTGCCCTAACGAAGCCATCAGTGCAGGCGATGATATTTATGTCATCAATCCCAGTCTGTGTACCGAATGTGTAGGGCATTACGACACACCGCAATGCGTGGATATTTGTCCTGTGGACTGCATTCCCAAAGACCCCAAACACACAGAGAGCGAAGCCGAACTTTTGGCAAAATATCAGCGGATTGTCGGTGCGTGATACCAGTCCAAAAACACAAACAACAAACCAAGTAACAAATAAGGCGAACATAAATAGCACAAGTGTTGCTTGCCAGTGAGTTTGATTAAACTCGGCTTAGGGCTTGGCTTGAATTAGCTTTTTGGGGAAGAGTATTGCTTTTGCATTACCCATGCGTCTGTGCGAGTGCTGTCGATATTTTTGTAATAGCCACGGCGAACATGAATGGTCTTGAAGTCTAATTTGTGATACAAGGCGATGGCGGCTTGATTGTCCGCACGCACTTCTAGCAGGCAATCAACGCTAAGCTCAGCCAGCCATGCCGATAACAGACGATAGGCAAGCCTTTGACTTTGATACGCCTTATCCGTTCCCACCCTCAATATTTCTGCCACGTCCAGCACTTGATACAGCAGATAAGCCGTCAGTTTTGCTGTTGTATTGGCTGCTGCGTTCACTACTGTATCATCACTTGCCACAAATATCCCAAGTCCACCAAAACCTGTCGCTGCCCTGTTCGCCCACAGCTCATTTAAGTCCTGTACTGTCCATGCGTCCGTGGGCTGTAGCTTGCTCTCTAGCTCGGCAATCGTGGCAAAGTCTTGTTCGCTCAAAGACTGTATGATGAATGATGGATTGTTTTGGTTCTTGATACTATGACTATAGTTGCTCAAAAATCATCTCACCAAGCGAAGGGTGAATGGATAACGATAGCTCTCACCACGACTTGCTGCCATGCCTGCCATGATACACAGCACCAAGTTGGCTACCCACAGCACCGCCATCATCAACAATCCTATTAAAATTATACTTAGTATTCCAGAGATAAAATAACCAATAAACACCGTGATTTGAAAATTGAGTGCTTCTTTGGCGTGTTCGTTGATGAATTCTTTTTCGTCATTGTCCTTGTTTATCAACCAAAAAATCAAGGGGGTGATGACACTAAAAAAAATCGCCGTTACATGGGATAACATCGCCAAATTGCAATCGTCTTTGGTCGGTGCGTGATTGATTTGAAATGGCTCGGTCATGGTGAACTCCTAGAAAATATGAGATATTTGCTATGATGGGAGAATTTAAAAAAATATTGCTGTTTAAAAAAAGCTGCTAGGAAAACCAGTAGCAGATGGTAAAGTAGTGCTTATAAATGAGTTTGGCAACATTAGTCTACCCCAATGCCAATTACTAGTCAACCGCCCAATTTTGATGATGAAAAACAACACAGCCCACATATAACCTTAATAATCGCTTGCTATACTGCCTAGATGTTATACATCAAAAACCGAACAATCCACCCATGCAATCGACCTATGCAAATTGACCCATGAAAGTATCGCCACAATCACCCAACCCAAGCCGCTGGCAGGTATCGCTGTTTGGTATGGCATTAAGCCTGCCTATCTTAAATGCCTGCACGCCGCCTGCCGACCCAAAGCCAGCACTTGCCACGGAACACATCGCCAAAGTCCTGCCAGAGCGTAAGCAGGACAAGACCAGTTGGGCGACCGACATTGCCAAGGTGTTCGATGAGCTAAAAATCGACAAAACCGCCCAAAATATAGCACTCAATCCCCAAACCAGTATAAACCTATAACACAATCCCTTTCATGGCACATTCAATCGAAATCCGACAAAAAGCAATGGACTATCTAGCCCGTTGCAACAGCGTTACCAAGGTTGCTACAGCCTTTGGTATATCACGTAATACACTTTATCAATGGATAAAGATACAAGAAGCCACAGGCAGTCTTGCTCATAGCAGTGGTGGCTATCGCAACAGCAAAATTGATAAAGAGCAACTAAAAGCCTATATTGAACAACACCCTGATGCTTACTTATATGAAATCGCTCAACGGTTTGATTGTACAGTTTTTTTAAATTCAATTTAGTACGTCGTCAAATTCGCTTGTAAGTACTACTTGTACTGTATTCGCTCGTTTTCATAGAATGAAAGTTTTACAAGCATTAGCCAGCAAGTTCGGTCATGTGATACTGCCTTTATCACCTTATTCACCCGAACTATAGTCGATTAAAATTGCAATGATACAGCGTTGACAGCTCCCTTATGTACTACTTGTACACGGCGGTCGCTGTCGCCTTGTCTCATTTTTATTTTAATCGACTATAAACACCACCCAAAAAACTTGGGGTAATCTTAAAAAGCATTTACGCAAAGTTCTGCCAAATTTTACTACGTTTTGGGAGGCTCTTTTGTCCTATTCTGGGTTTGATTGATTATAACATTGCTCTACTTGGGCAAGACCAAACCACCGAAAAAGACACGAGCCACGCCAGTGCAATGGCAGGTCTTGCCGTAACCAAGGACATTCGTGATAATGATTGCCGTGTGGTGGAGAGCTGTTTTAATACACTTTTGGCGTGGATTTGTGAGCTTAATTTTCACAATGTCAATCCACCCAAATTTGTGCTGTACGCAGACGAAGTGGGCGACAAAACCCTAGCAGAGCGAGACCAGATTTTGACCAGTCTTGGCGTGTCCTTTAATCAAAGTTACTACGAGCGGGCTTACAACCTATCGGCTGATGAATTTAGCCTAACTGCTCAAAACACCGTGCCAGCCACCCCCAATTTTAGCGAAAAATCCTTCACGCCACAGGGCGATTTATCTGACAAATTGGCGGTTGGACTACCCAGTGATGATGATTTGACCGCCCAAGTGGGGCAAATGTTAGATGACTTTACCACTTTGGAGGGCGTCAATATGGACAGCGAAACGGCTCTTTTGGAAAAATTAGCCAGTCTTTACCCAGCAATGAGCATTGATGAACTCCAAGACAAACTGACCCAAATGCTGTTCATTGCTGACACGCTATCACGATTGCAAACCCAAGAAGAGATGGGGTTAAATTAAGATGAGCAGTATTGATAAACTCACAAGCAAAGAACTAAAAGCCCTGTTTGATATGCCACCCGAGCGAGCTATTGAGAATTTAAAAAGGAACGGTTTGCACATCGGTTGGCATTGGCAAGACACGCACGCTTTGGCACACGCAAGGAGCTTTACCATTGCCAAAATGACCGCCCTTGATATGCTGTCCACCACCAAAAAAGCCATAGAGCAAGCCATGACAGACGGCACAGGCTACAAGGGCTTTGAAAACACCATCAAACCCTATTTGATGCAACAAGGCTGGTGGGGTGAGAGCGGAGATAGCGAAGCACTGCTTCGCCCGCTCGCAAGACAAGGGCTACGCCCGCGTAGTACCAAAACACAAACAGGTGTCAAGGTGCAACTAGGTAGTACTCGCCGCCTAAAAATCATTTATCACACCAACCGCCGTACCGCCATCATGACCGCCAAATACGAACGCATGAAGCAGGCGGTCGCCACCCACCCTTATTGGCAATATTCAGCTGTCATGGACAAACGCACAAGACCTGCCCACGCTGCCAAGCATGGAGCGATTTACCGCCATGACGACCCATTTTGGCAGCACAGTTTTCCGCCCAATGCCTTTGGTTGTCGGTGCACGGTCAAAGCCATCGGCAAACACAGCATAGGCGACCAAGAGATTTCAAAGAGTACTGACGGCAACGATACAGGTACATTGGCGGACAATGGCTTTTTTCCAAGTCCGCTTGCCAGTCATCTCTTTGACAAACTGTGGTATGACAAAGCCAGACAAACCCTAGGACAAAAGCACGCTCTTAGGCAAATCGCCACAGACATGGCAAGCGATGTACGAGTGGCAGGGTTTTTGGCGTGGGCGAGACTTTTACAGTCTAGCAGACAGCCACAAGGCAAGACCTATGGACTAGGCATATTGTCTAATACAGCCTTATCCAAATTAGCAAGCGAACACCATAGAAACATACAAGAATTATCACCTGTGGTAGGCATGAAAGATATGGTGGTGGCTGGCAAAAAGTACGACAGGCACATTAGTAGTGGCAATGCCCTAGATATGACAGCCCTTGAAAAAATCATCAAAGATTTTGGCAAGCCTGATTATGAGCTTTGGGACAGCAAAAACAAAACGGTATTGCTGATTTATCATGTCAGCAAGAACAGAGTGATTAAACTGGCTGTTAAATTAGACAAATCAGAAACGCTGGTGGTCAGTGGTTTTTATGTCAATCAAAGAGATGTGCAAGGGGGGATTGTGGGGAGATTTTATCAGACCATTAAATAAAAAACCTTGCCATATCGCCTGAATTGAACAGGTTAAAGCCGCAGTTAGGAAAACCCCTAAGCTCACCGCCCAGACTCCACGCCTGACCCCATGACAAGGTATGACTTATTGTACCAAACTTAGGAAACTTTGCCAATGCTCATTATCAACCTAGACGACAGCCAAGCCCAAAGCACTTTGGCTCAATTATTAAGAAATGCGACCAATAGCCGTGTTATCATGCAGTCTCTTGCAGCAGAATTAGAAACAATGACAGCCGATAACTTTGAAAACGAAGCCTTTGGCGGCACGGCGTGGGTGCGTAAAGCCTTTGGCGGTGGCAAAACCTTAACCAATACAGGCGAGCTAAGAGACAGTATCACAAGCTCGTCCACCGCACGCACCGCAAAGATTGGTACAAATGTAGAATACGCTCGCATTCATCATTTTGGTGGCACGATACAAGCCAAAAATAAGCCTTATTTGACGTTCAAAACCCCAAACGGCTTTGCAAGGGTGAAATCGGTAACACTACCAGCTCGTCCATTTCTACCCATTAGCCCCACAGGCGAACTACAAACAGGGGCTGATAGACGTTTGATTGATGTTGCTTTGCGAGCATTACAGCAATAAACCTCAAGCCTAATTTCAAACACCCAAAACTCCTATCCAAAGAAAAAAACTGACTCACATCAAGTTAGTTTTTCATCAAATATTCGTTTCATACTCTGCAATGCCATTACAAACCATACTTCTCACATATCCCACCTTGTTTTGACTTATCCCATTTATCGCAGAGAGTGTGGTGGGGATATGTAATGTGGGTTTGGATTGCCTCATGCTTATTTTAACTGACTGTATTTATTCAAGCACTGTCGCTTTGAGCGTTGCCAATATTTCTGCTTTATCCTTTTGGCGTTTGATGGTTTGCCATAGGGCTTCGGCTTGTGGGTAGCCTTTGGTGAGCATACCTAGCCATTGTTTGTAGCGTCCGATAAGTCCGCTTTGGTTATCGGTAGGGTCGTGCAAAAATTGAATATGATATGCCAGCAATGCTTGCCATGACAGCTGAATGTTGTTGTCGCTCAATTGAGCAATCAAATCAGGACGAGTAACCGCCCCACGCCCCAACATCAAGTGTGGTGTACCTGCTTGACGTATGCAGTCATTGGCGTGGCAGGCGTTCCAAATCTCTCCATTGGCGATAATAGGCAGCCCAAGCTCAGTAAACGGAGCGATTTTGTCCCAGTAGGCTGGCGGCTTGTAGCCTTGCACTTTGGTGCGTGCATGGACGGTGAGCCAGCTGGCATTGGCGGATTTGATGGCTTGTCCAATATCTGCCATGCGACTGGTATCGGTGTAGCCCAAACGTATCTTGGCGGACACAGGGATATGACTGGGAACAGCTTGACGCACCGCACTGATGATATGATACAGGGTGTCGGGCTCATCAAGCAGCACCGAACCACCTTTGTGATTGTTCACCGTCTTGGCAGGACAGCCAAAATTCAAATCAATCGCCAACGCCCCAAGCCCTACCGCTGTCGCCGCACTTTGGCTCATGGTGTCGGCATTGTTGCCAAGCAGCTGCACATGAATGGGTGTGCCACTCATGGTTTTGCCGCCGTGGTGTAGCTCTGGCACATAGCGATAAAACACATGGGCTGGCAGCGGATAATGCGTTACACGAATAAACTCGCTCACCGACCAAGCATAAGGCGTTCCAAGCGTGCTTGCAATCTCGGTCAAGATACGCCGCATGAGTGGGTCAGTTAAGCCTTCCATGGGAGCAAGCAGCCGCACAGGGTGAGTAAACCAGTGCCAAAAGTCTGTCCTAGTACTATCCATCAAAGCGTCATTCATAAAATCAGTCATAAATCAGCTTCTTGGTGGCAAGTCCGCTTAGCAGATTGTTGATGTCATGCACGTCCAAAACATCTTGTCCACGAGTGCATGCGACATACAGCAGCCGCAGCTCTTCTGGGCTGATTTTTACGCTGTGGGTTGAGACATCATACATAAAATCATCGTCAAGCTGTACACGCCCCCATTCTAGCCCTTTTGCCTTATGAGCGGTGGAAACGACATAATCCGCCGCCTGCACATGGCTTAGCGAATTGATGGCTTGGGTGATGGTCGATGTGCCGTGTTCTGCGATGAGTTTGACCCATGTTTTTAGGTCAGCACCGTCTGCAGTTTCGCTGAATTCCTGCACTTCGCCCCAGTGATGAAAATAGGCAAGTTCTGGTATGCCATAGGCCGATTTGCCTGCTTTTAGGCTGTCCGCCCCTTGGCAAAATCGCAAAATCCGCTGGCTGTCGGCTTGTAAGGCGACCTTGTGCCCTGCTTTAAGCCCTTGTAACAATCGACTCATTGCCCCTGCGTTGGTACGGCACAAAATAGCGTCTTTTTGGCTGATGTGTAGTTGTTTTTCAACATGAGAATCTCGCATGGGATTGCCACGCAAAGGGGTGGTTTCTTGCAAGGCTTTTAGCAGGATATTGGCAACATCGGCAATGCGTTCGCCAAACCGAAACGATTGGGTGAGCAAAGTCTGCTCAAAAGGCAGGCGTTTCATGGCATTCACCGCACCACGCCATTCATAAATTTGCTGATGAGCGTCGCCCACATAGATGGTCTGAATGGGCTGCTTGAGTAACGCCCCCATCATTAAGGGGTCAGCGTCTTGAGCTTCGTCAAACAAGATAAAATCCGCTGGGATAATGGGATTAGAAAGCGTCCACAGTTTCAAATACACATCATGCCCAATACCGACCTGATGGCGTGGGTCAATCGATTGCAGCCAACGCCGCTCTAGTGTTGGGTACAAATGCTCTCTAAGGCTATCACTGTCGGCGGCGCTTAGCCAGTTTGGCAGTATCAGATGACGTGGTGCAGGGTATTCCGAAGCGGTCTTACAAAAGTTGGTGATACTTTCACCGATAATCGTGCCGAGCTTGGATTTGGTCAGCACAAAGGATTTGTCCACCCCTTCAATGCGGCGAGTTACGGCGATGGCTTCAAGATTGAGCTCGTCCGCCAGACGTGCAGGGCTAAGCCGTGGCAGGCTAACCTTGGCGGTGATGTCTCGGTGTACATGACGAAATGCCAAAGAGTGAAAGGTCTGACAGCGTACATGACGGGGAAATTTGCTTTGGGCTTCGGTGGCGATGGCTTTATTAAATGCCAAATACAGCCCACGTCCGCCCAAATTTTCGCTGATGAGTTTGAGTGTCGTGGTCTTGCCTGCACCTGCATACGCCACGACTTTGAAGGAATTACCACGGCGAGCCATATCTATTGCCGACACCTGTTCATCGGTGGGGCGTGGATTGTCGGAGTAAGGTGGGGTATTAAATGCTGTGCTGTTGGTGAGATGAGCCATTAAATATTGGTCTGTGGAGTAATTTATAGTCTTTTAAATTCAATTTAGTACGTCGTCAAACTCACTTGCTGTACTACTTGTACTATCTGCGTTCGTTTTCCTTGTCCTAAAATGAATTTATTTGACTATATGTGGATAGTAAGTAGTGCGAGTTTGGTTGGTGTTGGCTAAGGCTAACGCACTGGGCTTGCTGATGTTATAGTCGATTAAAATTGCAATGATACAGCGTTGACAGCTCCCTTATGCACTACTTGTACACGGCGGTCTGTCGTGCTGTCTCATTTTTATTTTAATCGACTATATGGTTGCTTTGGTGCTGCAAATATTATAAAATTAAAATCGCTAATGATACTACTGTGCCTATAAAAAATCAAGTGCTGTGGTCTTGATGGCAGATGAGTGTAAAATTTTGTGATGCAAGAACGATGGAGTGAGTTTATGGACATTGAGAAGTTGCCAAAATCAGCAAAAGACGTGCTGGAGTTTTGGTATCATGCAGACAATCAGACATATTGGTTTGTTAAGTCGGCGGATTTTGATAACAAGATTCGTGATAAGTTTGCTGATTTGGTTGAACGTGTGGCAGCTGGCGAAACATCGGCATGGCGAGCCAATATTTTGGGGCGGCTGGCGGAGATTATCGTACTGGATCAATTTACACGCAATATATATCGTGGCACGCCCAAAGCATTTGCTTATGACGGAGTGGCTTTGGTTCTATCACAAGAAGCAGTGGCAAGTATGGATTTTACCAAAATCGATACTACTTACCAAAAATTTATCGCCATGCCGTATATGCACTCGGAATCTAAGCTGATTCATGAGCAGGCAGTGCAGATTTTTACTGCGATAGGCGATGTCAATACCTTAGATTTTGAGCTCAAGCATAAGGCAATCATTGACAGGTTTGGACGTTATCCACACCGTAACGCCATTTTGGGTAGAGTGTCTGATGAAGAAGAGCTGGCGTTTTTGCAGTTGCCAAATTCAGGGTTTTAAATCTAAGGGTGCTGCATTGCAATATTTTTGGCTTGCAAGTGCAAGATAAGCGTCGTGCAGGGGTTGGAGTTGTGCATGTAGCTCATCAAGAGAGCCGCTATTATCAATAATATCGTCAGCAAGGCTTAGGCGTTCATCACGAGAGATTTGTCGATTGATGATGGATTGAATGATATTAGGATTGCCATCTCTTTGTGCGGCTCGTTTAATTTGTAGCTCAATAGGAATGTCTACCACCAAGATACGATGGCATAGCTCAAAAAGACTTACAGGTTGGTTTCTGCTCTCAAGCAGTAAGGGGGCAGATAGGATTGTGTAGGCAGAGATGGAGCGTGCCAACTGCTTGAGAGTTTCTTCACGAATGGCAGGGTGGGTGATGGCGTTTAGTTTTTTTAATTCATCAGGTTTTGAGAATATGTAGGCGCGCATGGCGGCACGGCTGTAGTTGCCTGTTTCGTCCAGCACCCATGCACCAAATGCCTTGACGATGGTGTGCAGGGTGGGACTATTTTTTTGAGTGATTTGATGTGAGATGACATCAGCATCAATAATGCAAATATCTTGAGCAGCGAACCAATCACTCACTGCGGTTTTGCCACTGCCAATACCGCCTGTCAAGCCGACAATCATGACATTTTCCTAGAGATTGGCTGGATATAGGTTTAAGTACCAGTCTAAAATAGTTTGCCCCCATAATAAAGCGATAATGCCAGCAATGGCGATATAAGGACCAAAGGCAAAAGGGCGACTTTCGCCATGCCGACGCATAAGTATCACGCCAACAACAGAACCCAGTACCGAAGAAATCAGCACCATCAGCGGTAGCATACCAACACCGAGCCATAACCCTAGTGCCCCCAAGAGCTTAAAATCCCCTGCCCCCATGCCTTGCTTTTTAAACAGTAGAGCGTACAGCTGTGTAACCGACCACAGCACCAAAAACCCCAAAAGACCGCCCCATACCGCACTGTTTAGACTGGTAAAGGTATTTATGCTGTTAACGGCTGCTCCCAACATACCCAGTGGATAGACCAAGCGGTCAGGTAATAGCTGTGTGTCAAAATCTATGCCAGTTAAGGCAATGAGTAGCCACACCAAAATAAGTGCCGCACCACCTGCCAAAGTTGCACCAAAAATGGCGATAACCACAGCCGATAAGACGGCAGTGATAAGCTCCACTATGGGGTAGCGGGGGCTAATGGGGGTGCGACAGTTCGAGCATTTGCCTTGTAATACCAGCCAGCTTAGCACAGGGATATTTTCGTACCAGCGGATTTGGTGGGTGCAATTAGGACAGCGAGAAGGAGGAAAAGACAGGCTGAGGGCAGGCTGATCTTTAACATACTGCAACAAAGCGTCTTTGTGCGGCTGTGCTAACGTGGTTTCACTTGTCCAGTATTCTGCTCCGTATTTTTGGTGTTCTAGATGCATGATGAGAGGAGTGCGATGAATCACCACATTCAAAAAACTGCCCACACAAAGCCCTAACAGTGAAGTTAGGGCGATGGTAAGCATGGGAGTATTTTGTAAAAGTTCTAGTGTATTCATCATTAGCCAACCACATTACCCATTTGGAAGATAGGCATGTACATGGCAATCACCAAGCCGCCAATAATAATGCCTAAAAACGCCATAATCATTGGCTCCATAAGGCTTGTCAAACCATCTATTGCATTATCCACTTCACTTTCATAGTATTCAGCGGTTTTATCCAGCATTTCTTCAAGGCTGCCCGCCTCTTCACCAATGCCCACCATCTGAATCACCATACTGGGAAACAGATTGGTACTACGCATGGCAAATTGTAATTGCTGACCAGTAGCGACATCCTCTTTGATACGCTGCGTGGCGTTATAATAAATTACGTTATTGGTTGCTCCTGCAGTAGAATTCAAGGCATCAATTAAAGGTACGCCAGCAGCAAAGGTGGTGGATAGGGTGCGGGAAAAGCGAGCGATGATGGATTGATAAACAATGTTGCCAAAAATAGGCATCTTTAAGGAGAGCCTGTCTAGTAAATCACGGAATTTTTTACTGCGTTGTTTGGCTTGTATAAAACCAATAATGGTCAAGCCGATAAGTCCAAAAAAGACTATGAAGTTATCCATTAGCCAATCAGACATATTGACGACAAATTGCGTAAAGGCAGGTAGCTCAGCACCAAACCCTTCGAATAGCTCGGTAAATACTGGCACTACTTTAACTAACAAAATAGTGGTAATGATGATTGCTACAATAATCACCGCAATTGGGTACTTCATCGCTTTTTTGATTTTGGCTTTGAGCAGCTCGCTTTTTTCTTTGTAAGTGGCGACACGCTCTAACATGGTTTCTAATGCACCTGACTGCTCACCAGATTCTACCAATGAGCAAAACAAATCATCAAAATAGCGTGGATGTTTACGCAAGGCAGAGGCAAAGTTACTGCCTGATTCAACGTCCGCCTTGATTTTTAAGACCAGCTCTTTCATACTGGGGTTATCAAGGGTGTCGGCAACAATCTCAAAGGCTTGTGTGAGTGGCACCCCTGCTTTCATCATGGTGGCAAGCTGACGCACAAAGATGGCAATATCAAGTGCCTTGATGGATTTTTTGCCAAAAGAGATGGACTTGCCCTTGGGGCGAATGTTCTCGACGATAATGCCTTGCTTTCTGAGTTGGGCACGAGCCAGCTCAATGCTTTTACTCGTGGTTTCACCAGAGACTTTTTGACCACGGCGATTGGTGCCGCTGTATTTAAAATCAAGTAATCGTTCGGTTGCTGCAGTTGCCATTGCATTATTTCCTATTGGCGACAATTTTGAGTGAGTGCAAAACTGTAAACAAAATTGACT
>JAUNUB010000110.1 GCA_030538375.1 Moraxella sp. | reverse complement strand
AGATTTAGCCATTTTTAGCACAAAAGCCGTGCGTTTACCACAAACTTCAAACTTATTAATTGTTTGGCGTGATGAATTGTCGGCAGACCCTAATTTTACACCAATTTTTGCGGTATAATGCACAAAAAAATCACACGCAAAAAAAACCTTATGAATACTCAAGATTTATCACAAATCCCCATAAAAAAAACCCTTGTGCTTATCACCAGCTCCCCCCATCACCCAAAGGCATGGGAAGCACTCCACTTCACAGCCCAAAAACTGCAAGCCAGTGCAGCCGTTTCTGTGTTTTTTTATGGCGATGGGGCTTATACCGCCAATTCGCTAATATGGCAAACCGCCGACGTACCAAGCGTGGCGAATGCGTGGGTATCATTGTCCCAAGAACATTCGCTTGCCCTGCCTGTCTGTGTCAGTACTGCCTTGGCTCGTGGCATTACCGATGCCGACAACGCCAAGCGGCATGGGCTAGATGGGGACAATCTGCGTTCGCCCTTTTATTTGGTAGGACTGTCTGAACTTGCCTTGCAGATAGACCATGATACCGAACTTGTGCAATTTTAATCACGCAATTTATTGATATTATTTTGATACTATTATTGATATTATTATGAAAATTCTAATACACATCACATCAAACAGTGAGCTTATTACTTATGAAGCCATCGCCTTGGCTTTTTTGCTTGCCAGTTTTGATAACGAGATACAGCTACAATTTGACGGTGCGAGCATTGATAGGCTCAAGGACAAAAATAGCCGTCTGTACGGTATGATACAATCCATTCATTTATACGACATACCCAAAGCGTGGGCGGCTTGGGAAAATACGCTCTTATACGCACAATTAGATAACGTTATCAAAACCGTACTTACTCAAGATTATAATGACAAGCCGAATGATGAATTTGATAGCGTACTGTGTTTTTAGTAGGGCATTTTATCCACGAGAATATCAAACATCAAAAACCCCATTGGTTTTTTACCAATAGGGTTTTTATTATATCAATACAATGAATAGCCACTGCTAAGTAAAATTATTATCAAACAATTATTATCAGTAACTATTATCAAATAGCTGCTATCACACAACCATTGTCAAACAATTACCAACCACGCCCAATCACGTTATCATTGCCACTTTGTTTGACCACAGGAGTTTTGTTATTGCTGCTGCTTCGATAGCCGACGGTATTGTTATTGCCATGCAGATTGATATTATTCACCGTTGTGCCACGGACAGCATTTTCATTGCCTGCTACAGATAAGGTGGTTGTGGTATTGAATTCAAAAGTATTGCCATTGCCTTTTAGGTTGATACTTTGGCAATTGCCAGATACTCTAATGACGTTATTATTGCCTGTCATATTAATATTAGGCTGCTTGGTGCTACAAGACAGATTGGCTGTTTGATTATTATAGTGAATATTCTGTGCAGCATTACTGCTGGTGTTTTTATTGTGATTGTTTTTTGTGCTGCTATTTGTGCTACTACTTGTGGTGGGATTGGCTTCTGCTCCAACATTCACACAGCCAGTCAATGCAATCACACCCAGTACAGCAATCATTTTTGAAACAGATAACATGGTACACTCCTTTATATTAATTCGATGTCAATTTGATGACAGTTTCATGAAAGTTTTTATACAAAAAATAAAATAGCGACAATTTCAATGGTGGTTATCCCCAATAATCGGTTATCACTAATCAGTCTCATTCATCATATATATTTTAACCAAACTTCGCAAATTATTTATTGTATTTTAATTGTAATAAATGGTTACGGTTTTTTATACCAAATTCACAATACAAATCATAAAGAATGCAGATGTTATAAGCGTAGATTTATGGCTTATTTAAAAAGACATCAGCCCATCATTTCAGGGAACGTTGCTTTTAATCCATTTACCACAATCTCCACCGCCACCGCCGCCAAGAGCATACCCATAACACGGCTTAGAATACTAAGCCCAGTATCGCCCAAAAAACGACTGATTTTGCCTGCTGCCATCAAGCACAAATAACAAAATACACTCAATAAAAACCCTGCAATCAATATCGCCATCAGCGTCATCATGCCTTTGATTTGACTGGAATAAATAATCACCGTTGAGATACCCCCCGGCCCTATCATCATCGGAATGGCAAGCGGCACAACCGCCGACGCTGCGAATGAACCTGTTACTTCAATATCCCCTTCATTGGGCTTGACAGGGTTGCCTGTGCCGTTCATCATGCTGATAGCGATTAAAAATACCAAAATCCCCCCAGCTATCTGAAACGACCCCACCGAGATACCCAGCACCTTGAGCAAACTCTCGCCCAATATCGTAAAAAACGTAATCGTTACAAAAATCGTCAAACAAGCAATCTGTGCCACTTTGCGTCTGTCGCTTGGCGTATAACCTTTGGTCAAATCCAAAAACAATCCCAACGCCCCAAAAGGATTAATCAATACCACAAATGCCAAGATTATCTTGATAATTTCCGTATCCATCGTACACTCACTCGATATTTTAATTCAAAACCGCATGCAAAAACCGCACAAAAAATTTCGCTCAATTTTAACAGACTAAATTTGACAGATTGTAACACAAAAACATGACAGTTTTGCAAAGGGCGTGTCCAAATACGCTTACCGTATTTTGATACAGATGACAACCTCATGAAACTTTTGCCAAACTCACCATTTCAAGGTAAGATATACGTTTTTTATTGCATACAATTTATTTATAATGACTGATACCGCCATAGCCCCTACCCTAAACTCGCCAGCCGGCCACGTTAACGACCATGTTAGCCAAGAAAGTGCCGTTGTGCTATTTTCTGGCGGACTTGACAGCACCACTTGCCTGTATTGGGCATTGTCAAGATTCACCAAAATAACCGCCATCAGCTTTCGCTATGGACAACGCCACTCCAGCGAGCTGGTCTGTGCCAGTCATCTCGTGGGCGAACTTAGCAAACAGCACCCCAATCTCAGCCATCGCATTATTGACATCGACATCGCTCAATTGGGCGGCAGTGCCTTGACCGACACAGCCATTGACGTACCCAGCTACCAAACCGATACAAACAGCGTACCCATCACTTATGTGCCAGCACGCAATACCATATTTTTGTCCTACGCCCTAGCCGTCGCCGAAGTTGCTCATGCCAATGCCATCGTGATAGGGGTGAGTTCTGTGGATTTTTCGGGCTATCCTGATTGTCGTCCTGATTTTATCCAAGCCTTCCAAAGCATGGCGAACCTTGCGACAGTGGCAGGACGAGCAGGCAATCACCTTGAAATTTTAGCCCCACTACAGACGCTCTCAAAAGCCCAAACGCTACAGCTTGGCTTGTCGCTTGGCGTGGATTATGCCAAGACCGTTTCTTGTTACCAAGCGGACGCTGATGGGCGTGCGTGCGGTGTGTGCGACAGCTGTCATCTGCGTCGTCAAGGCTTTATTGAAGCTGGCGTAAGCGACCCTACACGCTATCAATCAAATTTATTAAAGTAGTTATCGCAATAACACCTATCACTATAACCACACAAACACAATCAATATAGGCATAGTTATGACAACTTATAACACCCCAAATACCTTACCAACTTTTTCTGTCAGTATCATTCAGAAAATCAACGGTGATTTTATTGAACAAAACATTACTTTGGCAGATTTTTTAAAAGACACAAACAAAGGCTTGATTTTATATTTTTACCCCAAGGATAATACCCAAGGTTGCACCTTACAAGCCGTAGAATTTAGCGAACTCATTCATACATTCGACAATAAAAACTATCTGATAGTTGGTGTCTCTCGTGATAGTATTAAGTCCCATCAGAATTTTATCAATAAGCACAATCTCACCATAGCACTGATTAGCGACACTGATGAAGGATTATGCCAGTATTTTGATGTTATCAAAGAAAAAATGATGTATGGCAAAACCCATCTTGGTGTGGTGCGTTCTACGTTTGTATTTGACAATAGTGGCAAACTCATACATGAATTTCGCAATGTCAAAGCCAAAGTTCATCAACAAGATTTATTAAGCCAGTTATAACTCATGAAAGTTATGCAATTACTCTCTTCTTTAAAGCACGAAGAGTCCGAACGTGGTATCTATCACATCAGTCATGCCATCATCAAGGCAGGGCATGAATCCATCATCGTCTCTTCTGCGGACAATGATGATGAATTGGCAATACGGCTTATGCGTGATGGCAATACATATCACCAGCTGAACATTCCCAAAAAATCATGGTGGGCATTAAAGCAAGTATTGCCACTGCGTCATTTAATTAAAGTACATAAGCCAGATATTATTCATGTGCATTCTCGCACGCCTGCATGGGTATTATATTGGGCGTTGCGTCCACTCAAGGCAAATGAACGACCAAAAATCGTCTCTACGGTATATGGTTTTTTTAATTTGAATAATTATAGCAAGGCATTATTCACTGCCGATGTCATTATCACCGCTTCAAAAAGTATTGACAAACATTTAAAAGAAAAACTCGCCATCAAAAAAGAAGAATATAATATCAAAGATTTTGGTTTTGATATTGTTTGTGTACGCCGTGGGGTTGATGTGCGTAATTATCCTTATCGTCATCACGCTTCGGTGCATTGGCTAAGACAAACTTTTGCCCAATATCCAGAATTAGAACACAAAAAATGGTTGCTATTTCCCACGCCCATCGGTGCAGAATACGGTCAAGAATGGCTGGTGGATATTTTGGGCAACTTACAAGACAAATTCCCCAATATCCATGCCATTATCATGGATAACGATGACACCAGTTATACCGACCAAGATGTCTCACACGAAGAGTTTGTACAACGAGTGCACGCACTGGGGCTGGACGACAAAATCACCTTTGTCGGCAAGCGACCCCCCGACCGCAAAGAATGGCTGTCGTCCGCCAATCTTGTGCTGGCATTGGCTCACGAACCAGAGAGTATCGGCATGACCGCCCTGCAAGCCATTCACCTTGGTACACCTGTCATCGGCTGGGCAAAAGGGGCGTATGCCGACATTCTCACCGCCCTATTCCCCCAAGGGCTGATTAAAGAACAGACCGCCATCACCCTGTGCAAAGCCGTCAAATACCAACTGCAAAACCGCATTCGCCCTGCGATGACGCACGAATACGTCATTGAGCAAATGGTCGCCGAAACGCTTGCCGTTTATCAACAGCTCAACCCTGTGTGCAAACTTGTTACCAAAGACAGACGTGCCCATTTGGTTTGCGTAAAAGCCTAGGGCTAGCAAGCCATCTTTGACAAAAATCCATCAAACTGCGGTAATTTATAAGATTTTCTGACAGAATTCACAAAAGACTTGATTTTTTTGTTATTTTGGCTCATAGTTATCAGCTTGTCTTTAATTTTCTTATCCTTGGCTTTCTCATCTTGGATTTTCCTATACTTGGGTTTTCCTGTCTTGGATTTTTAAGGCAAGCACTCGTTTCAATTTACATATTGGCTTTTTTACTTTTTAAGGGGTTGTGATGGCAGATAAAATGGTTGTAGGTTTGGTGGGTTGGCGTGGTATGGTCGGCTCGGTACTTATGGCTCGCATGGTGGAAGAAGGGGACTTTGCACACATTAGCCCAGTGTTCTTTTCGACCAGCAATGCAGGTGGCACAGCCCCTGATTTTGGCGTGGACGCAGGCACGTTAAAAGACGCAAACGACCTAAACGAGCTTGCCAAATGCGACACCATCATCACCTGTCAAGGGGGCGACTACACCAAAGCCATACACCCTGCTTTGCGTGCGGCTGGTTGGACTGGCTACTGGATTGACGCTGCCAGTAGCTTGCGTATGGACAACAATGCCATTATTATCCTAGACCCTGTCAATCGTGATGTGATTGATAATGCTTTGACCCAAGGCAAAAAAGACTTCATCGGTGGCAACTGCACCGTATCGCTTATGCTGATGGCGATTGGCGAACTATTCCGCCGTGATTGGGTGGAATGGGTGTCCGCCATGACTTACCAAGCTGCCAGCGGTGCAGGGGCAAACAACATGCGTGAGCTTATCACAGGCATGGGCGTGCTGCATGACAGCGTAGCGGACAAACTTATCGACCCTGCGTCCGCCATTCTTGAGATTGACAAAACCATCGCCGACACCCAGCGTAGCGAGAGTTTCCCAACCCAGCATTTTGGGGCGGTATTGGCAGGCAGTCTCATTCCTTATATTGACAGTCAGCTGGACAATGGGCAATCTCGTGAAGAGTGGAAAGGTCAAGCCGAAACCAACAAAATCCTAGGACTGACCGATGACAGCCTTATCAATATCGATGGTCTGTGCGTGCGTATTGGGGCAATGCGTTGCCATAGCCAAGCCTTGACCATCAAGCTCAAAAAAGACATTCCGCTTGCCGAGATTGAACAAGCCCTTATTAATAGCGACAACCCTTGGCTAGATGTCGTGCCAAACGACAAAGCCGAAAGCGTCAAACGCCTAACGCCTGTCGCTGTTACAGGTACGCTGGGGGTTGCGGTTGGTCGTCTGCGTAAGATGAATATGGGGGCTGAGTATTTGAGTGCCTTTACCGTGGGCGACCAGTTATTATGGGGAGCTGCCGAGCCACTGCGGCGTATGCTTGCCATCATTCAAGGGCGAATTTAGGCAAGGGCGAGTTT
>JAUNUB010000109.1 GCA_030538375.1 Moraxella sp. | reverse complement strand
GGGTTCAAAAAAGACGGTTTTAAAAAAGACAAACCAACCCACAAAACTCATCAAGCTAAAAAATCTGACAGTCATAAAAAACCCTATGACAAACCCTATGATAAGCCTTATGGCAAAACCCATGATAGAGCTGATAACAGATTTGCCAATCAAGAGCATGACAAATCAACCAGCAACACCAAACCAATCCGCTATGAGAAGATAAATGGTGTGATGACGGCAGTTAGTGTTGATGATGATAATGGTACGAATGACACACCAAAGCCAAAAAAATATCAAGTGAAAAAACGTGAAAGTTGATGGAGCTAAATGTTTTTTGACGGTTGTTTTATTGGGGCGTGCCTATTTTTTATCTTTGGGTTTTTATCTTTTGGATTAACAATGAAATAAATGTGAAATTTTAAGAAAAATCCATTTTGACAGATGTTTATTTTGTGTGTACAATACGCCTATGATTAAATTTGACTATGACCCAAATAAGGCTGATAGCAATCTTGTAAAACATGGTATCAGCTTTGATGAAGCTGTGAGTGTGTTTTATGATGATTATGCAGTTCAGTTTTTCGATAGCGAACATTCTGTAGAAGAAGATAGATTTATCATGCTTGGTATGAGCAAGTGGTTTAGACTGTTGGTTGTTTGTCATTGCGAAAGACAAGGTGATGTGATACGCATTATTTCGGCACGCCGTGCTACAAAAGCTGAGAGTAAGCATTATAAAGGAGAAAAGCCATGAAAGATGAATATGAATTTGGTTCTATGTCATCACGCCCAAACCCTTACATCAATGAATTAAAATACAGTAAACAAGATATTACCATACCTTTGAGTATTGAAGTGATAGAATACTTTAAAGACATGGCAAAGCAAAATAATATCCCTTACCAAAATTTAATAGATATGTATCTAAAAGACTGTGTAAAACAGCATAAGCAATTGACTTGGGTGTAAAAGCACAAAAAGACAGGTTATTTATATAACCTGTCTTTTTTATTATTTACTGGTGGGGTTATTTTAAGCGTGAGCTATAGGTATGGCAGATTTCTTTTAATGTGTCATCACCAATGCTGTCAGGCACAATTTCTAGCCAGCTGTTGGAAGATGTTGTATTGACTGTATCATCAAGGGACTTTACAACATTACCATTTTTGGCATAATAAATCACTCTGCCTGTTGCTAGTTTATCATGCCAGCAGTCATAATAGGCGGTATATTTTGTATCGCAGTAGTTTAAGCGATTGAGACCACCAGTACCACACCAATCCATTGATGAAAGGATTGGATCGATGTCGGCGGTATTGCTTTGTGGCTTGTTGTAAACACTTTTCTCCCACACTCGAATATACTTTGTACCATTACTAAAGCGATGAATTTTGACACTGTCCTTGTCATAATAATAAGTAGTATTATTGCTTTCAGTATCATACTTCACCCAAGTCGCACTAAATGCCAACATGGGGCTAAAGAGTAGGGCGAGTAGGGCGTATTTGGTCATAAGTGTTCCTTGTGTGCAGATTTGTGATGAATGTGAGATAAATATCAACATAACTTCACACAAATTGTACCATCTACCCCCCCCATGACAAGGCTTTTGGTGGGTTTTTTAAATCTATTTGGTTGATGTCAACATGCCCTAAAATCTCACCAGCCCTTTTTCACTAATAAACATATCTATGCCTTTGTCCCAAGGCGATACGCTGAGCTTATCCACCCATTGAAAATGATAGCCCCAGCCGACTTTTAGGGTGTGTGGCGTGCGTGCAAAAGTACGGTCATAAAATCCGCCGCCCATACCCAGCCGATTGCCCTGCCTATCCACGGCGACCAAGGGGCAGATGATGACATGCAGTTTGTGTGCGGTGATGGCGTGGGTTCTGGGTTCTTGCATACCTAGGGGGTGGGTTTTGAGCGGTGTTTTGGCAAGATTGGGGTAGCAAGGGGCGAAGCGAAGTGGCTCGCCTGCCTTAGTGATGGGCAAATAGGGACGAAAGCCATATCGCTGGCAAAACGCCAAAATCGGCAAGGTAGGCAGCTCACCAAAGCCGTCCAAATACAGCCCAATCTTGGCGTGGCGTGGCAGATGGGGCAATAGCTTGACAAGGTGCAGACTTGCCAAAAACGCCATGTGATGACGTGTGTGTGCGTTTAATTGACGACGTTGTTGGCGGAGCGTGCGGCGTAGTGATGAGTTGTTCATACGGTCATGATGTTAATGATTAAAAATTGGCGGTGGCAATTTGTAGCGAGCAGTATTGGCTGATTGTAGCGTATTTTGTGTGTGATGAATAGGGTCTGCCGACACTTCATCACGCCAAACAATTAAGTTTGAAGTTTGTGGTAAACACACGGCTTTTGTGCTAAAAATGGCTAAATCTTGTCTTTCATCGTCAAAAACTTGCTTGATAGAATAACTATCAACCTGCGTTTTTTCCTTGAAAGAACGGCGATTTATCTCATTTTTATCTACAAAGACGAAATGTCAACAGACCCTAGCTTTGTTGTAGGGCGTACTTCTTGTTTATCGTGATGTTTTAGTTTTTTGCGGTTGGTTGGGGCGTGTTTTTTTATGATTAAATAAGGATTAAAAATTTACCAGTCTTAAATGCCGATGTTGTCTGTCAAACTACTTGGCTGAGTTTTACAATTTTTTTTGCGTGGCATACAGTCGTGCAAAATTGACACAACCCAAATCAGCCAAATGCCTTGAAAAAACCGCCTATTTTAGCGATAATAAGCGGTTTTTCTTGATTGTATAAAAGCCTTGCAATCGTGATAATCTTGCCATCTTACCAAAAAAAGTGAACCGCATGAGTGCCACGCCTTCTGATGATATTAGCAGCCCCAACCGCCCAAAAAAACGCCAAAAATCCGCCGAAGCCTTGCAGATACAAGCGTTTTTAAAGAGCGAGCTTGCCCCAGTCAAAAAAACGCTGTATGGGGCGTGGGCGATTGACGTGCTGGCGGTTGGGCTGTTTATCGTGCAGATGTATTGGCTGGCGTGGTTGTTTGGTGCGCTTTTGACGGCATTGCAAGCCAATGAATTGACCAAGGAGTTGATAAGTTCGCTTTTTTGGCAGGTGTTGCCTTGGCTGGCTGGGTGTTTGCTGGTGCGTCCTGTATTGACGGCGTGGCGAGACAAACTTACACACACCGCAGGGCTTGCCATGGCGATGAATGTGCGTGCGTGCGGCTTGGCAAGACTGGGCGAGCTTGGTTTGGCACGTGGTTTTTATGGCTCAGATGGGGCGTTGGCAAGTTATATCGTTGATGAGCCCGATACGATGATAGGCTATGGCAGATTTTTTGTGCAAAAAATGCTGGCGGTGAGTACACCTGTGCTGATTGTGCTTGTGGTGGCAAGCCAAAGTCTGATGGCGGCAGCAATACTGTTATTAACAGCACCATTATTGCCTGTGTTTATGGCGTTTATCGGCATAGCAACCGCTCGCAAAAGCCGTGAGCAGATGGACGCAATGGCACAGCTTGGCGGACGGTTTTTGGATTGGCTGCGTGGCATGAGCACCCTTGATAGGCTAGGGGCGGTGTCGATTGCCAGTGCTGATGTCGCTCATGCAGCCGATGATTACAAAAAACGCACCATGAGTGTGCTGAAAATAGCATTTTTGAACAGTGCGGTGCTTGAGTTTTTTTCGGCGTTATCGATTGCTTTGGTGGCGGTGTATCTTGGCTTTGGCTTGATGGGAATTTTGCCGTGGGCGAGTGGTGATGTGCTGATGAGCTATCAATCGGCGTTGTTTATTTTGTTGCTTGTGCCAGAGTTTTATACACCGCTGCGTAAGCTGGGGGCGGAATATCATGCCAAGGGAGCGGCAGAAGGTTGTGCCAAAAAATTAGCCCCCATGTTGTACACCGATACGCATTGGCAAGATGTCGCTAAAGCAGGGCAACCATTGCCGAGCACTGTATTGTCAGATACTGTACTGCCAAGCACGGTATTATCAAGTGCTGCATTTTTGGATTCGCTGATTTTATCAGAAAACGCACCTGCCATCACCATCAAGGACTTGAGCGTAACCACCAATCACAGGCTGCGTGTACAAAATGTATCGCTTGCCATTGATAGCGGTGCTAAAGTTGCGATTACAGGGCATTCTGGCAGTGGTAAAAGCACGATATTGCAGGTGCTGCTTGGGTTTTGTGCGTATCAAGGCAGTGTACAGATAGCAGGGTGTGAGCTGCGAGAGCTAGATAAACAAAGCCTGCGTGAGATGATGGGCTATTTGCCCCAGTTGCCTGCACTATTGCCCATCAGCATTGCGGACAATCTACGCCTTGCCAAGCCTACTGCCACAGATGTGGAGCTGAACAAAGCCTTGTATGATGTGCAAATGCTGTCCGTGGTGCAGGCGTTGCCACAGGGCATTCATACCACGCTTAGCGAGCGTGGGGGTGGTTTGTCTGGCGGTCA
Organism: Moraxella sp.; assembly: GCA_030538375.1. Lineage (GTDB taxonomy): Bacteria > Pseudomonadota > Gammaproteobacteria > Pseudomonadales > Moraxellaceae > Moraxella. The sequence goes on along the minus strand of JAUNUB010000109.1, from coordinate 2,565 downwards.
AGGACAACGCCTTGCGATTGCTCAATTGTTGCTACAAGACGCTAAGATTTGGCTATTAGATGAGCCAACCGAACACCTAGACAGCGACACCAAAAGCCAAATTTCTGCACTCTTTGGTGAGCTTGCCAAGGACAAAACATTGATTTGGGTAACGCATGATACGCCTGTGGAATGGCTGGACAAAGTGTATTCATTGGCAGCTGACAGACAAAACAAAACAGCAGACAAGGGGTGCGATGATGAAAGTCTTTAAGCCGAAGTTATTCACGCTTAGTCAGCTGATTACGCCTGTTTTGCCGCTGTGGCTGATAGCATGGGGCTTGGGGCTGGTTACGGTGTTATCCATTCTTGGGTTACTCATGGTGTCAGGCTGGTTTATTACTATGTCGGCATGGGCGGGGCTTGTGGCAGCAGGCTCACATGGGTTTAATTATCTTGCACCATCTGCCATTATTCGCACTTTTGCCATCAGTCGCACGGCAGGACGTTATGGGGATTTGTTGGTATCTCATCAAGCGATTTTTGAGCTGTTAAAAAATCTGCGTGTGCGGTTTTTTAATGAATTTGCCAAATTGCCTGCCAGCATTCGCCGTACGATAGACAGTAGTGATAGTCAGTATCGTTTGGTTAAGGACATTGATATTTTGGACGAGTTTGTGCTGAAATTCATCAGTCCGTGGATATCGGCACTTGGGGCGATGGCTGCGGTATTTGCGGTGATTGCGTTGTGGTATGGGGCTTGGATTTGGCTCTTTGCACTTATGATTGTGGGGGCGGCTATCATGGCGGTGCGTGCAGGGATTGGCATGGCGGTTGATGAAAGCGTGCTGCTACAAGACCGCAAGACCAAACTGATTGATACTTTGCCTGCTTTGACGCAGCTGCTCATTTGGGGGCAGTGGCAGAATCAGCTGCATGAATTTCACGCCAAAGACACCGCAGTCATTGATTTTTATCACAGGCAACAGACCTTACGACAATACGCTTTGGTGATGGTGCAGTGGTTGATTGCCTTTGTGGTGCTTGTGCTGCTGTGGGTGGCGATGACGCAGTTTGTCAATGACATTTGGGCAGTGAATGCCGCCAATATCGCCTATCTTTTGGCGGCGGTGCTGGGGGCGTTTGGGCTTAGTGAAATGCTGATGACACTGGTGGCAGAACCCCTTGCCTATGGACGCAGTCTAAATGCCAAAAACCGCCTAAATGCCCTGCTTGGCATGACTGATGATGTACCAAAAGTAAACGCCCCTAATGATTTTGTGTTGATATTGGATAAGCTCATCACTCGTCAGCCCAAGGCACTGCAGGATTTGCCAGCGGTGAACACGATGGTAAAACAGGGCGTGCCTATGCTGATTACTGGCGTTTCTGGAGGCGGCAAGTCCACTTTGCTTGACACCATTGCAGGCGAGATTGAGCCGATTGGTGGGCAGATTGTCGCTCAAGCAGCAGGCGAGCCAATACCGTGGCACACGATAGATTGGCAGGGGGAGCTGGGCTATTTGGGGCAACGCATTGATATTTTTGACCAAAGTCTGGCGGACAATCTACGCCTTGGCAAGCCTGCTGCCACGGACGATGAGTTGATGGCTGTGCTGGATAGCGTTGGGCTTGGGGAATGGGTGCGTGGCGAGCGTTTGGGACTGGCGACCGCCCTTGGTGAATATGGTGCGGCGGTGTCAGGTGGGCAAGCACGCAGAATTGCCTTGGCACGTTTGTTGCTTAGTCCAAAAAAAGTGCTGCTGCTTGACGAACCCTTTGCAGGGCTGGACGACAATAGCCGCTATCGGCTTTGGCATAGCCTTGTTCAGCACCAAAAAGATGGGCTGCTGCTTATCGTAACGCACCATGATTGGCGAGATGTAGGCGAAGTGGATAGGCTGCGAATTGGGGGCTGATATATTCAACTTTAAATCATACCGCAACAAAGCCAAATTTTATCCGCCAAATTTTATCTTAAATGGTGTTTTAACAGCTAAATAAAAATCACCACTTGTCTATTTTATATCTGTACAAAAAGCGGACAAAAGGTGGTGATTTTTTTTACATCGTGGGCGAATCAAGCACGCTACGCTTGTTTTTTGGGTTTGGTATGATGTTGTGTGATTATTCTTCATCTAGCATATCACGCTCACGAGCGGCTGCCAAGATGGTGCTAGAGCGGTTGCCAGTACGGCAAAATATGTGCAAGGGGCGGTGCGTGGCATTAAAAAAATCGGCAAATTCCTGCACATGATTCATGTCCATCATGCCACCACTAAAGGCGATTTGTTTATAAGCAATGCCATGGGCCACGCAGGCTGCGGCAATCTCATCGGACGTGGGCTGCCCTGCTTCTTCGCCATCTGGACGGTTATTGATGATGGTGCGTACGCCCATGCCAGCCAGCTCTGCGACATCGGCAGGGGTGATTTGCCCCGATACCGTGATACGAAACTCTGGGGCGATGTCTTGAATATTGTCGGTCATGCGTTGTCCTTATATTAAAATGAAACAGCATTAGCTTACGCTGTTTTTTGGCATTTGGCAAATGGTTTGTGCAGAGTGTCTAAGCGATAAAAAACA
>JAUNUB010000108.1 GCA_030538375.1 Moraxella sp. | reverse complement strand
TTCTAAACAATGGTTAAATCGTTTTTTAACCATCTTCAACCAAAGACAAAAGCCAAGCACACCCAAGACAATAAAAAACACCAGCATGGTAGCAGAATTTTATGACAAGCTATAGCACAGTTATGTAACAATTAGTCAAATACGTTATCGGTCAAATGTGTTATTGGCTAAATACACAATAGCAGCCAGCTTAACCAATCACCATCAGAACACACCATACATCGTTAAAGGTACATGAATACCATAAGCCACAACCATCACTTTTTTTGTTTTTTAAGCCGCTCTTCCCAAAAAGCAGCATTTTTGATACCCAGCTTGAGTGGGTCAAATACATAAGTGGATACGCCTGCTTGCTTTTGTTGCTCATAATCGTCCAGCACCGCTATCACAGGTTTTGAGAGCATAAAAAACATCACCAGCACACCCAAGATATTCAGCCACGCTGTCATACCCACACCCACATCACCCCACGCCCAAATGACACTGGCATGATTCAAAGAGCCATACGCCGCCATTATCAATACCGAAATCTTCACGAACCACAGGGCGAATTTTTGTGCTTTTTTGCCAAAAAATCGTGCCAAATACACCACATTAATCTCGGCAATATGATAATACGCCATCACCGTGGTGAATGCAAACAGCGACACCGCAATCGCTGTAAAATACGCCCCAAAGCTCCCAAAAGTCGCTTCTAATGCCATCTGCGTAAAAATAGGCGTGTCAATCTCTGTGCTGGCATCGACGTGCTGTATCAAAAATTGTCCATTACTCAAATTGCCTTGCACGTTATAGGTATCCATCGTTAAAATCATAAACGCTGTCGCAGCACACATCAAAAACGTATCCACATACACCGACGATGCCTGCACCAAGCCTTGTTGGGCAGGGTGCTCTACTTCCGCAGCCCCTGCATGGTGCGGCCCTGTGCCCTGCCCTGCTTCGCTTGAATACACACCACGCTTGACCCCCCAACCAACCGCCGCCCCAAGTCCTGCCATCGGATTAAAAATATCGCTGACAATCAATGCCACCACCAGCGGCACTTTATCCAAATTAATCACCATCAATAGCAATGCCAAAAACACATAGCCCCCTGCCATCAGCGGCACAATCAATTCTGCAAAAGCCGAAATACGCGCCACACCCCCTACGATTATCATGCCCAGTATGCAGACGATAAATACCATCACCATCACACGTAGATGACCTGCCTGCATACCCAAAAAATCTAAATCCGCCCCTTCGCCTGTGATGTGTGTAATCGCACTCACCACACTGTTCACCTGCACCCCCGGCAAAAACACCCCACACGACACAATCGCCATGAGTGCAAACAAGATGGCAAACCACTTCTGCCCCAGCCCTTTTTCAAAATAGTACGCAGGCCCACCACGATACTGCCCTGTAATCAAATCTTGCTCTTTGTACACCTGTGCCAAAGTCGATTCGGCATAAGCGGTCGAAGCCCCCAAAAATGCCACCACCGCCAGCCAAAATACCGCAGACGGTCCGCCAAAGCCAATCGCCGCCGCCACACCAGAAATATTGCCAATACCCACACGCCCAGACAATGCCAATACAAATGCTTGAAAAGGCGAAATGCCGTCCTTGCTCTTGGCGGTGCTGGACAAAAGATGCACCATCTCGCCCAGCATTCGCACCTGCACAAATCTCGTCATCACCGAATAAAACAGCCCCACTCCCAAGCACAGAGCCACCAATGCCCAGCTCCACACCCAGCCATTTATCACACTCACCACATCATTCATCGTCATCACACCAGCAGTACTCTCTTAGGCTCAAGCAACGCACATTATAGCTGTTTTGATACGATTGTTTAATACCAAAGTTGCAATTAGGTGTGTAGTTCCACGACTTCGTCCCACAGCACAATCAGCCATCAAATTCGCCGCCAAATTAGCCTAAGGAACAACATGCTCATTTTTTAAGCCACTTTGCAATACCTTATAACATTAAGCTCTGGCGAAAAAAGCCATCTTGAGAATCAACTTCGCAAGATTTATGACGACAAGCTGGCACAGGCAGCCGTGGTGATTGTGCCAAGCACAGATGGTATGGATATTTTTGATTACACCATGAAAGTGGCGGAGCGTTGGCAACTGGGCAACAAAGACACAGACAATGGCGTGCTTATGCTTGTGGCGATTAACGACCGCAAGATATTCATTGCCACAGGCTACGGGGTAGAAGGCGTGCTGCCAGACGCTATTGTCAATCGCATTATTCGAGAAGACATTACGCCTGCCTTCAAGACAGGTCAGTACGCCCAAGGCATATCGGCTGGTATCTCTCGCATTGATGAGCGTCTGCGTGCCGACCCCGAAATGCTCGCCCAAGCGGATAAAGCCGCCCAAGACACAGCCAAAGACATCAAGGGCATAGATATTCTTGCCTTGTTTATCTTTGCCTTTGTGTTTGGGGTGATATTGACATCAGCACTTGGGCGGTTTTTGGGTGCAAGCGTGGCAACCGCTGGGTTTGGCTTTATTGGTATGGTAGGCGGATTGGGCTTTGGCACGCTCATCATTGCAGGTGTGGTGCTGTGGCTTGCCCTTATTTTGCAAGGTGCTATGCCAAAAGGCGGTGGGCGTGGTGGTGGCTTTGGTGGCGGTCTTGGCGGTGGTTCATTCGGAAGTGGTCATGGTGGTAGTTTTGGCGGTGGCGGCTTTGGTAGTGGTGGTTTTGGCGGCGGTGGCGGCGGTTTTGGCGGTGGCGGTGCAGGGGGTTCATGGTAATGCAACATATTCAATCACAGCCTAGCATGGCTCGCTTTATTCGCCAAGTGGTCTTTGTGCCGTATCTGCACAATCGCTGGCTTAGCACAGCCGTCAAAGATGATTTTGCCCAGCACATCACCCAAGCAGAACTTGGACATGCAGGCGAGATTTATCTGATTATCGAAAATCATCTACCGATTGCCACCGCCTACAGCGAAGGCTGCCGAGAACGAGCTTTGTCCTTATTCGCCAGTCATCGAGTATGGGACACCGAAGACAATACAGGTGTACTCATCTACGTCAATCTGTGCGAGCACAATCTTGAGATTATTGCCGACCGTAGCATTGACGTCAAGGCGACTGGCGACACATGGCAAACACTCATAGAGCAGACGCTTGCCACCATCAAGACCACAGGGTTGCAGACCGCCATTGATGACTTGATTATTGCTGTTGGTAATGTGCTGCGAGAGCATTTTCCCAGTGCAGACACGCACGGCAATGAATTACCCAATCGCCCCGTATATCTGCGATAAATATAGCTAATTGGTGATGATTTTGTTTTGGCGTTAAATACCACAATAGTCAACATCATGCGGTACAGACCTACCAATAATCCACACAAACTATGCGTTTATTTATACTGCCGTCTTAGGATTTGGTATATGCAATCCGTATAAGCACTTAAAACTGTTTTGATACTTAAAGCCGTCTTGACACTTAGCAAAAATCACATTCTTTCACGCTATGTTTTTTGCCGCTTATTTCCCCCATATTCGTTGATATTTTTGTTGTAATTCATCAGCCGTTTCAAGATTGTCCGTATCTTTGATAATACAGTCAATGGGGCAAACTTTATCACAAGTCGGCTCATCATAAAAACCCACGCATTCGGTGCATAGGTCAGGATTGATAACGTAGGTCTTTTGACCTTTTTGGTCATAAAATATCGCATCATTGGGGCATTCTGGCTCGCAGATGTCGCAATTAATGCAGTCGGTGGTGATTTTTAGGGACATGGTTTGCGGTCGCTTAGGTTTTTTGGCGTCTATTTTTGACAGAAAAATGAGAGCCTTGCCTTTGTTGCAATTCAAAGATATCAATTGCAGACAATAAATCACTCAATTTGGCATAGCCATAGTTTTTGCTATCAAAAGAACTTTGGTTGGCAATGATACTACCCACATGGCTTAGTCTTGCCCAGCCTTCTTCATCTTGTGAATTACTAATCGCATCACGCAATAAATTCATCAGATGGGTGTCTTGTTTGAGTTCTGAGCCAGATTTTTTGGCAATGCCAGTATGATTGCTATTGTTGCTAAGCCCATCAAGATACAAAAACTTAGAACATGCCTTAACCAATGCAACAGGTGTTTTCTGCTCTCCAAAGCCAATCACTTGTTTGCCTTCTGCCTTTATGCGAATGGCAAGCGGTGTAAAGTCGCTATCCGATGAAACGATACAAAAAACATCGATTTTGTTGCTATGGAGCAAATCCATCACATCAATGGTCATTGCCATGTCTGTGGCATTTTTACCTTTGGTATAATCGAACTGCTGAACAGGTTGAATGGCGTGTTCAAGTAATAGATTTTCCCAACCTTGCAAACCTTGGTTTTTCCAATTGCCATAAATTTTACGAATCATTACCAAGCCATACTTGGCAAGCTCCGCCATGATTAAATCAATCTTTTTGTAAGGAGCATTATCTGCATCAATAAATAACGCCACACTGCGTTGAATTTCCATTGCTGTCTCCTATTATATCAAGTTAAGTTCATTACCTATCAACTGGTCGGTATTGCAATAATGAACTTCAATTATTTTTACACTCAATCACCAATTCTTTGGTAATAGCCATTTCCCAAAAAATTAATGAAACCTTTATTACGCAGAATTTGCAACTGTTGGCGAATTTTTGCTTGTATATTGGCATTATTGGGGTGCTTAATTTGCAGATAGTTTTCAAAGGCGTACAATTCTTGCAATGAAAACTTTGACTTATTCAATTTATCTATACAAAGCAAGATATCCAATAGCCAGCCTTTATGCGGTAAAGCAATATCCTTCAAACCAAAACCCTGCCGAAAGGAATTGATAACGAGATTTGGTTGATTGACGATACCATTTTTGATAATAGCAACTTTACCTACATTAGGTACTTGCGAGATATCAATATTACACCCAACCCAACCTGCACGCCGAGCATTATCGCTAAGTGGTTTTCTCTTGATGATAATATCACTGGTAAAAAAATGCTTAGGGATAACTGTAAAATTATCCACCAGCCCATCTGCGGTATAATTCAAAACAAACAAATTGGGATTATTGGCTTGATGGATACGTTGTATCATTGTATCAAATGCCCCATTGGTGATTATTTTAGAAATGCTTTCTTGCTTGCTCTTTAACTCAAACTCTTCCAAACAATGAGAACAATAAAAATCTGCCACAGGACGATTATTTTTAAAGCCACTCAACTGATGATAGCCGCAACTCGGACAATAAGCATTATTAGCCACCCAGTGTTCTGTGACAACTCTCGCAATTTGTGATTTGCTCTTGTAGATTGCCTTGACATGGCACATCATATCGTGATTAAACTGTATATTCATTCATCAGACTTAAATATCTTAAAATCAACATGAATAAAATCATTGTGGTCCAAAACAACATCGCACTTACGATACATATTCATAACTTGGCAAACAGCGTCGCTCTCGTCTTCTGTATCAACTTCAATAATTCTTGCTAAGGTTTCTATGACTTCTACTTGAATTATTGGCATAATTCATCACCTTGTTTTAAGGAAATCATCATTCAAAACAACCAATCAACTAAAAATCGCTTCATTCACCGTTTTCATTACAAGGGCGAATTGTAGTTCATCGTCATAGTCTTTGAATGGATTGACGATTTTGCATATCCAACCGCTGCCTAATGCCCCATCGATGGCGTTGTCTTTTTTGTCCCACATTTTATCAAGCACATATTTGACATTGCCACTTGGGGTCATGATTTCGATTTCGTCGCCGACCATCAGTTTATTTTTGATGGTGAGTGTTAAATATTCATCACTGATGTTTAGAATTTCGGCGACAAACTGTTGATTGTCGGTCTTGGACGCACCGTATTCGTAATTTTGGTAGTCGCTGTGCACATGACGACGCAAAAAACCTTCGGTATAGCCACGGTTCGCCAGCCCATCAAGTGCGGTAATTAGCCCCATATCGAACGGCTTGCCAGCCAAGGCATCGTCCATCGCACGGCGGTACACTTGGGCGGTGCGTGCCACATAATAATGCGACTTGGTGCGTCCTTCAATCTTGAGCGAATGCACACCCATTTTAATCAAATCAGGCACAAGCTCCACCGCACGCAAGTCCTTGGAATTCATGATATAAGTGCCGTGCTCGTCTTCGTACATTGCCATCAGCTCGCCTTTGCGACCTTGCTCTTCTATCAGCACCACTTCATCAGACGGACGCTCCACATAATCATCGCCCATCACCACATCGCCGTTTAGATTAATATTGCTAATGCCATTCACCTGCGTGGCAGAAGTCGGTACGAACAACTCTGGCGTAGCAGTTTGCACAGGGACAATGTCGCCTGTTTCGTTCTCGGTTGCCTTGTAGGTGTTGTACGACCAGCGGCAGGCGTTGGTGCAAGTGCCTTGGTTGGCATCTCGTTTATTGATATAGCCCGACAGCAAGCAGCGACCAGAATACGCCATGCACAACGCCCCATGCACAAAGACTTCGATATCCATATCGGGCACTTGGGTGATAATCTCGTCAATCTCCTTGAGCGACAGTTCACGGCTTAATATCACACGCTTGACACCCATCTGCCCCCAAAATTTCACCGTTGCCCAGTTTACCGCATTCGCCTGCACCGACAGATGAATCTCCATATTGGGAAAGGCTTCACGCACCATCATAATCATGCCAGCGTCCGACATGATGAGTGCGTCAGGATTCATCTCAATCACAGGGCGAATGTCTTCGATAAAGGTCTTTAATTTGGCATTGTGGGCTTGAATATTCACCACGACATAGAATTTTTTGCCAAGGCTGTGGGCGTAGTCGATGCCTTTTTTGAGATTCTCTTCATCGAAGTCGTTGTTACGCACACGCAGGCTATAGCGTGCCTGCCCTGCATACACCGCATCTGCCCCATAGGCAAAGGCATACTGCATATTGCGAAACGTACCAGCTGGGCATAATAGCTCTGGCGTGTAGGCTTTTTTGTTGATGGCGTTGGTCTGATTGGCTGTGTCGGTCATGGCTGGCTCAAGATTTGGGCTGATAAAATTAACCGACTATTATAGCAAATTTTTGCTGATGGATTTTGGTTAAAATGTATCAATCTGTCAAGCCAAGCCCCCCCAAATTAAGAAGCTGTATTCATTAAAAACCATAAATCAGCCCCTTAAATATTTTAAATTAAAATGTTAAACTGTAAAGCATGACA
>JAUNUB010000107.1 GCA_030538375.1 Moraxella sp. | reverse complement strand
TCAACAGCTGTTCTAGCAGTAACTTCGACAACAAAAAACTCAAGTAGTTTTAATTTTTCTTGATATTTTACAATGGATTATCTTCATTTTTGTAGTATTTCACAGTTGCTAATCTACGTCAGCCTCAAAAGTAAAAAAAATAATACTTGAACTATAACTTTATAAGCCATATGATAAACCCATCAAAATAACAACCTTGATAAATCAGCCTTAGCCAATGCCCTTTAGGGCAGGTGGCGAGATGACATTTTATCAACTCGCTCACCAATGGCTTGTGTATTATCACAAGCCATTGGTAGGTGCAAAAACCTATCATGATACCAAGCGGCGGCTGGCATTATGTGTATACCCAAAAATAGGCAACCAAGAGTGCAATATGGTTACACCAAAGCAGGTGTATGACGTACTGCAAATTGCCGCCAAAACCAGTGCCTACAATGCCAAACGCATTGCTCAAAATATCAATGCCATTTATGTGTTTGGTGGGATTTTAGGGTATGCCAGCATTAATCCAGCGTATGCCTTGAGCCGCTTTTTGCCAAAGGTTGTCATCAAACATCGCCCACATCTGCCTATTGAGCAGTTACCAAAATTATTACAAGCAGTTGATAAGACGCAAGGTGGGGCTGGTTTGGCGGCATTTTGGCTGATAGTGTATACCGCCGTGAGACGCAGTGAGGCGTGCCATGCCAAGCGTCATGAGTTTGACCTTGATACAGGTGTGTGGACTGTCCCTGCCAGCCGCATGAAAATGCGTAACACTCATTCTGTGCCGCTATCACCACAAGTTATTAAAATACTGCAGGCGGAGTTTGCTCGTGTTGATAGCCCATGGGCATTTGCCTCGCCGCACCATGGGGGTATGCAGCATATCAATAATTGGACACCGCTGTATCTTATTAGGCGTGCAGGCTTTGCCAAAGCTCAAAGCCTGCATGGATTTAGACATCAGTTTAGCACCCACGCACACGACAACGGCTGGTCGCCAGACGTGATAGAGCTGTGTCTTGCTCACAAAATCCATGGCGTAAGGGGTGTATACAATCACGCTCGCATGATGGATAAGCGAGCGGAGTTGATGGCTTGGTGGGCGAATGAGATTGATGGTTGGCGTGATAGCAATGTGTGTTAAAATGAGACTGAGCCAACCAATCCATCGGACTATCATGTACAAAATCAACATTAATGGACACACCCACCAAACCACCCAAGACAAACAAGAGGCGTGGGTGTGTTATCGTGCCATTGCCAGTAAAAATGATAACAAGCCCAATTTGGTTGAGCTTTGGCATAATGATAGTAGGCTATATGCCAAAGCTCCAAACATGATGCTGCTTGAGACTGTTGGTGATACCAGCATTAATGATGTATTGCTTATCATTTTAAAAGCCGCAGATATTGACAAAAAACGCTTTAAAGAGCTTGTTAAGATACACTATCCCACCATCAGTGGTAGTCGTGTTGATGGCTGGTGTCGTCCAACTGATGACCGCAGGCACATACCCATGCAAGCCGATGACTTGGTTATTTGCCTGCAGGCAGTGTGCAGGCTTAACAAATTAATGCAATACAGTGCGGCAAATGTCAGACAGCTAAGAGATATGCTGGGGTTAAGCCAATCGGCACTGGCGGCTGAACTTGGCGTAACAGACAGACAAGTTAGAAATTGGGAGGCAGGCACATCAGTGATGAGTGCTGACAAATGGCAAAAAATGCAGCAGCTTACATATCAAAGCCGATGATTAAAGCCTGTCAGATTTTGATTATATATTTTTGATTATAAATAAAGGATAGGTATACTCACCTATCCTTTATTTTTTGAATTGTGATTGACTTATGGTGAGTGTTTGGGTTTTTATTTTACGCCACTTTTTACTTTAGCCAACCACCCCACTCAACACCCCAGCCACCGCCTTGCCAATCAACCATTTTTTATCACGGTAGGTTTGTAACTCGGTAGGATTGCTGATAAAAAACAGCTCAAGGATAAGACCGCCATTCTGTACAAATGCCAGTCGCCCCCTTGGGCTTATCGATTGCGTCTGATAGCCCTTATCGCCACGCAATTTGTAGCCTGTGGTATCGCTGATTGCTTTTGCGATGTTTTGGGCGAGCGTCTTGTCTTTACCAAGAGCAAGCACTTCTACCCCTTGGGCTTTGGGATTATCGCTGGCATTGGTGTGGATTTCTAGGGCGATTTTGCCTTTTTTGATGAGTTTGACTGCGTCATTTAGCCCTAGGTTTTGCTTGCCAATGCCGTCTGTGATGACGGTAACGCCAGCACGCTCAAGATAATATTTGATGATACCACGCATTTCAACGGCAATGGCAGCCTCGGTCGTACCGTCTTTGGCGACTGCACCGCTGTCAAAGCGGTCTTTGTATTGCCCATGTCCAGCGGTTAGGGTGATGGTTGTCATAACGTTGCTCCATAAAAAAAGCCCCTAGCACGATGCTTGGGGCGGTTAAAAAATTGGTTGATGTTACTTAAAAATCTCTTTAAACGTTGCCTTGACTTCCTTAACAATTTCACTGGGTGATTTATCCGTGGTAGACAGCTTGATGGCTTGATAGGCGATACCGATAAGTAGCATGCCAAACACCGACACCATCATCATGATAAAGCCGTGCGACACATAGCTATAATGCCCCCAGTCAAAATGCTCAATGAGCCATTGCCCACCGATAAAACCAAGATAGGCACTAAAGGCAAATTTAATCATCACCGACAGATTAAGCGACAATTTGCCGCCCTTAATATCCCCTGTCAAAGTCAAGGCAAAGATTGCCCCTATCATCACCGCACCGATTTTGATAATAAGTGGCAAGGTGGTCAAGCTGTTTTGTGGCATAGATGCTCCATAAAAAAAGCCCCTAACAATGTAGGGGCGTGATGATTGTGAATTTGTTTGATAAAAAAAGCCAAGCAAATTGCTTGACTTTTATTGTATAACACTATATAATAGAACTCATGAACAGCAAGGTTGCTATTCATGAGCGTTGAGCTTACACTCAACAAAAAACAAGGAGTAAAACGATGAAAACAGTTACCAAATTGTTAATCACCATCGTTCTGCTGTTGCTAAGCTACCCAGCTTACTAACAGTAAAAGCCTAAAAGCGGTGCAACGCTCATGGCAGGTTAGGGGGAAACGCCTAGCCACTCCTTAGCCTTTATATTACCATCATTAGCCAATTTTGCAAGGGGTTTTTATGACCGACAAACACTACACCGCACGCACCAAGGCAACCATGAATTATACCAATAACGCCCTAGAACGTGTCTCAACACTTATCATCAGTCAGCACGAACAAGACATCTATGACGCCCTACAAGTCATCAAAGCCCACCACGACGGCAACCGTGCAGGGGCGATTAAGCAGGCGATACTTGAGTATGCTAAGATGATACAGGGGGACTAGCCGTTGTCAAATTTACCACCATCTGATGGCGGTGATTAAACTGGCATAAGGCTCTCATAAGGGATATTTAGCCCCTTGTGCAAGCGTTTAATCATGCCAAGACTAAGCGGACGCTTGTTGCTTAGGATTTCCGAAACTTTGCTGGGTACGCCAAGGTACTGCTCCATGTCTTTGCGAGACAGGTTAAACTGCTCCATGGCAAACTCAATCGCCGCAAGCGGTGTGGCGTGGCTGATGGGATAGTGCTGGTTCTCATAGCACTCAATCAAGGCAAGCAGTACATCACGTTCATCTGCTTGTGGCGTGCCATAATCCGCCAAAAACACACGCTCAAGGGCGATGAATGCCTGTGCCAAGTCGTCATCATTGCGAATGGGTTTAATAGTCATTGACGTTCTCCACGTTGATGTTGTCATATGCACCGTGCGTGCCGATAAACTTCACCCAAATCACCCCAATCTGATAAGCAATCTCTACCACAAGGCGGTATTTGTTGCCTGCGATGTTAAACACCACACGGTTATTGCCAACGATACTGGCACTGGCAAATAGGTTTTTGATGTCTTGTGGGCTTTGCCAATTCGCCTTAATCGCCACGTCGTGCCACGCTTCAAGCGGTGCTTTGGCGTCGCTGTGGACGGTGTAAAAGCGAACTAGGGTACTCTTGGCAATCACTCGCATAACAACATCTCTTTGGGTTTGAGCTATTATATTCCCTTTTTGGGAAAATAGCAAGCCCTTGCCGAGTTGCTTTTAATATCGCAGTGGATTGGTAGGCTAAAGGTTGGTGATGTCCACAACAAAATATTCAAGCCTTGCGTTGATATCAACAGGGAAATGTGCATTGGTAAAATTGGCAATCCACCATTCTGGGCGAACATATAACATGAATGTTCCCTCTGTTGTAAGCAGTCGTATATCATACATATAGATAGCCCTATGGTGTGAAAATTTTATCAATCCTGTTGGAATATTGGTAAATAAAACAGCGGTTTTTTTAGAAATTTCATTGTGAGTGGCAAACGATCCCCTATACATACCTGTGAATTGACCATTATCATTCTTTAGCCAACAATCAGAAACATCAATAGAATGTTTAGCTAATATATTAATGGGTTTGTTGTTACTGTTGTAGGTTTCATTGCCATTGACATCGAAAAGCTGTAGTCCCATTCTAGCTTGATGTTTTAAGCCGAGCTTAAAGCGATATTCTTCAATCATGACATGAGCATTAGCCGCCATTCTATCAGCGATAAAGTAATAGCTACCATCAGCACCAAACGGAGAAAATAGCCCATAATCCATAAACCTTGAGCCATCATCATTCACAATATGATAAGCAGACAAATAACCATCATCTTTATGTAGGCTAATAATGCTTGCGTTGTTTTTGGTTAATCTGTGTGTAATTTTATTATGAAAACATAATGGCATAGTATCTGTAGCTAATACAATACTGCTGTTGTCATTAAACAATTGTATTCCACTACTCATTAATAAACCCCATAGATAATATTAAATGCTCTTGATGAACCAAGGGGCAGTTTTTTTATTTCAAAGGTGTAGGTATCGCCATCAAAATTGGCAACAATATCAATACCATTATAAAATTCATCTGTCAAATAAAATGGCGTACCTAGGTTAAAATTTTGATTTATCACCCTGTATACACCAGCATTCTGTATATTTATAGACCCAAGCACTGATGTTGTTTGTGAGTTTGTATTCAAGATAATATCACCTTGCTCATCATAAACTTCCAACCCAATTGACATAATTAATCTCCAATACACAATAAAATAATTACCATAACCCTAACCGCACACGCAAACGGTTATTTTCATCATACACAGACAATAAACTATCTTTAATCTCAAGTCTTGCTCCAGTCTCTGCTGATTTAAAATGTCCAATATTCGCACTCAACGCACTTAGGCTGCTGATACTTGCCTTGTCAATCTTCGCCATATTAATACTCGCATTGGCAATAAACGCACTGTCAATATACGTCCCTGCTGGTACGGTTACGCCATTGACCACGCTTGATGTGGTCTTGACAATAAAGGGTGGCTTGCCCTTGTTTGTGCCAGTGGGGGCGGCGATGAAAAATTTATCTGCTCGCACCGCCAAATCACTCACGCCATTACTACTTGCCAGTCCAATACCACTTACGATATTGCCTGTTTGTACCTTGAGTGTCCACTGGGCGGATAAGCCGTTCAGACTTTGACTGTGCTGTTGTATGCTCGATGTGTGATTGCCCACCGTGGTTTGTAGGGTGCTGATTTTTGTCGCCGTGGCGGTGTCTTTGGTGGCGGTGGTGGCTTTAAAGCTGTCAAGATTTGCCTGTACGCTCTGCACAGCACTATCACCGTCTTCAGGGGCTGGTGTCCAGTCTGTTGCGATTGTGCCACGCTCGAGTTTTAGGTTTTTTAATTCTAAAAACGCTCCCACTGGCACAGCTACGCCGCCCACCAAAGCACGCACATTGGTCAAATCTTTGGGGGCGACAAATGATATGACTGCTTTTTGCCACTCACCATTAGATACGGCAGACAGCAAGGGACGGATTGCCCAGTTGCCGTTGTCGTTTAGGATATAGGTGTAATGTAAGTTTGGCATGTCAGTGCGATACTCAAAGCTCAGTACCGCTTTTTCGCCTTGTTTGAGTGTGTGCGTGGACTTAAAGCTGTTTGCCAGTCCTTTGTTACTCACCGTAAGAGCGACAATGCGAGCAAAATCCGCTGATTTGGTAAACGTTGCTCCACTGCCATAACTGGCATAGTTATTAGCAGTCATAAACAGCAAATTCCGACCCCCCACGCTCAACCCATCAAACTTAGCACTCAACCTATCCGTCTTGGTCGTGGTGGCAGTCAATCGCCCATCAATGCCAGTTACCTTACTGTCAAGGGTGGTTAATGCCGTGGTGTTGGCTTTGGTGGCGACGGTTTTGTTGGTGGTAGTTAGGTCATTTTGTAGCTTGGTGATTTTACTGCTCTCGCTGGTGAGTTTGCCATCAATCCCAGTTAGCTTGCTGTCAAGGGCGGACACGGCACTGCTGTTTGCCTTGCTGCCAAGCTCATTTTTGACCGTGGCAAGCTCGTTATTGATAGTGGTTAGGTGTTGTCCGTGTTGGCTGATTTGCCCTTCGGCACTGGCAACTTTGGTGGACAAGCCACTGATGGCAGACACATTGCTGGCAATGCGTGGGTCGGCGGTGGTGTCCCATGTTTTGCCGCCCCAGCGTCTTAGCTCCATGTTTTTGCCGCCAGTGGTATTTATCCACAAGTCGCCTACCACAAGGTTCGCCGTGGGAGCACTGCTCTGTCTGTAGGTGCGGTTTTTGGTCGCAAGCCCTGCTTGTACGGCGGTGAGCGTACTGGCATTTTGCGTGGTCTTGCTAAGGGCGGTCTCGGTCTTGGTGAGTACGGCGGCGATACTGCTGTCCGTGCTTTGCTTGTTAGCGGTGATGGTGGCAAGCAGGCTTTTGTCTGTATTGCTAAGCTCGTTCACTTTGGTGGTTAAACCGTTGTTCACATCACTGATTGCTTTATTTAGAGCCGTGCGAGTGCTTGCCACGTCCGCATTAATCTTGGTGGTCAACTCATGCTCGCTGGCGGTCAGTCGCCCATCAAGCCCAGTTACCTTACCATCAAGCCCTGTTACTTTGCCATCAAGGGCTGGGATTTTGCCAATGCTCGTGGTGAGCGACGTGTTCAGTTCACTCTCACCAATTTGCCCTGCTAATATATCTAATACTTTATCCGCCGATGCGTCCGTTGTACCTTTTGCCCACGCCGTCCAGTCGCTTGTATTGCCAAGTTTATCAACAATCCGCCCACGGT
>JAUNUB010000106.1 GCA_030538375.1 Moraxella sp. | reverse complement strand
ATGCAAATTGACCCATGAAAGTATCGCCACAATCACCCAACCCAAGCCGCTGGCAAGTATCGCTGTTTGGTATGGTATTAAGCCTACCTATCTTAAATGCCTGCACGCCGCCTGCCGACCCAAAGCCAGCACTTACCACGGAACACATCGCCAAAGTCCTGCCAGAACGTAAGCAGGATAAGAGCAGTTGGGCGACCGACATTGCTAAGGTGTTCGATGAACTAAAAATCGACAAAACCGCCCAAAATATCTGCACCGCCGTGGCAATCATCGACCAAGAGTCCAATTTTGCCGCTGACCCTGCCGTACCAAATCTGGGAGCGACTTCGCTAAAAGCCCTAGAAGACAAGCTGGACGATAAGCTCGGCAAGACTTTAGCAAGCCTATTTAAGCAAATGCTCGCCACACGCCCCACCACGGACAATAGTTTTGAGCGTCAAATAAAAGCTGTCAAAACCGAACGTGAGCTGGACGAATTGTATCGACAGATGTTCGAATATTTTGCCACCAATTACAAGATGGCAATGCTAACGAATACCGCCAAAACGCTGGGGCAGGGCATTGATGAGCGTCTAAATCCCATTACCACGCTAGGCTCAATGCAGGTGCATATTGACTATGCCAAACGCTACCGCCGTGCCAATATGAATAATGATGAACTTAGGGCGGATTTGTACAGCCAGTACGGTGGTCTGTATTATGGCATTCATCGCTTGATGGTGTATCAGGCGGAGTATGACAAACCCATCTATCGTTTTGCCGATTATAATTCTGGCATGTATTCTAGTCGCAATGCTGCTGTTCAAGCCCAGATTGCCAAATTGACAGGCAGAACGCTTACCTTAGATGGTGATTTGCTGTTGTATGCTGGCGGCAGCGTCAAAAGCGAAAGCAGTCAAACTGAGCAAGCGATTGTCAGTCTATTGCCAAGGCTCACCCAAGATGGCAAACCGCTCACCGCCACCCAAGTTCGCAAGGATTTAAAAAAAGAAAAGCGTGCCGATTTTGAACTCACTGCGACCTACAAGGCAATCAAAGAGCTGTATGTACGCACGACAAACACCACACCTGTCTATGCCACCATGCCAAAAGTCGCCATCAGCAGTCCAAAACTTAGCAAGGACTATGACACCAACTGGTTCGCCAGCAATGTGAACAAACGCTATGAGCGGTGCATGGGATTGGCACGGAAGTATGAACAAGCCAAATGAATGTTTAGGGTCTGCCGACAATTCATCACGCCAAACAATTAAGTTTTTAGCTTGTGGTGAATGTACGGCTTTTGTGCTAAAAATGGCTAAATCTTGTCTTTCATCGTCAAAAACTTGGCTTGATAGAATAACTATCAACCTGCGTTTTTCCTTGAAAGAAGGGCGATTTATCTCATTTTTATCTACAAAGACGAAATGTCAACAGACCCTAATGAATACGCATTGTTAAATGCTGATAATTGGTGTATTATCGTGGACTGAATAATTATAATAAATTGAGTTCTTATGAAACACACTCATTTACCAAAGACGGCAACCAGCACAAGACTAAAACGATGGTTTAAATGGCTGCGTATCATACTCCTATTTGCTGTACTTGCTGTGGTGTGTTGGTATTCTTATGTGCTATGGCTGTATAACAATGCCCAGCAATACACAGATTGGCAAGAAGGCATGGGCATTTCTCAAGAAGGTGAAAAATATGGCTACGTCAATGAGCAATTTAAGCTGGTGATTGCTCACAGTTTTGTGTATGCAAGCCCTTTTCAAGATGGACGTGCTATCGTGGCGATTAACTATGGCGACAACAAAAAATATCGTCTGATTGATAAGACAGGGGCATACATGGGGGAATTTTATGATGAGATTGGCGGGCTTGGTGAAGGGTTGTATCGTGTACGTCTTGGCGTGCCACAGAGCCAAGTCAAAGATGAAATGGACTACAGCTGGCACTTAATGGATAAAGACGGCAACATTTTGAATGATAATCACTACACACTCATTGACGTGTATCAAGATGGTATGGCAAGGGCGTGCGTGGTTGCTGCATGCCGTTTTTTGGATACAACAGGCAAAGAAGTCATCGAAGCGGCACATGTGCCAAACAGCGACAGGATACAAAGTATCAGCAACTATAGCGATGGCACGCTCAAACATACCCTGCCTGACGGTGCGTATTTTAGCGAAGGGCTGGTATGGTTTCAAAAGAATGGCAGATTTGGCTACATGGATAAGCAAGGAAAAACCGCTATCCCCAACCAATTTTTGAGTGCCAAAAACTTCAGTGGTGGATTAGCTGTGGTGCGGACGGAGCAAGGCTTTGGTGTGATTGACAAACAAGGGCGTTTTGTGGTGCAGCCCAATACGAACTTTAAGGGCATTAAAACCTATTCAGGCAATCGAGCGATTTTTTCGCAAGGGGATTATGCAGGTGTGTTAGATAACACAGGTAAGATTATTGTATCTGCTAACAAAAAATACCGAACGATTGGTGATTTTCAAGATGGTATGGCGACAGTAGTGGTTCAAGATAGCTTGTACGGTTTGATTGATGACACTGGCAGAGAAATTATTCCACCGATATATGAGCATTTAGGTGGTGAGTTCGTTGATGGTGTGGTGTGGGGAATTCTACCCAATACCGAGAATGAAGTACTGTATCTGGATAAAAATCACAAAGTTGTACGCCGCGATAAAGCGATTGCTTATTAGGGTGTGTTTGGCTTTTTTTCAAAAGTTTTTCAAGGTTTTGTACCTTGTGGGTTTGTGTGGTGAAAGGTGAATATACTCTCAATAATCTTTGTCATTTTAAATGACTATAATACATTTGTCAGCATATGCTTACACACATTGACGACATTGGCGAATAGTCAGACAGGGCAAAGTTTGGCATAATACACCCATAGCAACACGGAAGAGAGCATGACGCTCACTAGGACAGCCGCTATACGATGGATTGATGATGGATAAAAAGATGACCCAAGCTGTTTTGATTGCGTTATCTTAACATGGACGAGTAAAAAACCACTGAATACCTCCGTCAGTGGTTTTTTGCTGTCTGCCAAAATATATCTAAGGCATATCCAAGACAATATCGCTGCATACTTTGCCAAGTGTTATAGTCTTTTAAATTCAATTTAGTACGTCGTCAAACTCGCTTGTAAGTACTACTTGTACTATCTTCGCTCGTTTTCCTCGTCCTAAAATGAATTTATTTGACTATACTATGCCCTACCTGTTCGTTACATATAGTCGCACATCGCACAATTCATCAAATTGTCATACGCTCATCACACAACTGACACGCACAAGCCTTACAATAAAGCCACTTTTTCAATAATTCAAATTGCCTACAATGCCTTATTTGAGTCAAACAAATTAGGGTCAAATAAATTCACTTTAGCAAAAGATACACGCAGACAGCCAAGCGGCATCTGTTAAGTGAGTTACAAAGTCATTGTATAGCCAATTAAAATTGCAATGATACTACGTTACCAGCTCCCTTATGTACTACTTGTACACGGCGGTCTGTCGTGCTGTCTCATTTTGATTTTAATCGACTATATTTTGAAAAAGCTATATCGCACCACGCACCGCCAGCATTTATAAGCCAGCGTATTTTTTGATTAATGATTTTAGGAGCGTTTTTATGGGTAAGCCACTTGCAAAAATCCACAGCGAACACGACATCGCTAACGACAGTCCGAATACCGCCTTTAGCCAAATCGCCGAAGCCATGCTGACACGCCGCAAAGTCCTGCAAGGGGCTGGTATGATTGCTTTGTCGGCATCTTTGCCAAATCTTGCCTATGCAAAGACCACAGCAGGCGTGCGTGCCAAGCAATTGGGCTTTAAAGCTGTACCGTTTTCTGCCACCGACACCGTCGTTGTGCCAGAAGGCTACAGTGCCCGTGCCTTTTATAAATGGGGTGATGCGGTCGGTGTTGCCGACAATATGCCAGTGTTTAAGTCAAATGCCACCAACACCAGTGCCGACCAAGCGGTACAAGCAGGTATGCACCATGATGGCATGGCGTTTTTTCCATTGCCTTATGGTTCGCAAAAGTCTAATCGTGGACTGCTTGCCATGAATCACGAATACGTGGACAACGGTCTGCTGTTTGTAGACGGTACACAAAACTGGTCGGCAGACAAAGTGCTAAAAAGCCAAAATGCCATGGGTGTCTCTGTGGTGGAAGTACGCAAGCACAGTGAGCAATGGCAAGTGGTACGCCCATCAAAATTCGCTCGCCGTATCACGCCGCACACCTTGATGGTGATGACAGGAGCGGCGGCAGGGCATGAATTGGTGCGGACGGTAGATGACCCTAATGGCATGTATGTGCGTGGTACAATGCAAAACTGTGCCAACGGCAAGACACCGTGGGGAACTTATCTGACCTGCGAAGAAAACTGGAGTGATATTTTTGTGCGTCCTAGCGGGCAGATAAGTGCCAACGAAAAACGCTACGGTATCAAAAAAGCCGAAGACGGCTATCGCTGGAGTGAGTTTGACCCACGTTTTAACACCGACATCACCGAGAACGAGCCAAATCGCTTTGGCTGGGTGGTAGAGATTGACCCCTTTGACCCAGAATCCATTCCAAAAAAACACACCGCCCTAGGACGTATCAAGCACGAAGGGGCAGAAATGGTAGTAACCCCAAGTGGACAAGTGGCGGTGTACATGGGTGATGACCAACGCTTTGAGTACATTTATAAATTCGTCTCAAAAAATAAATACAATCCAAAAGACCGTGCCGCAAATATGCAGCTGCTCACCGAAGGCACGCTGTATGTGGCAAAATTTAATGATGACGGCACAGGCGTGTGGTTGCCACTGGTGCATGGGCAAAATGGCTTGACGGCAGGTAATGGCTTTGCTGACCAAGGTGAAGTGCTTATCAAAACCAGGCAAGCGGCAGACGTGCTGGGAGCGACCAAGATGGACAGACCAGAATGGATTTCGGCAGATCCATTTGTCAAAGGCAGTCTGTATTGCACGCTTACCAACAACAGCGAACGTGGTGCAGAAGGTAAAGCAGGCGTGGACAAAGCCAATCCACGAGCCAATAACCGCTTTGGGCATATTATCCACTGGCAAGAAGATGCAGGCGATGGCACAAGAACCAGTTTCACATGGGATATTTTGGTATTGGCAGGCAACAAAAAATCCACGAATGCCAATCACAAAGGCAATATCAAGGGTGATGATTTTGGTTCGCCTGATGGACTGGCGTTTGACCATCGTGGGGTATTGTGGGTGCAAACAGACGTGTCTGCCAGCACCATCAACATCAAAGAATATGCAGGTATGGGCAATAACCAAATGGTTGCTACCATTCCAGAGACTGGGGAATTCCGTAGATTTTTGACCGCACCAAACGGTGCAGAAGTAACAGGCATTGCCTTTACTCCTGACAACAAAACGCTGTTTATCAACATTCAGCACCCCGGCGAACCTGCCGATGGCGACAGCGACCCTGCCAATCCTACCGCCATCTCTGCATGGCCAGATGGCAAAGCAGGCGGTCGCCCCAGAGCTGCCACAGTAGTCATCACCAAAGATGATGGCGGTGTGATTGGTAGCTAGACGCACCAAATTTCATCACAAAAGACTAGGGTCTGCTGACATTTCATCTTTGTAGATAAAAATGAGATAAATCGCTAGTTTTTCAAGGAAAAAACGCAGGTTGATAGTTATTCTATCAACCTGCGTTTTTGACGATGAAAGACAAGATTTAGCCACTTTTAGCACAAAAGCTAGCACAAAAGCCGTGTGTTTACCACAAATTTTAAACTTAATTGTTTGGCGTGATGAATTGTCGGTAGACCCTGTGCAGGGTAAGAAAACTTTTAAGATTTCTTGCTCTGCATGGTTTTTTATGGTCAATTTTTAAATTCAATTTAGGGGCTATCTGCAATTCATTTTATCGCAAAAAATGTTCTTGCTTTTAAAAATAGTAATCGCCAGTTTTTTAAGGAAAAGTGGTTTTACTCAATTTCGGCACTGTGTTGTCTTTTGTGGCGAATTGACGCAATCACCGCAGCGACAATGAACGCCACACCAATCAAGCCTGTGATGACTTCAGGAATGTGAAATTTCATGGACAGCAGCATAATCACCGCCAATGCCCCAATCGCATAATGTGCACCGTGCTCTAGGTAGATGAATTCGTCTAGCGTGCCTTTTTCGACCAAAAATATCGTCATCGACCGCACAAACATCGCACCGATGGCAAGCCCAATCATGATAATTACCACGTCGCTTGTGATGGCAAACGCCCCAATCACTCCATCAAAACTGAATGACGCATCTAGTACTTCAAGGTATAAAAACCCTGCAACACCTCCTTTGGCAACCGCCCCTGCGACTTCGTTGCCGCCTGCTTTGCTGTCATCGCCATCACTGTCCCCTTCTAGCAGTGTGGACAGTACATTAACCCCCATATAGATGAGAATGCCCCAAATACCTGCCATCAGCACGGCGGATTCTTGGGCTTCGTCCACCCATGACAAGGATATCATGAGCGTGATAATCGCCACAAACACACTCATCGCATCGACCTTGCCAAAGCGTGCCAAGCGGCGTTCTAGCCAGCCAAACCAATGCACGTCCTTGTCATCGAACACAAAGTTCAAAAATACGAGCAGCAAAAACATACCGCCAAAGGCTGCAATCTCGGCATGGTGTGCCATGAGTTTGGCGGAGTATTCGGCAGGGTTGTTCAGTGCCAGTTGCACCACTTCGCCCATGCCCATATTGGCAGTTACCGCCACGATGACAATGGGGAAGACAAGTCGCATACCAAACACCGCAATCAGCATACCCACGGTCAAAAATATCGTCTTCCAAAACTTATCCCAGTGCTTGAGCACCGACGCATTGACCACGGCATTGTCAAAGGATAATGAAATCTCCATCACCGCCAGCACTAGGGTAACAAACAAAGCGGAGAGCAATGCCGATATGCCGCCATGTGTATAACCCCAATACGCCGCCCCAAGCAGAGCCACCACGGTGAACACCATGTCAAAATAAAAATGTCGTAAATTTTTCATCATAAAGCAATCGCCGCCCAAAAATATTTGTCATAAAGCCCACCATTATATCTAAAAATCACTTGCCGCTTTGTAAATATTTTTGCTCGTGAATGAATGGTATGGGTGTGGGTTGCGGTGTAAGTCCAGTATTTTGTTTTGTGCAAAATATGGGAGTGTCGTGGGTTTGGTGCAAACGTGGGCTTATACCACACGCTATGGCTTGTATTTTTAGGGGCTGTAGTAGATAACAACTATGTTATACTACAAAAATGAAGATAACCCATT
>JAUNUB010000105.1 GCA_030538375.1 Moraxella sp. | reverse complement strand
TTAAATGGTATTTTAAGCATGGTATTATTAAGGGGAAATCCGCTTAATAATACCATTGCACCCACAAGGGGTTTGGTATAATAATATCAAAACTAAATTTGAGCCAAATCTCGGTCAAACTAAATACATCAAATCTTGTCCAAATCCAAGCCAAATCTAGCCGTTGTTTAACCAAAACCAGCCAAAACAAGACTAATAACCAACAACAAAACCAACCAAAAATAAGATTTTTTTGGTTGGCACTTTAAACTTTAAGTCTTGTTTTTTGGCAAAAACATCAGCACTTTGACCTATCATCATAAGCCATACGCACTTGCTTGCGGCGAAGTGCGGCATCATATCGGCATTGTTGCAGCGGTGTTTTTATCTCAAGCGTTTCCACTGGGGTTGGCTTGCGATTTTCGTCAATTGCCACCATGGTAAAATAGCAGCTGTTGGTGTGTCGCACACTGCGAGACTGGATATTTTCTGCTTCGACACGGATACCAATCTCCATCGAAGTCCGTCCCACATAGTTCACACTGGCAAAAAACGTAACCAGCTCGCCCACATGAATCGGCTCACGAAATATCACTTGGTCTACCGATAGCGTTACCACGTATTTGCCACTGTAGCGGCTAGCACAGGCATAGGCGACTTGGTCAAGCATTTTTAACAAATCGCCCCCATGCACATTGCCTGTAAAATTTGCCAAATCTGGGGTCATTAGGATACTCATCTGTAGCTGATTTTTATCCTGCCCACTCATGATGGTTTGTGTCATTTGTTAATCCTTGATTAAGTAAAGTGTATTCGTCTTTTAAGTTAAAAAGAAGGTAAATAAGTAAAAAAGATAAACGCAAGTTTTTAAGCAAAAGCCCATTAAAACTTTGCAGGCTGTAGGCTTTTGTGCAATGAAAGCTGGGTGTGCTAGACTATCGCCCTTAACCTTGCATTTTCACGGTTTTTTCGTTTTTGGTGATGGCGTGTCCTTGTAGTACTTTTTTGGCAATCTCAAGCTCTTTGTCATCATCAAAGCCCACAAACCGATAGCTAAGCCCCCTATCTACAACAGATAGCACACCTTTGGCAATATCAATCTGTGCATTGTCGCTAAGCCCCACGCCTGCTCCATCGATACTAAAATGATTTGAGCGAATAATTAGCACGCCTTGATGATAGTGCTTTATCGTCTTGACGGCATGTCTTTGTTGATTAAAAAAATACATAAAAATCGCAAGCAAAGCCACCGAACCAATGGCATACGGCACAGGCAACACCATACACCCCACCGCCACCAGCACTGCCAGCCCAACCAAACAACCCGCCCATATAAACAAAGGGTCGCTGCCATTGCCATTTAGGGTGATTTGTACGCCATCGTTCAGCACTTTTAGCATAAGACACTCAAATAAAATACTTAAATTACCAGTTTAGGGCTTGTTTTTGGGCTTCGATAAGCGTCTGAATGCCACTTTCTACCAAATCCAGCATGGCGTTGGACTCCGCACGGCTAAAGGCTTTTTCTTCGGCTGTACCTTGAATTTCAATAAATCCGCCTGCCTGCGTCATCACCACATTCAAATCGGTGTCGCAGCTTGAGTCTTCATTATAATCCAAATCCAGATACGCCTTGCCGTCCTTGATACCCACCGACACCGCCGCCACCAAGCCGATGAGTGGGTCATTGGCAAGTTTTTTGTTGCGTTGTAGGCTCTCTAGTGCGTCAATCAACGCCACCGCCGCCCCTGTGATACTGGCAGTGCGAGTACCGCCATCTGCTTGAATGACATCGCAGTCGATATAAATGGTGTTTTCGCCCAACTTTGACAAATCCAGCATGGCACGCAAGCTACGCCCAATCAGCCGCTGAATCTCCTGCGTGCGTCCTGTTTGCTTACCCCTTGCCGCTTCTCGCTGGGTGCGTGTGCCTGTAGCTCGTGGCAACATGCCGTATTCTGCGGTCAGCCAGCCTTGCCCCTGTCCTTTTAGCCAGCGTGGTACACCTGTTTCGATACTGGCGGTACATAGCACCTTGGTATCGCCAAAGCACACCAAAACCGACCCTTCGGCGTGCTTGGTATAGTGGCGAGTGAATGAAATGGGGCGTAATTCATCAAGTGAACGGTTGTTATGTCGCATAATTTTTTTGCCTTTGTTATGGTGGGATAAAATGGTTAAACATATGGTAACTGCTTACCCAAAAAATAGCAAATGGCAATTGGGTCTGTCCAGCTTTTGCCATACAAACTCTTGGTAAAAAAATTTATTTTTGGCATAAAATCAAGTAAGCCAAAATTTAACAGTCCAAAAGTCGGCAAGCCAAAATCAAACACCCTAAAATTTAGCAACCTAAAATTCAATGTTTTTTTGCCGCAGCCTTGTCCGCCAACCACCACATCACAAATGTCAGATTTTTTGAATTCATCATTGTTTTTTGTGGTGAAAGAGTGCAGATTGATGTAGAATAGAACCATTTTAATTTACTGCAATTCACAAAAATCTGTAACAAAACCCAAGGACAATCTTATGAGTACTCATGACAACGACGCAGAATTACTCCAGCGTCAATTTGAACAAAACGCCCTGCACTACCACGAACACCCACGCCCCGGTAAAATCAGCGTAACCCCCATCAAACAAATGGCGAACCAACGCGACTTAGCCCTTGCCTACTCACCGGGGGTAGCTGTGCCATGCCTAGAAATCGAAAAAGACCCAAAACTTGCCGCCAAATATACCGCTCGTGCCAACTTGGTGGGCGTAATCACCAACGGTACAGCTGTGCTTGGGCTTGGCAATATCGGTGCATTGGCATCTAAGCCTGTCATGGAAGGCAAAGGCGTGTTGTTCAAAAAATTCGCTGGCGTTGATGTCTTTGATATCGAGATTAACCAAAACGACCCCGATAAGTTTATCGAAGCGGTTGCCAGTCTTGAGCCTACTTTTGGTGGTATCAACCTAGAAGACATCAAAGCCCCAGAATGCTTCAAAATTGAGCGTGAACTGCGTGAAAAAATGAACATTCCTGTATTTCACGATGACCAACACGGCACTGCCATCATCTCCACTGCGGCACTGTTAAACGCCCTAAAGCTCGTTAACAAAGAGATTGGCGAAATCAAAATCGTCTGCTCTGGGGCAGGGGCGGCGGCGATTAGCTGTCTTGACCTTATCTGTGCCTTGGGAGCAAACAAAGCGAACATCTATGTACTGGACTCTCGTGGTGTCATCACCACAAGCCGTGATAAGCTCGACGAATCCAAGGCTCGCTACGCCCAAGCCACCGACGCTGTTACACTAGATGATGTCATTGGCAATGCGGACTTTTTCTTGGGGTTGTCGGGTGCTGGCATTCTTACGCAAGACATGGTCAAAAAAATGGCAAAAGACCCTATTGTCTTTGCCCTTGCCAACCCAACGCCTGAGATTATGCCAGAGCTTGCTCATGCGGTACGCTCGGACGTGATTATGGCGACAGGACGCTCGGACTACCCCAACCAAGTCAACAACGCTCTATGTTTCCCTTATATCTTCCGTGGGGCATTGGACGTGGGGGCAACTACGGTGAACGAAGAGATGAAAATCGCCTGCGTCCACGCCATCGCTGCCATGGCACATGTCGAAGCCACGCCAGACCATGACGCTAAAGTCATCGAGACTGGCAAAAGTTTTGGACGTGATTATCTGATTCCCGGCCCGCTTGAGCCAAATCTAATCCTAGAGATTGCCCCAGCTGTCGCCAAAGCCGCCATGGACAGCGGTGTAGCCACTTTGCCGATTGATGATTTTGGGGCATATCGCCAAAAACTGTCCGAATTCGTCTACAACTCCGCCCTTGCCATGAAGCCTGTCTTCACCAAAGCCAAGGCAGACCCAAAACGTATCGTCTTTAGTGAAGGCGAAGACCCTGATGTACTGCGTGCGGTGCAAGTCGTGGTTGATGAAGGCATTGCCATTCCAACGCTTATCGGTCGCCCTGATGTCATCACCAGCGAAATCGAGACCTTGGGGCTGCGTCTTGAAACTGGCAAGAACATCACCATCATTGACCCCAACAACAATCCAAAATACGAAGAATACTGGCGTTTTTATTACCAAAACAACCAACGTGATGGCGTGTCTGCCGAACTTGCTCGCCGAGACACTCGCCGCAAAACCACGCTGCTTGGCTCGCTCATGGTAGAACAAGGCGACGCTGATGGCTTGATTTGTGGTACATTTGGTTTTTATCATCTACACCTTAACTACCTACGCCGTGTGATTGGCAAGCGTGAAGGCGTAAGCAACTTCTACGCCATGAATGCCGTACTCATGCAAAACCGCAACATTTTCATCGCTGACACCTATGTCAACGAAGACCCAAGTGCCGAAGAGCTTGCCGAAATGACCATCTTGGCGGTAGAAAGTATGCGTCGCTTTGGCGTAACGCCACGCGTTGCCCTGCTGTCGCACTCCAGTTTTGGCACATCGGACAAAGAATCTGCCATCAAAATGCGTCGTGTGCATGACATTTTAAGCGATATGAAAGTTGATTTTGAATTTGATGGCGAAATGCACGGTGATACCGCCCTTGACGCTCGTCTGCGTGAAGCAGCTGCACCGTTTAGCACCCTACAAGGCAATGCCAACCTGCTTATCATGCCAACGCTTGACGCAGCCAACATCGCCTTTAACCTGCTAAAATCTGCCACAGGCTCGGCAGCCATCGGTCCAATCCTGCTGGGTGCAGACAAGCCTGTGCATATCTTAACCCCATCTGCCACGGCACGTCGTATCGTAAATATGACCGCCCTTGCAGTAACAGACGCACAAGAGCAGGCGAAGTAATAATATTAGCCCACGCAAATCAGCCTTTACCAAAACGTCAATGCTTAACATTGGCGTTTTTTTATAGTCGATTAAAATAAAAATAAGACAAGGCGACAACGTCCGTGGTGTACAGGTAGTACATAAGGACGTTGGCAACGCAGTATTATTGCAATTTTAATTGACTATATACACATCTTTACACCATTTACATAAGCCTATAGAACCACCGCACAAACCCTTGTACTACCCAAGCAATATACACAAAGCACCCAAATAATCTACATTGCCACCACAATTCGTACACACAATTATTCAGCAGTCAATTAACGCCTTGTTGTACAATCCACTCGTTCACCAGTGCTAACTTTAACAACTTTTCACAACAATTTTTTAAGGGGTGTTTATCATGTCAAAACGTTTACTCGCCGAGAGCTTCGGCACATTTTGGCTGGTTTTTGGTGGCTGTGGCAGTGCGGTACTGGCAGCGGCTTTTCCTGAGCTGGGCATTGGCTTTGCAGGCGTGGCACTTGCCTTTGGTCTGACCGTGCTAACGATGGCATATGCCGTAGGTCATATCTCTGGTGGTCATTTTAACCCTGCGGTTACGCTTGGTTTGGTTGCAGGCGGACGCTTCGCCAGTAAAGATGCCTTGCCCTACATCATCGCCCAAGTGATTGGTGGTATCTTGGGGGCATTTGTTCTATATATCATCGCTTCAGGTCATGCAGGCTTTGACGCTTCGGCAGGTTTTGCGTCTAATGGCTATGGTGAGCACTCACCAAACCATTACTCGCTGATGGCGGTCGTGGTTGCTGAGATTGTCTTGACGGCTTTTTTTCTTATCATTATTCACGGAGCGACAGACAAAAAAGTGCCTGCTGGTTTTGCTCCTATTGCCATCGGCTTGGCATTGACGCTCATTCACCTTATCAGCATTCCTGTGTCTAATACATCGGTCAACCCTGCTCGTAGTACGGCTGCGGCAGTATTCCAAGGCAGCTGGGCGATTGGGCAACTATGGGTGTTTTGGGTAGCACCTATTATCGGTGGCGTGCTGGGCGGTACAATTTATCGTCATCTGCTTGAAAGCAAGGATTGATTGACACCGCATGATATTCGCAATAGCATATGTATAACAAAAAGTCGCTTAATATGATATTAAGCGACTTTTTCATACTAGCTTATAACTATAGTCGATTAAAATAAGAATAAGACAAGCCGACAGACCGCCGTGTAGCCGTAGTGTGGCTGAACCCACGTTTATTGGTGGGGGAACAAAGCACCCTACGAACAATCACGCATGAGTATGTATTGGTTTTATTTTAATCGACTATAACAACAGTTTTCAAAAAAACAATCAACCCAAGCCCAGCTTGGGACGTACCAAAAGATAGGCGTGTCCTGCACTTATTCACATCAAACTCACTTGTAAGTACTACTTGCACTATTCTGCTACTGGTTTTTTGTCTTAAAGTGAATTTATTTGACTATGTCGCTGTGTATGTTATATTTGTCATCAATTTTTGTATGGAGTATTATGATGAAATATTTTACTCGTCTTGTTGTTTGTTTTGGGCTGCTCGCTTTGGCACTGACCACTACCGCCCCAGCGATAGCCAATGATGTATCCGACTTTAACACCACTTATCAATTAGCAAACCAAGGCAATGCCGAAGTACAGAATAAACTAGGTAATGCGTACTATAATGGTCAAGGCGTACGCCAAGATTATACTAAAGCCTTTGAGTGGTTTACGAAAGCTGCTCATCAAGGGTATGCCAATTCACAGCGTAATTTAGGGCTGATGTATGATAATGGCTGGGGTGTATACCAAGACCATGCCAAAGCGGTAGAATGATACATTAAAGCCGCCAATCAAGACTATGCCAAGGCACAAAACAATCTGGGGGTGATGTATGATGATGGTCTAGGCGTACGCCAAGACCACAGCACTGCCAAAGCATGGTTTGGTAAAACCTGTGATAACGGCGAGCAAATAGGCTGTGATAATTACCGTGAGTTAAATCAGCTGGACTACTAAGCCAGCCATCTATACGGCTCTACAAAGCCTACGCACTCACACACCCAAACATACAAACCCCACCCCAAAGGCTGAATGGTCGGTCTTTGGGGTTTGTTGTAGGGTATGCCTGCCTTCTACCCAAAACACAGTCTTCTAAATTCACTTTAATACATCGTTAAACTCACTTATGAGTACTACTTGTACTGTCTTCGCTCGTTTTCATAGAATGGAAGTTTTACAAGCATTAGCCAGCAAGTTTGGGCATGTGATACTGCCTTTATCACCTTATTCACCCGAACTAAACCCCACCCAAAAAACTTGGGGCAATCTTAAAAAGCATTTACGCAAAGTTCTACCAAATTTTACTACGTTTTGGGAGGCTCTTTTGTCCTATTCTGGGTTTGATTGATTATAATTTCTTAGGATACGTTTGGCTTGCGACTAGAAATTCTCAATGCCGTTGATGTGGTTTTGTCCGTTATCTTTATCTGTAAATTCTTTAGAATGATTAACCCTAAAATGTTTAAAATCAGACACATCAAGGACGTTGTAACTTTTGTAGCTGTCTGTGTAGACAACACTGTCAGGTTTT
>JAUNUB010000005.1 GCA_030538375.1 Moraxella sp. | reverse complement strand
TTATGTACTACTTGTACACTGCGGACGTTGTCGCCTTGTCTCATTTTTATTTTAATCGACTATAGTATGAATGGGGATATATCATGATGACACAAGCAAGCGACCATGAGCGTCGCATTATCTATCAAGCACGCCGTGGTTTAAAAGAGCTGGATTTTTATATCGACCCTTATGTCAAGCAGTATTATCTGACGGCAAGCGACGATGAAAAACAGGCGTTTGAACAGTTGCTGGGCTATGAAGACCCCGATTTGTTGTTGTTTTTTTTGAATCAAGCCGAACCTAATGAGCCAGCGGTAACAGCGTTGATTGCACGCATAAAACAGCTGAAACACGCTTAGGCAGCCATGACACAATGAGCGAGCAACGACTAGATATCGCCATTGCTACATCATGGCAAATGCGTAGGCTATGGCTTGCCTATCTTGGGGTAGGGGTGTTGTTAGCATTTGGTGCTGGGCTGAGTTGGTGGCAGTGGAGTGTCTTTACCTTGAGCGTGCTTTTGGTGTGGTGGCTATACCGTATCCGTGAAGTGCGTGTTATACAGCTTATCAGTCCTAATGGCGGTGTGTGGGGTGATTGGCAATTGGTGGTGCAATCCAAAACACCAAAAATCAAGACGGCAGATGACGCACAACTGTGGCAAGCCGAGCTTATCAAACTCACCAATATGAGTGTATGTATCGTCTTTGAGTTTTGGGTGTATGAGCCGATGCCACGACCGCTGACAGTTCGCATTTACCCAGACCAAGCCACACAAGATGAATGGCGACAGCTGTGCAAGATGGTGCGGTTTGGGTGAGTGTTGGTGCTTTTACTAATTATACTTTATGGGTATGAAAAAATACTAAAACAGTGTTAGGGATTTTGATACTTTTGCTTTATATTGACATGACGACTACAGGATAGCTCGTCATTTTTTATTTAATTACAAGGAATTGTATCATGAGACAGCTGAACGTCAATGAATTAATTGACCACGCCAAATTCACCCCCTTGCACTGGACGATACTTTTTTGGTGTACTCTGATTATTATTTTTGATGGCTATGATTTGGTGATTTATGGGGTGGTGTTGCCCATTTTGATGAAAGAATGGAATCTCGACCCTGTAACCGCTGGTATGCTAGGCAGCAGTGCCTTATTTGGCATGATGATAGGGGCGATGGCACTGGGTACACTGTCTGATAAGCTCGGACGCAAGAAGATGATTATTCTGTGTATTGTACTGTTTAGTGGTTTTACGGTGTTAAATGGCTTTGCCGAGACGCCGACACAGTTTGCCGTCATGCGGTTCATTGCAGGGCTTGGTATCGGCGGGGTCATGCCTAACGTGGTGGCACTCATGAGTGAGTATGCTCCCAAACGTATCCGCAGTACGCTGGTGGCGGTCATGTTCAGTGGTTATGGCGTGGGCGGTATTATGTCGGCAGGGCTGGGTATTTGGGTCGTGCCAAATTTTGGTTGGCAGGTGATGTTTTTTATTGCTGTCATTCCGCTTTTGCTGTTGCCATTTATTATGAAGATGTTGCCTGATTCGGTGGCATTTATGCTTAAACACGGTCAAGAAGCCAAAGCCAAAGAAGTCATGCAGCGTCTTGTGCCGTCCGAAAATATCAGCGAAAGCGATACGCTCACTTTGCCAGCAGCGGTCAAAAACAAAGCTGTCATTACTGATTTAATCAAAGAAAATCGCCTAGGCAGTACGCTAAGTTTTTGGTGTGCGTTTTTTATGTGCTTGCTGATGGTGTATGCCTTGGGTTCGTGGTTGCCGAAGCTGATGACCATGGCAGGCTATGGGCTTAAATCCAGCTTGATGTTCTTGTTGGTGTTAAATGCTGGTGGTATTTTGGGTGCGGTAGGTGGTGGGCGTTTGTCCGACCGTTTTCACCCAAAACCTGTACTGGCGACATTCTTTGTGGCAGGGGCGGTATCGATTAGCTTGCTGGGTTATAATCAGCCACAGCCGCTGTTGTACCTATTGCTGATTATCGCTGGTGCGGCGACGATTGGCTCGCAGATTCTGCTGTATGCTTATGTTGCACAGTTTTATCCAATGAATATCCGCTCAACAGGCTTGGGCTGGGCATCTGGCGTGGGACGCACTGGAGCGATTATTGGACCTATGCTTGGTGGCACATTGCTGGCGATGGCACTGCCACATCATATGAATTTTATGGTGTTTGCCATTCCAGGGGTGATTGCGGCGATTGCGGTTGTGCTCGTGAGCAAAAAGCACGCTGCCCATCATTGACTAAGCTGTGGCAACAAGCCACGATAAAATCATAGTAATGAACGATTAACAAAAACCGCTCAAATCCTTTTGGGCGGTTTTTGTTTTTTGTCATGCTTTACAAATCTTACAAAATCTCACGATGATAGCTGATGCCTTCGGTGTCATAAATGCGATAAATGACATTTAAGATGGTTTTAAGGCTGTCCGATGGGTCCATATTACGAATGCTCATGATGATGGGTGAGACCAGATTTTCACGCAAAGTCATGTATTGCACATTATGGCGTTTTAGCCCATATAGGCTGGCAGGCACAATGGATATACCTTCACCAGCGGCGACCATGCCCAGAGCAATTTGCAATTCACGCACTTCCATGACGGAGATGGGCTGTAGGGCGTGGTCGGCAAAAATGGATAAAATCTGGTCAATAAAGCTCGGACGTGGTTGGCTGGGATAAGCGACCAAGGTGTCATTCACCAAGTCAATGAGCGACAGGGGTTTTTGTTGTTTGGTTAAGGGGTGCTCTAGTGGTAGGGCAACCATGAGCTGTTCTTCACGCAGTAGAATACGGCGAACGCTGGCATCTTCAATGCGTAGCCTACCAAAACCCACATCAATCTTGCCTGATTTTAGGGCTGCTAATTGCTGAACGGAATTCATCTCATGCCAACGCACACTGACTTCAGGTGCTTGCTCTTTGAATTTGCGAATAATCTCTGGCAAAAAACCATACAAGGTGGAGGCGACATAGCCCACATGTAGGGTGTCTTGATGGCGACCTACTCGGCGTGTCATAGTCTTGACATCATGAGCTTTGGCAAGCATTTGACTGGCGTGTGCGTATAAGAATTCACCTGCTTCGGTGAGTGTAAGCGGTCTTGAACCAGGTACGAATAATGCCACACCCAGCTCTTCTTCTAATTGGCGAACTTGACGGCTAAGGGGTGGCTGGGCGATGAACAGCTTTTCGGCGGCACGTGTAAAATTACGCTCGTCCGCCACAGTAACAAAATACCGCAGATGTCTTAATTCCATGACTGTATTCCTAGATGGATTTTTCAATTATTTATACCCAAAAAGTATCAAAAAAATACCAATTCTGTTTTAGATAAACTTTGTAGGTTGGGCTATTATAACTAAAAACAACAGGAACACAACCTATACGGTTTTGCCAAAACGGATTTTTGTCATGATTTATTCTATTGATACTCTCCTAATTGATGTGCCGACCATTCGCCCGCACAAGCTGTCCATGGCGACCATGAACACCCAAACGTTGGTGCTGGTGCGTATGCGTTTTGATGATGGTATTGAGTCTTGGGGTGAAGCGACGACCATCGGTGGCTTAAGCTATGGTGGTGAAAGTCCTGAAAGCATTAAGACCAATATCGATACCTATCTTGCTCCCTTATTATTAGCTCATCAGCCAAAAAACTGTGCAGCTGCCATGTTGCTTTTGAACAAGAGCGTACAGGGTAACCGCTTTGCCAAATGTGCAATAGAGACCGCACTCTTGGACGCAGCAGGGCAACGGCTTGGCGTGCCAGTCAGTGAGCTTTTGGGCGGACGTGTGCAAGATAGCTTGCCTGTGGCATGGACGTTGGCAAGTGGCGATACGTCTCGTGATATTAGCGAGGCCCAAATGATGATTGAGCAAAAACGACACAATATCTTTAAGCTAAAAATCGGTCTGCGTGCCGTGGCTGACGATGTGGCACATGTGGTGGCAATCAAAAAAGCCCTAGGCGATGATGTGAGTGTGCGTGTAGATGTCAATCAAGCGTGGAGTGAGCATCAAGCGATGGCAGGTATTGCCGCTTTGCAAGATGGCGGCATTGATTTGATTGAGCAACCTGTCAAAGCCTGCAACCGTGAAGCCTTGGCACGTCTTAGCCAGCGGTTTGATGTGGCGATTATGGCGGACGAAGTGCTGCATGGGGCGATGGATGCTTATGACTTGGCAAAGCGAGCCGCTGCTGATGTGTACGCCATTAAGATTAATCAATCTGGCGGTCTGTACAATGCACGCTTGGTGGGGCAAATTGCCGAACTGGCTGGCATTGGACTGTATGGCGGCACAATGCTAGAAGGAGCAATTGGTACGGCAGCTTCGGCACAGGTGTTCTCTACCTTTAGTGTGCTTGAGTTTGGCACAGAGCTGTTTGGGCCCTTGCTATTGACCGAAGAGATATTGGCAACACCGCTTATCTATCGTGATTTTGAGCTACAAGTACCAAGTGGAGCTGGGCTTGGTGTGCAGCTGGACATCGACAAAATAGAGCATATGCGTAGAAAATAAATTTTGCCGATGTTTTGGTTGGTGCTTTAATCAAATTTTTAAGGAAAGTTAATCTTTGCCAATCATCATGCTTCACGATTGGCTGTTACACAAGGAGTGTCATCATGTTATTTCATGTCCGTATGAACGTCAATCTACCGCTAGATATGCCAAGCGAGACCGCAGAGCGTATCAAGGCAGAAGAAAAGGCGTATTTTCAAACCCTTCAAAAAAGTGGCAAATGGCGACATATTTGGCGAATTGCTGGGCAATATGCCAACTACAGCATTTTTGATGTTGAGAGTAATGAAGAGCTGCACCAAATTTTGATGTCTTTGCCGTTGTACCCCTATATGGACGTTACTGCCACCGCCATGTGCCGACATCCGTCGTCTATCTATGAAGACGACAGATAATTGAAATTTTAACACCAAGGATTAAAAGCAAGGAGGGCTATATCGCACAACATTTTAAACTTGTTTAACTTAGTTTTATTTTTAATCTCCCCACATTATTCGCCCTGCAACCAAATTTTAGCAACAGCTTTTAGCACGACTTTAGGCAGCTGGGCACGAACTGTACACAAGGATTAGTACTATGAATCATCAAGAAATCGAACAATTGGTCAAAAGTTTTAACGTTGATACCGCCAAGGGTGAAGTAGATAGCCGCATTCAAGAAGTGTCTGTACGCTTGATTAGCGATTTATTTAAAGCCATCGAAGACCTAGACTTGACCCCTTATGAAGTGTGGAAAGGTATGGAGTATTTGGTGGACGCTGCCAAAAATAACGAATTTGGCTTGATTGCCGCTGGGATTGGCTTGGAGCGTTTTGTGGACATTCGTGCTGACGAAGAAGAAGCACGCCTAGGCTTGACAGGTGGTACACCACGCACCATCGAAGGTCCATTGTATGTGTATGGTGCACCCGAAAGTGTCGGCTTTGCACGCATGGACGATGGCAAAGAAATTGAGCATGCTCGCCCAATGATTTTGGAAGGTACAGTCTATGATGCAAACGGCAAGCCCATGCCAAACGCCAAAGTAGAATTGTGGCACGCCAATACCCTTGGCAACTATTCATTTTTTGACAGCTCTCAAAGCGACTTCAACCATCGCCGCACCGTCATCACCGATGACAACGGACATTATAAAGTGCGTTCTATCGTGCCAAATGGCTATGGTTGTCCCCCTGATGGCTACACCCAAGCTCTACTAAACAAGCTGGGTCGTCATGGTCGTCGTCCTGCACATGTGCATTACTTTGTAACCGCTGATGGACATCGCAAGCTCACCACTCAAATCAACATTGATGGCGATGAATACCTATGGGACGACTTCGCGTTCGCCAGCCGTGAAGGCTTAGTGCCACCTGTGGTAGACGTGGCAGATAGCGAGCGTATCAGTGCTGAAGGGTTTGATAAGCCATTTGCTCACATCACCTTTGATATACATATGCTGCCTGACACCGATGGCGTGTTCGAAGCCGAAAACGAACGCCGCCGTGCCAGTGTCTGACAGGGGTTTGGCTAAGCCTAATATTGCAAACATTTGTGCATGACTGGCAAATGTTTGCAGGCTAAGCCTAAGACTAGCCCTGCCTTAACAAACTCACTTTAAGCAAGCCAACGAAGTTTTGTCAAATTTAGCCATTTTTAGACCATTACAACAACGTTGGTTGGAACAAGGACACGCCCTAAACCGTCTGAATGTCAATTTTGCATTCGGCTAGGACGGTTTTTAGCCAAAAGTTTTATAACAAAGTTTTATAGTAAGGATACAGCCATGATTCCCATTTGTGCAGACAATGCTCCTAATATCCAAAGCCTTGATGATTTGATGATTGAAAATCACGAAACAGGCGATTACCGCATTCATCGCAGTGCCTTTACCGATCCACAACTTTTTGAGTTGGAGATGAAACACATCTTTGAAGGCAACTGGATTTATTTGGCACACGAAAGCCAAATCCCCAATATCAATGACTACATCACGCTGACCATGGGACGACAACCCATCGTTATCGCTCGCAATCGTCAGGGTGAATTGAATGCGTTTTTGAATGCTTGTACGCACCGTGGGGCACAGCTGTGCCGTTATAAGCGTGGCAACAAAGCAACCTACACTTGCCCATTTCACGGCTGGACGTTTAATAACAGCGGTAAGCTGCTCAAGGTAAAAGACCCTGATGATGCAGGTTATCCTGATTGCTTTAACAAAGAGGGTTCGCATGATTTAAAACACATTGCACGTTTTGAAAATTATCGTGGATTTTTGTTCGGTAGTCTAAATGATGATGTATTGCCTTTGACCGAATATTTGGGCGAAGCGACCAAAATCATTGATATGATTGTTGATCAATCCCCTGATGGGCTAGAAGTGCTGCGTGGTGCGTCTACTTACACCTTTGATGGCAACTGGAAAGTACAAGCCGAAAATGGTGCGGACGGCTATCATGTCTCTGCGGTACATTGGAATTATGCCGCCACTACCGCTCACCGCAAAGAAAAAAATGCCGAAAAAGACGGTATCCGTGCGATGAGTGCAGGCTCATGGGCGAAGCAAGGCGGTGGCTTTTATGCCTATGAAAACGGACATATGCTGCTGTGGACAAACTGGGCAAATCCCGAAGACCGCCCCAACTGGGGTCGCAAAGAAGAGTATGCCGAAAAATTCGGTCAAGCCATGGCGGATTGGATGGTGCACCGCTCACGCAATCTGTGCCTGTATCCCAATGTATATCTGATGGACCAGTTTGGCTCACAAATCCGTGTGCTAAGACCCTTAGCGGTGAACAAAACCGAAGTAACCATCTACTGTATCGCACCAAAGGGCGAGAGTGATGAAGCACGTGCTCATCGCATTCGTCAATATGAAGATTTCTTTAATGCCAGCGGTATGGCGACACCTGACGACTTGGAAGAATTCCGCTCTTGCCAGCTTGGCTTTAACGCTCGTGGTGTGGAATGGAATGAGATGGGACGTGGTTCAAAACACTGGATACAAGGGGCAGATGATGGGGCAAAAGCCATTGACATGAAGCCTATCTTGAGCGGCGTTAAGACCGAAGATGAAGGACTGTACACTGTGCAGCACCGCTATTGGCTAGACGAGATGAAAAAAGCCATCGCCAAAGAAGCCAGTGCAAGCCAATGAATAAGGAGACAATCATGAATGCCGAAATGATGGAAAAAATCCGTGCGTTTTTATACCGTGAAGCACGTCTGCTAGATGAAGAGCGTTGGGACGAATGGCTGGAGTGCTATGACGAGCGTGCGTCTTTTTGGATGCCAGCGTGGGACGACGATGATACTTTGACCGAAGACCCACAGCGTGAGATTTCGCTTATATATTACCCTGACCGTAGCGGACTAGAAGACCGTGTGTTTCGTATCAAGACCGACCGCTCCAGTGCGACCATTCCTGATACACGCACCAGCCACAACATCAGCAATATTGAGCTAGAGAGCCAAGACGGCGATGTGGTAACAGTACGCTTTAATTGGCATACACTCAGCCATCGCTATCAGAGCAATTACACGCATTTTGGATTTTCTCGTTACGTGATTGATTTGGCGGCAGATACAGCAACGGCAGATACAAAAAATACGCCAAAAATCATGAGCAAATATGTGGTATTAAAAAATGACTACATTCATCATGTGATTGATATTTATCATATTTGAATGATTGTTCAAAGTGAAGTGTGTGGTGTGTGGGCTGTTTTGTTCCCCCAGCGATTAAAATGCACGTAAAATTGCATTTTGTAAAATCGTGAGCTTATGCCACACGCCACAGCCCAAAAAAAGAACCATTAAACAAGCCATGAAGCGGTTATAGTCAATTAAAATTGCAATGATACTTGCGTTGCCAGCTCCCTTATGTACTACTTGTAC
Organism: Moraxella sp.; assembly: GCA_030538375.1. GTDB lineage: Bacteria > Pseudomonadota > Gammaproteobacteria > Pseudomonadales > Moraxellaceae > Moraxella. The sequence continues at coordinate 38,916 of JAUNUB010000005.1, read as the reverse complement.
ACCGCGGTCGCTGTCGCCTTGTCTCATTTTTATTTTAATCGACTATATTAAGCAGTGACTAAAAACACATTTAAAAAACCGCCCAATAGCCAGTTAATCAAGGAATGAACGTTATGAGTTATCGTGTTGCCCTAAAGTTTGAAGATGGTGTTACTCGGTTTATCGATTGTAATGCAGGGGAGACCGTGGCGGACGCTGCCTATCGCCAAAAGATTAATATTCCGCTGGATTGTCGTGATGGGGCGTGTGGTACTTGTCGTTGTTACTGTGAATCTGGTGATTATGATATGCCACAAAGCAGCTATATCGAAGACGCACTCACGCCAGAAGAGGCCGAGCAGCGTTATGTGCTGACTTGTCAGATGAAACCAAGCAGTGATTGTGTGGTGGATATTGCAGCATTATCGCAGGCGTGCAAAACAGGCGTATCAAGTTTTGCAGGTACTATCGCCGATGTGGGCTTGATTTCTGAATCGACCATTGGGCTAAAGATTGCTCTTGATGACCCACAAGCACTGTCGTTCTTGGCAGGGCAGTATATTAATCTTGATTTGCCAAGCGGTGATGGCGTGCGTGCTTATTCGTTTAGCTCTGCACCTAATGCAGAGATTGCTGAATTTGTCATTCGTAATGTGCCAAATGGCAAGATGAGCGAATTTTTGACCAAAACTGCCAAGGCTGGCGATGGCGTTCGTTTTTCAGGTCCGTATGGCAGTTTTTATCTGCGTCCTGCGGTGCGTCCGATTGTGATGTTGGCAGGGGGGACAGGCATTGCACCATTTTTATCCATGTTGTCGGTTTTGGCAAATACCCCAAATACCCAGTCTGTACGCTTGGTGTTTGGGGTAACTAATGATGTGGATTTGGTGTGCTTGGATAGGCTTGAGAGCATTAAGCAAAATCACAGCTGGTTTGATTATCGTACTTGTGTGGCAAGCGATAGCAGCACCCATGAACGCAAAGGCTATGTTACCCAGCACCTTGACAGCGACTGGCTGCATGGCGGTGATGTGGATATGTATCTGTGCGGGCCTGTACCTATGGTAGATGCGGTGCGTGGTTGGCTGGACGGACAGGGCATTGTGCCTAAGAATTTCTTGTTCGAAAAATTCTCGCCAAGCAGCTCATAAGGAATTGATATGCGAAAACTCAAGCGATTTAGTGGAAAAACCGTGGTGGTAACGGGTGCAGCCCAAGGCATAGGGCGTGGTGTGGCATTGCAAGCCGCCAAAGAAGGGGCAAAAGTCGTACTGGCAGACCGTGCCGAATATGCGTATGAAGTGGCGGACGAAATCATCGCCGCCAAGGGCAAGGCCATCACCGTGCTTGCGGATTTGGAGAGTTGGCAGGGTGCGAAAATGGTGATGGAAGCGGCACGCAAAGCCTTTGGTAAGGTGGACGTACTGATTAATAACGTGGGTGGTACGATATGGGCGAAGCCATTTGAGCATTACGAAGCAGATGAAATCGAAGCGGAGATTCACCGTTCGTTGTTTCCGACATTGTGGTGTTGCCGTGCAGCACTGCCTTATATGCAGGCACAAAAAGGTGGTGTGATTGTCAATATCTCGTCCATTGCCACGCGTGGCATTCATCGCATTCCGTATTCGGCGGCGAAAGGCGGTATCAATGCTTTGACGATAAGCCTTGCCTTTGAACAAGCGGATAATAATATCCGTGTAAATGCCGTGGCGACAGGGGGAACAGAAGCTCCGCCACGTCTCGTCCCACGCAATCCCAAGCCCCTAAGTGATGATGAAAAAGTCTGGTATCAAGCAATTGTTGACCAAACCATCTCATCATCGCTCATGCACCGCTACGGCACGATAGATGAGCAAGTGCAGGCGATTTTGTTCCTAGCGTCTGATGAAGCGAGCTACATCACAGGGACGGTGTTGCCAGTGGGCGGTGGTGATGTGGGTATGGGTTAGGAAGCCATTCTCAATTCTTTGTAAGCCATTGATTTACATAAGCTAAAATTTTAGCGTATGACAATTCAAAATACCAAACCCAGTATTTGCAAGGGGTTGGGAAAATAAAAGAATTTTGTTTTTGATGCAAAATCAAGCAACCTAAGTCATGCCGTAGCGTGTGGCGTAAGCCCACGTTTATTGGTGGGGAACGAAGCACCTTATCAACAATCACGAATGAGTATGTATCGGTTTTATTTTTCTACAGCTATAGTTGAGAGTATCACAAACCCATAAACTCGTAATTTGTATATGACCAAAAAGCAAGGAGTGGCGATGAGCACATCATTAGGATTTAGCACTTCACCCAAGCGGCTAATTCGCGGGGGGGGGTAATCTTAGTCGCCTTGGTGCTGGCGTATCTGTTGGCGGTTTATATTCTGCCATTTGATGCCAATGCGAATAAGGGGCTTGCGATTTTGTTTTTTATTGGGGTGTTGTGGCTGAGCGAAGCCATTCACATTACGATTACAGCACTGCTTGTGCCTGTGGTGGCGGTGCTGGTGGGCTTGCCTAATTTTAATACCAAGCAGGCTTTGGCATCATTTTCTGATCCGATTATCTTTGTGTTTGTGGGTGGTTTTGCGATAGCGGCAGCACTCAATGTACAGCAACTAGACAAAAAAATCGCTCTGTGGATTATGTCTGTATCTGGTGGCAAACTTGGGCGTGCTGCGGTGATGTTGTTTGCAGCAACAGCATTATTATCCATGTGGATTAGCAATACTGCGACAGCAGCGATGATGATACCTTTGTCGCTGGGTCTGGTGGCTAGCGTAACAGGAGAAAATGCACGGCGTACTCAAGTGTTCATTCTTTTGGGTGTGGCATATTCGGCAGGTATTGGTGGTATTGGGCTGCTTGTGGGTTCTCCGCCCAATGGCATTGCAGCGACAGCTCTTGATATGGGGTTTTTGGATTGGCTCAAGGTGTCTTTGCCGCTGTTATTGGTGTTGTTACCTGCCTTGATAGCGGTTATGTATCTGATACTAAAGCCCGATTTATCACAAAACATCGAAACCCAAAACGAGAGTATTCCATGGACATTGCCACGCATTTTGACTATTTTGGTATTTGTGGCGACAGCGGTGGCTTGGATATTTGGCAAGTCCTTGGCAAAAACCTTTGGTTTTAGCTCACCAGATACTATCATTGGACTGCTTGGGGCGATTGCGGTAGCGGTGCTGGGTTTGGCTTCATGGCGACAGATTAGCGAACGCACTGAGTGGGGTGTGTTACTGCTCATCGGTGGGGGTATTGGACTGTCCAACATCATGGGCGTATCAGGTGCTTCCAAGGTGTTGGGTGAGCAGATGGCGACACATTTGGCTGGTATGCCTGTACTGCTTATTGTGTTTGCGGCGGCGGCTTTTATGATTTTTTTGACGGAATTTACGTCCAATACAGGCTCAACAGCGTTGATGGTGCCGATTTTTGCAGCGGTGGCAGGCGAGCTTGGCTTGCCCCAAGAGCTCTTGGTGATGGTGATTGCGATTGGTGCGTCTTGTGCATTTATGATGCCAGTGTCTGCACCGCCTAATGGCATTGCTTTTGCGACAGGTTATATCCCACAGCGTGAGATGATGAAAGTGGGCTTTGTACTCAACTGGGTAGCGATTGTGATAGTGAGTCTGTGGGCGTATGTGGTGTTCTGGTAGTTTGATATGATTTGGGCGTATTGTGTTGTAAACAGTGTTATTGGGCTTGCTGGCTTTTTATAGTCAATTAAAATTGCAATAATACATCGTTGTGGGCGTCCTTATGTACCACCTTTGACGTTGTCGCCTTGTCTTATTTTTATTTTAATCGACTATAACGCACAAGGAAAGTGCTATGCGACAAGATGTCTCTTTTTCGGCGGTCATGGCTGGGTTTTTGGCGGTGCTGGTGTCTTATGCAGGCCCTATGGTGCTGGTGTTTCAGGCAGCACAGGCGGCAAATGTACCGCTGGATATTACCGTAACTTGGGTGTGGGCGATTTCACTAGGGGCGGCAATTACCAGTATTGGACTAAGCTGGTTTACCAAAATCCCTGTGGTAACGGCATGGTCTGCCCCCGGTACGGCTTTGTTGATTACGCTGTTTCCTGAGTTGGGGCTTGCCGAGATGGCAGGGGCGTATATTACGGCAGCGGTACTGATATTATTGATTGGTATTAGTGGTTATTTTGATAAGCTTATGGCACTCATTCCGCGTGGTGTGGCGGCTGGCATGATGGCAGGGATTTTGTTCCAGTTTGGCACGCAGGCGTTTGGGGTAGTCAAGCAAGCCCCTTTGTTGATGTGGCTGATGTTGGCAGTTTTTTTGCTCACCAAAAAATGGCTACCACGGTACAGCATGGCGATAGTGTTCGCTGTTGGATTGATGGTAGTGTTTGCATTGGGGCAGCTGGATTTGAGTGCGGTGGAGCTACACATCACCCAGCCTGTATGGATTAGCCCCGAATGGAGTTTGGCTGCTACATTAAGCCTTGCTTTGCCCTTGGCACTGGTGAGCTTGACTGGGCAATTTTTGCCTGGTATGTCGATTTTGCAGTTGTCAGGGTACAAGATTTCGGCACGCCCCATCATTGTTGTTACTGCCTTGGTTTCGATTGCGGTGGCAGGCTTTGGGGGCATCACCATTGTGCTGGCGGCGATTACAGCGACTTTGTGCGTTGGTGTGGACGCTCATGCCGACCCTGACAAACGCTACATCGCAGGCATGAGCAACGGCGTGTTTTACTTGCTTGGGGCGGTATTTGCTGGCAGTATCGTAACGCTGTTTACGGTGTTGCCACAGGCGTTGGTGGTGATTTTGGCGGGTTTTGCTCTGATTGGAGCGATTGGAGCGAACATCGCTGGGGCTATACAAGACACGGATAACCGTGACGCGGCAGTGGTGAGTTTTTTGGCAACGGCTTCTGGCATGACGTTTTTGGGGCTTGGGGCGGCGTTTTGGGGTGTGGTGATTGGCATGATGACAGCATGGCTACTAAAACCAAAAACCGCTAAAATTTACTGACTGGACAACTTCCTAAATTTTAGGATTTTCACTGACAAAAAAAGGAGCAATCCATGATAGACAAAACCGAGCTTGGTATACGTGAATCGATTGCCAAAATCCCTGATGGGGCAACGGTGATGATAGGGGGTTTTGGCACGGCAGGACAGCCCGCCGAACTCATCGATGCTCTTATCGAACATGGGGCGAGTGATTTGACCATTGTCAATAACAATGCAGGCAATGGTGATATTGGTTTGGCAGCGTTATTAAAGGCGGGCAAAGTCAAAAAAATGATTTGTTCATTCCCACGCCAAAGCGATTCTTATGTGTTTGATGAGCTATATCGTGCTGGCAAGGTAGAGTTGGAGCTTGTACCACAGGGCAACTTGGCGTGTCGCATTCAGGCGGCAGGGTCTGGGCTGGGGGCGGTGTTTACGCCAACAGGCTTTGGGACGCTTTTAGCAGATGGTAAAGAAACTCGCACCATTGATGGAGTGGATTATGTGCTGGAATATCCGATTCGTGCGGATTTTGCCTTGATAAAAGCCTATCAAGGCGACCGCTGGGGCAATCTTGTGTACCGCAAGACCGCACGTAACTTTGGACCGATTATGGCGATGGCAGCGACCACGACCATTGCACAGGTGGGGGAAATTGTGGCTCTTGGGGATTTGAATCCTGAACACATCATCACACCAGGGATTTTTGTGCAGCATGTTGTGGCTGTGCCAACGAACAAATAAGGAGAATGCTGTGTTTCAATTCACAGGACAACTGTGAATTGCCCTGACTTGGAAGGGGCTGCTCCCCACCAAGAATGTATTACACCTTCCTAAAGGAAGGGGTTTCAACCATAAAAGGAAATTTTGATGAATTATAAACCAAGAAGCCGTAATGACATCGCTCGTCGTGTGGCACAAGACATCACCGAAGGTATGTATGTCAATCTTGGCATTGGCTTGCCGACCAAAATCACCGATTATTTGGATAAGGATAAAGAAATCTTTTTGCACAGCGAAAATGGCTTGTTGGGCATGGGGGGAGCTCCTAGCGAGCGTGAACAAGACAGCGAGCTGATTAATGCTGGCAAGGAGTTTGTTACGCTGCTAAAGGGCGGTTGTTATTTTCATCATGCCGATTCGTTTGCGATGATGCGTGGCGGACATATTGACTTGTGTGTGCTGGGGGCGTTTCAGGTGGCGATGAATGGCGATTTGGCAAATTGGCACACAGGGGCTACCGACGCAATTCCTGCGGTGGGCGGTGCGATGGATTTGGCAGTGGGGGCAAAGCAGGTATATGTTACGATGGAACATGTTACCAAAAAAGGCGAACCCAAAATCGTGGAACGTTGTAGCTATCCTTTGACTGGCAAGGGCTGCGTTACTCGTATCTATACCGATTTGGCGGTGATTGATGTAACGAGCGATGGACTAAAAGTGCGTGAAATGGTGGCAGGGCTTAGTCTTGATGAATTGCAAAACCTAACAGCCGCTCCTTTGACAGCTTATTAAAACAAATTGCAAAGAAACTTAAAAGGAATTTAACATGACGAATTGTACCAATGCTTATATCATCGACGCAGTACGCACACCGTTTGGCAGATACGGCGGTAGCTTAGCTGGCATTCGTGCCGATGATTTGGGGGCGTTGCCTATCAGTGCCTTAATAGCTCGCAACCTTAGTGTAGACTGGTCTGCCGTGGACGATGTCATCTATGGCTGTGCTAACCAAGCAGGTGAGGACAATCGCAATGTGGGGCGTATGAGTGCTTTGCTGGCAGGCTTGCCCCCTACAGTTACCGCCACGACGGTCAATCGCTTATGTGGCTCTAGTCTTGACGCGGTGGCGATGGCGGCACGAGCGATTAAGGCAGGCGAAGGGGATTTGTTGATTGCAGGTGGCGTGGAGAGCATGAGCCGTGCACCGTTTGTGATGGGTAAGGCGGACAGTGCCTTTAACCGCAGCCAAAAAATCGAAGACACTACGATGGGCTGGCGTTTCGTCAATCCACTCATGAAAGCACGATACGGTGTGGACACCATGCCCCAAACCGCCGAAAATGTAGCCAAGCAGTACCACATCAGCCGTACTGACCAAGACCGCTTCGCCTTAGCCAGTCAAGAACGTGCTGCCAAAGCTCAGCAAAATGGCGTATTTGCCCAAGAGATTGTGCCTGTCAGCATTCCACAACGTAAGGGCGAACCTATCGTGTTTGAGCATGATGAACATCTGCGTGCAACTTCTATTGAAGCCTTGACCAAGCTAAAAGGTGTGGTGCAGGTGGACGGTACAATTACCGCTGGCAATGCTTCAGGTATTAATGATGGGGCGTGTGCTTTGCTGATTGCGTCCGAAACAGCGGTCAAAGAATATGGATTAATCCCAAAAGTACGCATTATCGCTGCGGCTACCGCTGGGATAGAGCCACGGATTATGGGTTTTGCTCCAGCTCCTGCCGTCCGCAAAGTGCTGGCTAAGGCGAGTCTAGCCTTGAGTGATATGGACGTAATTGAGCTGAACGAAGCCTTTGCAGCACAAGCCTTGGCAGTTACTCGTGAGCTAGGTTTGCCAGACAATGCTGAGCATGTTAATCCCAATGGCGGTGCAATCGCTTTGGGACACCCTTTGGGGGCTTCAGGAGCAAGGCTCGTAACTACAGCGATGTATGAGCTTGAGCGACGTGGTGGACGCTATGCACTTTGCACGATGTGTATTGGCGTAGGGCAGGGCATTGCAGTGATTATTGAACGAGTATAGGGTCTTTTGACAATTCATCACGCCAAACAATTATAGTCAATTAAAATTGCAATGATACTCGTTGCTAACGTCCTTATGTACTACTTGTACACCACGTTGTCGCCTTATCTCATTTTTATTTTAATCGACTATATTATTGTGATTTTATTTGACTATGTTTTAATCAGCTTATACAGGCTTACAAAAAGCAAAAAGGAATAAAAAAATGAGTTATGTAGCAAGCCCACGTGGGCGAATATTTTATCAGGCTTTTGGCAGTGCTACCAAACCAGCATTGATTTTTTCAAATTCGCTGGGTACGGACCACACCATGTGGCAGAGTCAAATCAACGCCTTGCAAGATGATTTTTATATCATTGCCTATGACACGCGTGGGCATGGACAATCTGACACACCAGAGAGAAGCTACACCCTTGATGATTTGGGGGCAGATGTGCTTGATGTGCTGAATGATGTTGGGGCGGAACGTGCGCATTTTTGTGGCATTTCGATGGGGGGATTGATAGGGCAATGGCTTGGCATTCACTCGCCAAAACGACTGAATAAGCTCATCATCAGCAATACCGCTGCCAAAATCGGCACGGCAGACGGCTGGCGGCAGCGAGCGAGTTTGGTACGAGAGCAGGGCTTGGGTGAGATTGCAGCGACTGCGGCGACACGTTGGTTCACTGATGAGTTTGTGCTCGCCAATCCGCATGTCGTCAATGAATTGAGTGCGAAATTGACACAGGGCTCGTCCATGGGTTATGCAGCATGCTGCGAAGCCTTGGGGGTGGCAGATTTGCGAGATGATATTCATAAAATCAGCGTGCCAACCCTTGTTGTTGCAGGCAGTGGCGACCCTATTACCACAGTAGATGACGCAAAATGGCTACAGGCTCATATCAATGGGGCTGGACTTGCGATATTAAACGCTTCGCACATTGCTAATATCGAAGCCGATACCGAGTTTACACAGGTGGTGCGAGATTTTTTATTGGTGTGATTTGTTAGCAGCTTAATAAGGCTTAATTCAAAAAAAACGCAGACTTTTTTAAGCCTGCGTTCAATATGCTGCACCGCCTGCTCAAAGGGCATGATTTGCGTGTGTGTGTCTGCCCCATCGTTTAGCACTTGGCAAATGCCGCCACTGGTTTCGTCTAGCTCCACGTTAGTCATCACCGTGCTTTTTGGGGCGGTAGCGGCAAATATGCCAGTACCTGCCGATGGGTCTAGCACCGTGCCGCCATTAAAGCCCAGCTCTACTGCCAGCTCCCACATGCCGCTTGCCACTTCTTTTGGCGTGTAGTATTCATAATCCGAGCCTATCAAGCCATCTTTGTTTTTGATACCGCCGCCGTTGCCTGTGTACTTGGCTAGGGTGTCTAGTTGCTCGGCACTTAGTTCATCACGATTTAGCCCCTTGTCTTGGATAGTCTCTAGTAACGTGATAGCGGCATTATTCGCCTGCTGACGTGTCGCCTTGGTGGTAGGCGGTGCTGGTCGTTCATGGCGTGGACTGGTAGGGGTTTTGGTTTGTTCAGTCAAGCTAGATAATTCATGCTCAAAAAATAGATTTAACACCATTTTACCAGTGTCCGCACTGTCAAACGTATTGACAACATAATGATTGTTTGTTAGACTATCAGTTAATGGCTTAGATAGGGTTGGTACGGCTTCATCGCCCCCAGCAGGTACATCTAAGCCATTATTTTTTTGGCTTATTTTACCGTCTATCTGCACATACATATCATAGACAAAACTCCCCCTGTTGTCTTCCATCACACGCATTGCCACCTTTTCAGGCTTACCATCAAGCATAATATCCGCTCTCACCAAATGCACTGCTTTTACATTGGTGTTACTGCCATTATTGACTTCTTTTCGCAAATAGCTTGCCTGTTCAAGTAGGCTGGGTATTTTTAGCAATAACTGCATTTTACTGCGTGTGCCGCCGTTATTTAAAATATGCTTAGCGGTTGAGTTTCTAAGGGTGATGTCTGACGATACCGCTCGACAATACACTGTTTTGTCTTTAAGTTCACTTTCAAATATTTTTTTGATAGATTGTTTAAGTGTGGTATAGTTGGTGTTTTTTGGCAAGTTGATTAAATTCACCTTGCCAGTGTATTGCACTTGTTGCAACAAAGTTTCGTACAAGTCTGCTTTGTCTGTTTCAGCTGTTTTATCATCAGCCTTAGCCGTACCAAAACCAAGCTCAAGCTGCACCGCCCTAATTTGTTTTAATAGGGCGATTTTTTTTAATGGCTTGTTTTCACTGGCAAGCTCACCATTCAAAGACTTTAAGGATTTTAGCAGTTTGATTTTTTGCAATGAGTTCATGATTTACTCCTTATAGTCCGTCAATATCAAGTTCTGAAAACGCCTTGGCAATGGCATTGGTCGCATTGATAAATAGCTCACTGTCATCACCATACTTCAAACCAATACGTTCCATTTCGTCAAGGTCGGCTTCTAGTGGGTCAGATACACCATTGACGATGTCGGTTAAAAACTGCACTTCTTGCTCACTCATTTGTACACCTGTTTGTGTGTTTGGTTCGGCTGTTGGCTCGGCTGTTGGTTCATCATTGGTTGGTGCAATGATGGTTTCGCCTGCTGTTTCTTCTAGGGCTTTAGCGGCTTGCTCTTGTTTAAGCATGTCTTTAACCATTGCTACATCTTCATCGCTATATCTAATTGGCATAACCACACCCACTAGCTCATTATTGGCATATACAGCCAAACCGCCGTTTCTATGCCATTTTGGATTGTTGCTGTCTTTATTTTTCGAGCGAAACTCATCATTGCCATATCTATAAGCAAACACATTGTAATAACTCTTGTTTATCATAAGCAAATCACCATCATCATCTTGTAATAATGTTAGTTGGTGTTTATGTGCTACAACTTTGTATTTGTTGGAGTTGTTTTCCACACTGTTTATCAATCGCTCAACATCGTTTGTGCTTATCAATCTTGTTGTGCTTGGAGCGTCGCCATTGTCATAATCTACACGCATCTTATTCATATGTTCAACAATAAACTTAGGTGGATTTTTGACGGCTAAATGCCCATTGACAAACACTTCACTATCAACCGAGCTATGCTCTACCGTGGTTTTCACGTCTTTTTTTGCGACACGGTTGACAATGACAATATCATTATTTTTCTTGCCCAGTCCTATTTGACTTAGTCTGGGTTTCATTGGTTTTTTTGGGAAGTCTTCCGCCAACAATATACCGTTTTCATCAGCTTTGGTTTTGGCTTTTTGGGTGGCTGGGTCTGCGTTTAGTACTTCGCCAGTCTCTAGCAAGTTTTCAATACCGCTGCCGTCATTTAGGTATTTGAGTTTGTTCTCAAAATTGGTTTCATTTCTATAAGTCAACAACGCTTTGATAAGCTCGATGTTGCTCTTGTCTTTGTCGCTACGCATATTATCGGCTTTTTCCGTGCGTCCATATTTGATATGAATTTCACTAATGTAAATCGGATTGCCGTTGTCGTATTCATCTTTGGTATATACCGTTAATGCCAGCTTGTTACGGTAGTAGTATTCAGAGTGTTTTTTCTGTTTGGTACGTTCATCATAGGCATTTTTTTCATCAGCGGTTGCTCTTTGCACCTTGCCAGTTTTGATAAGCTCATACCAATGTTCGGCTTCTACGTTGCTAATAGTGCTTTCAGTAGCTACTTCTACCACCATTTTGCCCTGTTTGGCTCTTTTGCTCATGACTTGGTAATATCGTTTTTGTGTGCCATAACTACGCTCATCTAGGTCTGCTGGTGTACTGGTGAACCAATCGCCTACCTTGTAATCATCGGTAAATTCAGGATAGACAATTTCATAGCCAAGCTGTTTCAATAAGTTTTCAGCATTGCTGTGTTTTATGGTTTCATGGTCGTCTTTTGGGTTGCCAAGATGTTTAATGTCGCTCACTTTAATTTCGCTTACATTGCCATTCATACCGCCCCTGTCATACAATTGATTTAGTAGCTTGGTGCGTGTGGCTCTTGCCCCTGAAAACACCTTGTAATGCGGTACACCGTTCTCTTTCCATGTGAGCATTTCACCTTTTTTACCATACTTACCAAACAGCTTAGCGGCTTCGTCTATGATATTCTCATAGCGTACGGTTTTGGCTTGTGGTGCATTATCTTGCTCTTGGCTCTCGTTTTGATTGCCTTGTGTTTGGGCTTGCTCTTGGCTCTCGTTTTTCTCTTGGCTTTGGGTGTCCATAGCGTCATCGTCCAAAATCTCATTGCCGTTTTCGTCATAGATGAATAGGTTTAGCACATAGCCGCCTGTACCATCAAACATCACCCCATCGAACATTTCATCGTCAAATAGGCTTAGGCTTTGATTGTCGATTTCGTCATCGTCTGTTTCGCCGTCTAGCTCGGTATCTAGGTCATCATCTAGCCCAGCGTCATCATCTGCGATAATTTTATCCAGCACACTGTCAAAATAGGCTTGACTTTGGCGGTCGTCATCTGTTATGATTTTGTTGGGGTTGCTTAGCGTATTGGCGGAATCCTCAGTTCGGTACTGGGGGGTAAGTTCGCCAATACTGTCTACAGCAACCTCTCCTGTTTTAGGCACAACCAAATCATAATGCAGCAAGCCGTCTGCGTCTTCTTCAATCACCACTCTAAATTCAAACTTATCACCATCAATGTCAGCTCGCTTGTACAAGTGGAAATAGTTTAACGCCTGTGCTTTTTTGTCTTTTTTATAGTTATCTTGCAAGGGGTTGCCTTTGGCATAAGCCGTCTCGATGATGGGTTTGATATTCGCCATCAGTTTTAGCTTGCGTGGATTGCCAGACCATGCCATCATTTCATCAATGCCACGGTTTCTAATCTCAATGTCTTTGCCTAGGGCTTTGTTGTGTACCCAGTCGCCAGTCATACTTTCAAGAATAGGCAATAGCTTGTCTCTAAACGCCTGCTTGCCTGCTTCGGTATCGGTGTCAAACTCGCCAAGCTCCTTGCCTGTCAGCACGATAGGCGTGTCTGTGTCGCTATTGGTCTGTGTGGTTTGTGTTGCACCGTCCGTATATGCTTTGTCAATCGCTACAGAACGAGCAATCGCTTCATCAAGGCTGTTGGTCTCAAAGGCAAAGGGTTCTAGCTCTACACCGTCTTTAAAAAAAGGTGATTTCAAAGTCTGTAGGCTTTTCTTGATGGTCGGTTACTTCGCTGTTTTTGAACCAGCCTACGATATTGATGTGTAGGTTTTCACCGCCTTGTGCATGAAAGCCACTGCTTGAGTGTTCATATGAAAACCCTGCTTTTGTTGCCTTATCTTGTATGTCTTTTAGCGTGTTTTTGGTTGGGCGGTCTATACGTTGTTCCCAGTTGTCGGCATTGGCGGTGTCTTCACCGTCATAAGGCGTTGCCCCATTTGGCATATAAGGATTGTTAGGGTGGTAGGTTTTGTTTTGGGCTTGGTCTGTATTTGTTTGCCCTGTTTCTTACTTCCAAAATCTCAATCACCAGCGGTATGCTAGAAACCGCTTGCATATTGTTAAATAACGCGTTATTATCATCACAAGCCAGTGGGTTGGGGTGAAGGAGGTGTTTTGATGGTTCAAGGTCTTCATAGATGCGATACCCACTCTCGTGTCCAATGCCATCATAAGAGGACAATTTACGATTGTTCTCTTTTTCTTTTGTGGTATGAAAAATATCTATTGGAGAATCATGAGTGGCTTTTAGTATGAATTTTGGGTATTATGTCATATTTTTTAATGGGTTGGGTGTAACTTATGTCGAATTGGGGTTGTAATAAGATGGTTGTTATCTGTTGCAGCCTTAAAAAGTTAAAAAATTGAAGAGAAATACCTAATATATCCAACCCAGTCAAAATTGTGCAGAACTTCATACTTGAGCCTGCCTATCATAAAAAACACGCCCAGGGTTATCAAGGCGTGTTATATATCTGGCTAAAATCACTTATTTACCTACTCTCAAGCTGGGGTACGGCACTGCCGCCATGTACGCCAAGCAATCCTGAGTTGGTATAAATCGCTAGCTTGTTGCGAGTGTCGACAATATCAAGATTACGCATGGTCAGCTGTCCGATACGGTCGGTCGGTGTAAAGGCGGCATCTTCGACTTTTTCCATAGACAGGCGTTCTGGGTGGTAGGTGAGATTTGGCGAGATGGTATTAATAAAGCTGTAGTCATTGCCACGACGCAGCTCAAGCGTTACCGTGCCTGTAATCGCCTTGGCAACCCAACGCTGGGCGGTTTCACGCAGCATAAGAGCTTGACTGTCAAACCAACGACCTTGGTACAGCAAGCGACCCAAACGCAAGCCGTTGATACGATACTGCTCAATGGTGTCTTCGTTGTGAATACCTGTTACCAGACGCTCATAAGCCACATGTAAGAGTGCCATGCCGGGGGCTTCGTAGATACCACGAGACTTGGCTTCGATGATACGGTTTTCGATTTGGTCAGTCATGCCAAGACCATGACGACCGCCGATTTCGTTGGCTTTTAGCATAAGCTCAACAGGGCTGTCGAATTTTTCACCGTTTAGGGCAATCGGCATGCCTTCAAAGAACTCTATAGACACGGTTTCGGCGGCGATTTTGACACTCTCGTTCCAAAATGCTACACCCATAATCGGTTCAACAATCTTGTGGCTTGCGTCCAAAAATTCCAAATCTTTGGCTTCGTGCGTTGCACCCAGCATGTTAGAGTCGGTTGAGTAGGCTTTCTCTTTGGACATTTTGTAATCAAAGCCATTGTCAATCAAAAACTGCGACATCTCGGCTCGTCCGCCCAGCTCATCAATGAAGTCCACGTCTAGCCACGGCTTATAAATACGCAAGGCAGGGTTGGTGAGCAGCCCATAGCGATAAAAACGCTCAATATCATTGCCTTTATAAGTCGAACCATCGCCCCAAATATCCACGCCATCTTCTTGCATGGCAGTTACCAGCATTGTCCCTGTTACGGCTCGACCTAGTGGTGTGGTGTTAAAGTACGGCATACCACCTGTATGTACATGAAATGCACCGCACTGAATGGCAGCAATCCCTTCAAGCACCAATTGCAAACGACAATCCACAAGACGAGCCTTAACCGCCCCATATTCTTCGGCTTTTTTTGGAATGGTGTTATAATCATCTTCATCGGGCTGACCCAAATTGGCGGTGTAGGCATAAGGCTCTGCACCTTTTTGTTTCATCCACAGCAGGGCAGCAGAAGTGTCAAGACCGCCAGAAAAAGCGATACCGACTTTTTGACCGACTGGCAAAGATTCTAAGATGGTGTGTGTCATGGGAGTGTCCTTGATTGCTTCTAAATGGTTTACACAGCTGAACATTATAGCATTAATGTATGTGCTTTGCTTGATGAATTTTGGCTGGTGTGGGGTGTACAGAGCTAGATAACGCCGAATGTTTTACACAAGCCTACTCTATTAACACAGTCAATACAAAACCCTAAAACGGCTTCACCACCACGAGCAGTACCACCGCAATCAAGATAAATACAGGAATTTCATTAAACCAACGCCAGTAAACATGGCTTTTGTAAGTGGGGCTATTAATCAACGCCTTGCAAAAGTGTCCGCAGACAAGATGATAGATGGTGAGCAGCACAACCAGCACAAGTTTGGCGTGCAGCCAGCCTTGAGACTTGTACACTGTCCAGTTCATCAGCACCATGGACAACCCTAGCACCCATGTCGCTATCATGGCAGGGGTCATAATACCACGGTACAGCTTACGCTCCATGATAATAAATCGCTCTTGGCTTGGTTTGTCATCACTCATGGCGTGGTACACAAATAAGCGTGGCAAATAAAAAATCCCTGCAAACCAACACACCATCGCAATGATATGCAGTGCTTTTAGATAGTCAAACATTACGCCCCCACTTCCAGCAACCCAAAGAAACAGCAAAACACCGCTAAAAACGGCTATTATAGCATTTTTTAGCGGTGTTATATGATGGCTGTGGTGTGATTTGTGGTTATGCCAAGCTCAGATGTAGCGTGTGGCTGAACTCATGATTATACCCATGATTATATAGTGGTTATGGCATGGCTAAGCCTACAACTATACTCCCATTATTGTACCTGCGATTATTGTCTGTTGGGCTTGGTATGATGACGAATTTACAATCAAGCTAAAAATCAAGCGGATAATGGACAACCATCAGGCAGCTGCTCCCTGTCGGCATTCGCCTTGCCAGTCATTGCGTCGGTAATTCGCAGTGCTGGCTTGGGGCGTTCGGCATGTAAGCCGAGCTGTGCCATCAAGCGATTGTCATTGCTTTGGCTTTGGTTGGCAGTGGTGAGCAGCTTGTCGCCATAAAAAAACGAATTCGCTCCCGCCATGAATGCCAATGCCTGCTCGCCATCGCTTAGGCTCTCACGCCCAGCCGACAGTCGTACATAGCTTGTGGGGCAACAAATGCGTGTAACGGCAATGGTGCGAATCCATTCCAATACAGGCAGATTGCCTTGCTCCAATACCTTATCTCCCAATGGCGTACCTTTAATCGGCACAAGCAGATTGACAGGAATGGACTGCGGTGGCATAGGCATTTGGGTGAGCTCATACACCCAGTCGATACGGTCTTCACGGCTTTCGCCCATGCCCACGATAGAGCCAGAGCAGACATTAATGCCAGCATTACGCACATAATCCAAGGTTTGCAGACGGTCGTCATAGCTTCTGGTACTGGTTACTTGACTGTAGTAGTTGCGTGATGTGTCTAAGTTGTGATTGTAATAATCAAGCCCTGCGTCGGCTAAGGTTTGGGCTTGGCTTGGTTGTAGCATACCAAGTGTCATGCAGGTCTCAAGCCCCATCGCCTTGACTTCTTGGATAAGCTCCACAAGATAGGGCATGTCCTTGGCACTGGGGTGTTTCCATGCTGCCCCCATGCAAAAGCGTGATGAGCCGTTATTTTTGGCAAGGCGTGCGGCATTTAGCACTTTTTGGATTTCGAGACGTTTTTCGGGAGTAAGCCCTGTTTTGTCCCTATGATGACCCGACTGTGAGCAATAACCGCAGTCTTCTGGACAATTGCCTGTCTTGATGGATAATAAGGTGCTGATTTGCACTTCGTTGGCGGTGAAATGCTCACGGTGTACTGTCTGTGCCTGCATGAGCAAATCCATAAAAGGTAGTTCAAACAGTGCGGCAATCTTATCCTTGGTGATTGTATTAAAGTCCATTATAGCAGTCGCTTAAATTGATGAAAGATGTGAATGATTGTAAAGCGTTTGGCGGTGCTTGGCAAGTGTTTTTGGGGTGGGGTGATAAAAATTACCAAAAAAAATCAGCGATGTTTATAATCAATCAAACCCAGAATGGGACAAAAGAGCGTCCCAAAACGTAGTAAAATTTGGTAGAACTTTGCGTAAATGCTTTTTAAGATTGTCCCAAGTTTTTTCAATAGGGTTTAGTTCAGGTGAATAAGGCGATAAAGGCAGTGCCACATGACCAAATTTATTGGCTAATGCTTGTACAGTCAAATAAATTCATTTTAGGACAAGGAAAACGAGCGAAGATAGTGCAAGTAGTACTTACAAGCGAGTTTGATGATGTACTAAATTGAATTTAAAAGACTATAAGTATTAATACTGGTTTCATCAATATATACGGTGATGATTGGCTAAATCCTTAAGTTGGTTCAGATAGACTTGTACCTTTACTGAGTCTTGTTCTTTGTATGTGGTGGTCTTTTTTTCAAGTGTGATGCCCATTTTCTTTAATGTGGAAAATACAGCAGCAATACTGCAATCAAACTGCTGAGCGATTTCATATAAGTAAGCATCAGGGCGTTGCTCAACATAGGCTTTTGGCTGTTGCAATGGGCTAGATGGTCCATTGCTTTTTGTCGGATTTCGATTGAATGTGCCATTCTGTTAGTTTACACTATTTTTCGTCCTATTTGTATTTTAAATGATTATACAAAGCAAACCCATTAAACAACAGGTGCATAAGCCCAATGTGCAAAAAACCACTGCTTAATAACCGCCATGGCTCATCATTAAGACTAAAAGGCAAGAAATTCGCCCCATATTTCACCAAGTCTTGTGTACTGGGGCTGTCAATGTTCACTCCCATCAAAAACTGGATAATAAAATACCCTACAATCAACACCAAAAGCATGAAAGTGGTGGGAGCGTGCTTAATAAGCTGTTGAAAATTCATAAGTTTGTATCAATAAGAAATAACGCCAAAAAGCACCCCAAGGAGTGCTTTTGTAAAAAGTAGACTGGCTAAAAATTTTGCCGATTAACCCAAAAACGCCTTGTACATCCAAATGTGTTTTTCTTGGATATTGTTGTAGCCTGAGACAAGGTCGGCTGTGCCTTGGTCGCCAGTTTCTTCGGCGAGTGCCAGCAGTGCTTTTTGTGCAGCGATGATTTTGGTCAAACCATTCACCACGCCTTCTACGCATTCACGCCCATCAAAGACATTTTTATGCTCGGCAACACCGCTTAAACCAGCAAAGTCGCTATAAGCATGTAATGGCGAACCGCCCAAAGTTAAGATACGTTCGGCAATCTCGTCAATCTGTGTTTGAATCTCGGTGTACAATTCTTCAAATTTGACGTGCAATGAAAAGAAATGCTCACCCTTGACATTCCAATGATAGCCACGCACATTGACATAAAAGATGTGGTAGGTAGAAAGTAGGGCGTTTAATTTTTCGATAGAAGTGGTCTGTGTCATGATGTTTGCCTTTTTTGCTTAATGATATAGCCTTTTAAATTCAATTTAGTACATCGTCAAACTCGCTTGTAAGTACTACTTGTACTATATTCGCTCGTTTTCCTCGTCCTAAAATGAATTTATTTGACTATATTTGATTATAAAAGAAATTAGCAGTTATCTGCCATTGAGCTTATCATAACAAAGTTAGGTTAATAAGCAAAATTAATTATTGTAACTGTTATGATTGATTATTTAAAAAATTAAATAATGGCGATATATTTTCAAATAAAATCAATTATCATTTGTTATATAAGGGCAGTGCCAGTATCCAGCCCTTGTGCTTTGACTTCTTGCAAGTGTTTGGTTACGGTATCAATAGGGAAGTGCTGGCTCTTTAGGCGTTTTGGAATGATTTGACTGCCTTTTTGTCCTTGCAAATCAAACATGATAAAAATAAAATCACGAGTTTCGTCCCAGCTGGTAACGGCACTCCACGGTATCACGCCTTGCTGCATGGGAGCGGCACGCATTTGCATACCACGCATATGGCTGGCTGTTTGAGTGGTTTTGGTGGGGATAGCCATAATCAGCCCATGAGCTTGCACGCCAAGCCTTAGCTCGTTTAATTCATCAGGAATGCTGGTATCGCTCACTTGCTTGTCGTACTCACGCTTGGTGTACCATTTTAGTCCCAAGGTACGCAATAGCAGATACAGTACCACGCCAATCAGCATTAGCCAAAACAAGATGGTGGAGTAACCACTTACAAACACCAGCCCAACAACGGCAAGCACTGCAACCGCACCAAGAATAATCCACTCTTTTGGTTTTACGGATTTTAGCCCAAAGTTTTGGACGCTTTTGTCAAATAGGGCAAGCTGTGCTTGTTTGAACTCTGTTTCTGTCATGTTCAGTGCAATGGGCTGCAACGTATAGGGATACAGGGCTTTGCTTTTGCTGTTTTTGTTTGGTGTACTGGTTTTTGGCTGGCTCATGGCATTGATCCACTGCGAAATAAATAAAAAGAATAGGGTCTGTTGACATTTAGCTATTTTTAGTACAAAAGCCGTGCGTTTACCACAAATTTCAAACTTAATGGTTTGGCGTGATGAATTGTCAACAGACCCTATATTACCTAAATCTTGCACAAAAATAAACCATAAATCATGTTTTTTGTACACCTTGTGGCGTAAAGTACAAAACAAGCTGAAATTTTTGTGCTTTTTTGCTATGATAGCGGCATTTGACAGATTTTGATTTTATAAATTTTTATATGACTTTTTATCTAAGTTAATAATACATTAGGTGGATTATGCTAGACCCAAAATTATTGCGTGGCGATTTGCAAGAATTACAAGCCAAGCTCGCTACTCGTGGTTATGAATTGGATATCGCATTTTGGCAGGATATGGAGAGCAAACGCAAAGCCATTCAGGTAACCACCGAAGACTTGCAAGCCCAAAAAAACGCAGGGGCGAAACAAATTGGTGAGCTAAAACGTGCTGGAGCGGACGCTAGTGAATTGCTTGCCAAGATGGAAGCGGTGAGCGATGCGATGAAATCTGCCGAGAGCGAATTAAAAGAATTGCAAACGCAAATTTTGAACGCAAGCCTTGCCATTCCTAACCTGCCAGCCGATGATGTGCCAGTGGGCAACGGCGAAGAAGACAACGTTGAGACACGCAGATGGGGCGTGCCACGTAGCTTTGATTTTGCAATTAAAGACCACAGCGACCTAGGCGAGAGTTTGGGCTTACTTGACTTTGCAGTGGCGGCAAAATTAACAGGCTCACGTTTTAGCACCTTGCGTGGCAGCTTAGCAAGATTAAACCGTGCCTTAATCGCCTTTATGCTGGACACTCACACCCAAAAATACGGCTATACTGAGATGTATGTGCCGTATATCGTCAATGGCGACAGCTTGCGTGGGACAGGACAGCTGCCAAAATTTGAAGAAGATTTGTTTAAACTTGGCGACAACTATTATTTAATTCCCACGTCCGAAGTGCCGCTCACCAATACCGTGCGTGATGAGATATTAAGCCCCCATGATTTGCCGATTAAGCTTACTGCACACACCCCATGTTTTCGTAGCGAAGCAGGCAGTGCAGGGCGTGATACGCGTGGCTTGATACGCCAGCACCAATTCGAAAAAGTTGAGATGGTGCAAGTGGTGCGTGCCGAGACTTCTATGCAGGCGTTAGAAGAAATGACCGCACAGGCAGAATATATTCTACAAGCCCTAGAATTGCCGTATCGTGTGATGACTCTGTGCACTCGTGATATGGGTTTTGGGGCGACCAAGACTTATGACATCGAAGTGTGGCTGCCCAGTCAAGACACTTACCGTGAGATTTCGAGCTGCTCCAACTGCGGCGACTTTCAAGCCAGACGCATGGGAGCAAGGCTCAAAGACGGCAAGGCAACGGAGCTTGTGCATACCTTGAATGGTTCTGGCTTGGCGGTGGGACGTACTTTGCTTGCCATCATGGAAAACCATCAAAATGCCGATGGCACGATTAACATTCCAGCGGTATTGCAGCCTTATATGGGTCGTTTGACCGTTATCGCTTGATAGCTGTCGTTGTTGCTATTATGTCAAGCATTTTTTAAACAATTTCTTCAATTATAGCTGATTAAAATAAAAATGAGACAAGACGACAACATCCGAAGTAGTACTATATAGTACATAAGGATGTCGGCAACGTAAGTATCATTGCAATTTTAATTGACTGTATAATTATTTTAGGTAGGACTATCTATGTCAACTCCGCTAAACACACGCCACAACGCCAACGCCATTCGTATCCTTGCGATGGACGCCGTGCAAGCCGCCAACTCTGGACACCCTGGTGCACCGATGGGTATGGCGGACATTGCCGAAGTACTGTGGCGTGAATTTTTGTCCCACAACCCAAAAAACGCCAAA
The DNA here is from genome assembly GCA_030538375.1 of Moraxella sp. GTDB lineage: Bacteria > Pseudomonadota > Gammaproteobacteria > Pseudomonadales > Moraxellaceae > Moraxella. The sequence goes on along the minus strand of JAUNUB010000005.1, from coordinate 17,599 downwards.
TGGGCAAACCGAGACCGCTTTGTCTTGTCGAATGGACACGGCTCAATGCTGATTTATGCCTTGCTACATTTGAGTGGTTATGATTTGTCCATTGATGATTTGAAGGCATTTCGCAAATTGCACTCAAAGACCGCAGGACACCCAGAGCATGGCTATGCGGACGGTATTGAGACCACGACAGGACCATTGGGGCAAGGCATTGCCAATGCGGTAGGCTTTGCTTTGGCGGAAAAAACCTTGGCAGCTCAGTTTAACAAGGCGGACAATGCGATTATCAATCATTACACCTATTGTTTTTTGGGTGATGGCTGCCTAATGGAAGGCGTGTCGCACGAAGCCTGCTCTTTGGCGGGCACATTGGGACTTGGCAAGCTGATTGCGTATTATGATGACAATGGCATTTCGATTGATGGGGAAGTTGAAGGTTGGTTTAGTGATGATACCGCCAAGCGTTTTGAAGCCTATGGCTGGCAGGTGCTAAAGGTTGATGGGCATGACCAAGCCGCCATTCGTGAAGCAACCATCACCGCCAAAGCCGAGACCAAAAAACCAACGCTTATCATCTGCAAAACCGTGATTGGACTGGGTTCACCCAACAAACAAGGCAAAGAAGATTGCCACGGTGCACCGCTTGGGGTTGATGAGATTGCTTTGGCACGTCGTGAGCTTGGTTGGGCGGACAGCACGCCATTTGCCATACCTGATGATGTGTATAAGGCGTGGGACGCAACCGACAAAGGGGCAAAAGCCGAGAGTGATTGGCAAGCTCAATTTGCTGATTATGAGAGCAAATATCCGACCGAAGCTCGTGAGCTACTTCGCCGTATCAGTGGCGAGTTGCCAAGTGATTTTGAAGCACAAGCGAATAGCTTTATCGCAGCGTGCAACGACAAAGCCGAAACCATCGCCACACGAAAGGCAAGCCAAAACACCATTGCGGCATTTGCCCCATTGTTGCCAGAGATTTTGGGCGGTTCGGCAGATTTGGCAGGGTCGAATTTAACGCTATGGAAACAAGCCAAAGGCATACAAAATCACGCCGATGGCAACTATGTGCATTATGGCGTGCGTGAATTTGGCATGACAGCGATTGCCAATGGGGTGGCACTGCACGGCGGATTTATTCCTTATACGGCGACGTTTTTGATGTTTATGGAGTACGCTCGTAACGCCGTACGCATGTCGGCACTCATGAAACAGCGTGTGATTAACGTCTATACGCACGACTCCATTGGGCTGGGCGAAGACGGTCCAACGCACCAACCTGTCGAACAAGTGGCAAGCCTAAGAAATACACCCAATCACTACACATGGCGACCATGCGACACGGTAGAGACAGCAGTGGCATGGAAAATTGCCTTGCAGACCGCCAATGCCCCTACATCGCTGATTTTATCACGTCAAAACTTGGCATTCCAAGCACGCAGCGATGAGCAAATTGCCAACATTGCCAAAGGCGGCTATGTACTGGCAAGCGAGCAAGGCAAGCTACAAGCCATCATCATCGCCACAGGCTCAGAAGTGGAACTTGCGATGAATGCTTATCAAGCACTCAGCCAAGACGGTGTGGGCGTGCGTGTGGTGTCTATGCCATGTGCCGAGATTTTTGTTAAGCAGGATAAGACGTACATTGACAGCGTGCTGCCTGCTGATGTGCGTTGCCGTGTGGCGGTAGAAGCTGGCATTGTGGATTATTGGTATAAGTTCGTGGGGCTAGATGGCAAAGTGATTGGCATGACGACCTTTGGTGAATCCGCGCCAGCCAAGGATTTGTTCGTCCATTTTGGTATCACAACCGAAGCGGTGATTGACGCTGTGAAGAGCTTATTATAAATCTTGAGTGCTGTTTGTGCAAAGACCCGCTTTTTTTGGGAAGCGGGTTTTTGTGATTTTGGTGTAATATTTTTTAAGATATGGTTTAAGGCGGAGTAAAATTGCCATGATGAATAAATTTGTATTACAAGAATTGCTTGGCGAAGAGCTGCCGTTTCGTGTGCATAACGTTAAGATTGGCACGTTAATGTGCGAAAAAGATTTACCAACGATGTTTTTGGCACATTACGACCGCCTAAGCGATGAAGATAAACAAGCATGTCCACTGAGTGTGGATTTGTTAAAATGCATGAATGACAAGATGACAACGAACGAAGCCTGTGCTTTACTCGGCTTGCCAAATGGGGCGATTAAACCTGCCCTGCACGTTAAAATCATAGGCACGGCGGTGATTGTGCTGGACGATTTTCCGCTGGCACTGCACCTGTCATTCACCAATACCGCCAAAGACAGTCAAACTGTATACAGTGATGGCGACAGACAGACCTTGATACAGCAAGAAGCCAAAAAATGCCAGTTCACAGGCAATGTGAGTGTGTTGCACAAAAATACGAGCAAGCATTTGGTGAGTGTGGACTTGCATGGCGATGAGTTTGTGATAGCGACTTTTGACAGCTATACACGCTTGCCCAATAGCCATGCTTTGGCGGTTACGCATACCCTAAACACACTCAAAGACAATCAGCCACAAACCTTGGATTATGTGATGACTGCGATAGAAAACAAGATAATCTCGTACGGTTGATGTTTTTACAGGTATAATAAATCATTATGATGGCTCGGATTGTCCAAGCTTAAGGTGATATTGCCTTGGTATTTGCCTGTGGCTTTGGTGCCTGAGTCATCAATATCAATACCGACCCGTAGTTTTTTAGATTGGCCATATTTGATGAGTACGTCACTGTATCCTGGGTCTTGATGACGGCTACTGGGGCTAATCGAAAAGTTAGCGTCGGCAGTGGGTACTCGTTTTAGATTCTCAAGTCCGGTCTCTAAGTGATGGATATTTAACAGCTCACCAGATTTTAAGGGTAGAGCTGAAGCAAAGTTGGCAGGGATACCTGTATGATCGACATATACAGGCACTTTGCTTTGACTGGTATCCGCTTTTATGCTATCTAGATAACTTGGAATCAGGGTGAGCAATAAAGTACCGCTTTTTAGGTTTTGGTTGGTGATGACAACTCGGGTGGTGGCGTAGCCTTGGGCAATAATGCGGTTTTGGGTGTCAAAGACGAGCTGGTTGATTTGGCTGATGCCCAGACATTGACCAATCAAAGAGCTGCTGCCATGCGTGGCAGGGACTAGGGCAAAGTCAAAGGTATGCACATCTTTTAAGGCTTCAGCAGTTAAGGTAGTGTAGCCAATTTGATGAATGGTAAAATAGGGGGTGTTGTCATCTATATGGCTGACGACAGTGTATTCAATCCGTGTATTTGTGTCGATTTTTACATTCGGGGTTGGGATTAGTGCTTGATTGTGAGTGGCTTCTCGTTGTTGTTGCAATTGGATTTGATCATTGGCAATTTGTTCAAGATTGGGCGTTTGAGCAATCACTTGAGTGCCAGAAATACCACCTAGAGCAATGGCTAATGGGTAGATATTTAACCATTTACTGAATAATCGGCTGTTTATGCCAATAATTTGCACCATAGGAAAAAAAGATGGTGAATTCATGGTAAATTTACTCGGATTTTAGATAAAGTTAACTACTATTGGAATCTTAACATTAATGATTGTTTGTGTAAAGGTTGTTGAAGTGTAAGTTGGGGGGTAGCTAATCTACTGTATCCCCTTATTTATTCAATCATCATTCGCTGACTTGATACGTTTAGCGTCTTTTTGTATGGTTTTGGCTTGTCCGTCAACCGTTGTGCCACTGCCAAAAGGTGAGCCACCACCAAAAGGCGAACCGCCAAAGGGTGAATTCGCACCAAAAGGATTGCCCCCTTGTCCGCCCCTGCCACCCATATTGCCAAAGGGTGAATTGCCCCCCATTTGACGAGCCATCATCGCCATCATTTTGTCTTGATTGTTCATGGCGTAGTTTTTGGCTTTGGCGGTGAGTGTCTTTTGGACAAACGGCAATAGCAGCAGCAGTGCCAACACATCGCTTAATAGCCCCGGCAACAAGAGTAGCAAGCCTGCCACCCCTGTGGCGATGGATTTTGTGAGGGTGCTTTCTTGGGGTTGATTGGCAGGATTGGGAATAACCCCTGATTTCATCTGCTGTGCCATGGGGTTTAGGGTGCTGGCAGTGCGTTTGATGAGCGTGATACCAATAAATGCCGCTGCCACAAACCAAGCAAACACCAGCCAGCCACCGCCATCAAAGCTGCGTCCAATCAAATACCAAATAAGCATTTCTATGATAAACCACACCAAAGCAATGCCAACAACCACGCCCATATCATCACCATTTATAAAAAGAAACAATTGTCTGAAGTAATGGGGTTTGTGTGGGTAATTTCAAGTTGTACGATCTCTTAAATTCACTTCAATATGTCATCAAACTCACTTGTAAGTACTGCTTAAAATACTGCTTATGTTATCTGCGTTCGTTTTCCTTGTCCTAAAGTGAATTTATTTGACTGCAAAAAGCGTTTTTTGGGCGTTTATGCAGGTTTTTTGCCAAAATTTGCCCTTGGTTGATTTTGCCCCTATATTTTTTTGTCAAAGTTTAGTAAAATTCCACTTTACCAGTCATGCGATGATAATTATGTTTCAATTCACAAAGCAACTGTTCACAAAACAACTCACAGAACAATTGCCTTGACTTAGAAGGGGTTACGCCCCCACCAAGAATGTATTATACCTTCCTAAAGGAAGGGGTTTCAACCACAAAGGAAATTTTGATGAAAAATTCTACCGATTCTACCAAATTTATCTTTGTAACAGGGGGCGTGGTGTCGTCCTTAGGCAAGGGGATTGCTGCTGCCAGTATCGCTGCTGTGCTAGAAGCTCGTGGACTTAAAGTTACGCTGACTAAGATGGACCCTTATATCAACGTTGACCCCGGCACGATGAGTCCGCTGCAGCATGGTGAAGTTTTTGTTACCGAAGATGGGGCAGAGACCGACCTTGATTTGGGTTATTATGAGAGATTTTTACGCCACAGCAAGATGAGCCGTGCCAACAACTTCACGAGTGGACGTATTTATCAGACGGTGCTTGCCAAGGAGCGTCGTGGCGATTATTTGGGCGGTACGGTACAGGTGATTCCGCACATCACCGATGAGATTAAACGCAAGATTTACGAAAGCGGACAAGGCTCGGACATTGCCATTATTGAGATTGGTGGCACGGTGGGCGATATCGAGAGCTTGCCATTTATGGAAGCGGTACGCCAAATGCAGGTGGAGCTGGGGGTAAAGCGTGCCATGCTTATGCACCTAACGCTTGTGCCGTATATTGCCAGTGCAGGCGAGTCCAAGACCAAGCCCACACAGCATTCTGTCAAAGAATTACGCTCCATTGGCTTGCAGCCTGATGTGCTGATTTGCCGCTCGGAACAACCTATCTCAGAAGACAATCGCCAAAAAATCGCTTCATTCACCAACGTAGAATCTCGTGCGGTCATTCTGTGCGAAGATGCCAAGAGTATCTATCAGATTCCAAGACGTTTGTTTGAGCAGGATTTGGACGATTTGATTGTGGAGCGATTTGATATTACTGCACCCAAAGCGGATTTGTCCGACTGGGACGCAGTGATTGACGGCTTGCTGAACAGCACCGACACCATCACGGTCGCCATGGTGGGCAAATATGTCGAATTGCCAGACGCTTATAAGTCGGTAAATGAAGCCTTGCTGCACGCTGGCATTGTGCATAAAGTCAAGATAAAGATTGACTATGTGGATTCCGAACAGCTAGAAACAGATGACAGCTTAATGGCTCGCCTAGAGACTGCCCATGCGATTTTGGTGCCGGGGGGCTTTGGCGAACGTGGCACATTGGGCAAAATGAAAGCCATTGAATACGCACGCACACAAAGCAAACCATTTTTGGGCATTTGCTTGGGCATGCAGCTGGCGGTGATTGAGTTCGCTCGCAATGTGCTAAATCTATCCGCCAACTCGACCGAGTTTGACCGCAAAACTGACAATCCTATCATTGCTCTGATTACCGAATGGTTTGACGAAAAAGGGGATTTGCAAGTGCGTAGCGACACCAGTGATTTGGGCGGTACAATGCGACTTGGTAAGCAAGAAGCCGAGTTGGTGGCAGGCAGCAAAATCGCCAAAATCTATGGCAATCACACCATCTATGAGCGTCATCGTCATCGCTATGAGATGAACAATCGCTACATCGAGCCACTAGAAGCCGCTGGCATGAAAGTCTCTGGCTATTCTACCAAGCAACATTTGGTGGAGACGGTGGAGCTGGACAATCACCCATGGTTTGTGGCGGTGCAATATCACCCAGAATTCACCAGCTCGCCAAGGGGCGGGCATCCGCTATTTAACGGCTTTATCAAGGCGGCGATTGATGGCAAAGCCTAGGTCAGAATTTAGGTCTAGGGTCTAGGACACACTTTGGTCTTTAATGAATGGTATTTTTGGATAATTTGCAAACAGCTTTAACGGATAATCACGGATAATTATGAACGCTTTATCAACCATCAATCTAAACAGTACTTTGCAAGGCAATATCAGCATTGCCAATGACAAGCCCTTTGTGCTGTTTGGCGGTATGAATGTACTCGAAAGCCGTGAATTGGCGTTCGAGATTGCCAAGAGTTATGTGGATATTTGTCAAAAACTAAACATTGGCTATGTCTTCAAAGCCAGTTTTGATAAAGCCAATCGCTCCAGCCTAAGCTCCTACCGTGGGCCGGGGCTAGAGCAAGGCTTGACGTGGTTAAATGACATCAAAGAAAAGTTTGGCACGCCCATCATCACCGATGTGCATGAGCCTTACCAAGCCGCCCCAGTTGCTGAAGTGGCGGACATCATTCAGTTGCCTGCATTTTTGAGCCGTCAGACCGACCTTGTGGCAGCGATGGCAAAAACTGGGGCGATTATCAACGTCAAAAAAGCCCAATTTTTAGCCCCACACGAAATGCGTCATATCATCAACAAATGCCTAGAAGCAGGCAACGACAAGGTGATATTGTGTGAACGTGGTTCGGCATTTGGTTATAACAATCTTGTGGTGGATATGCTGGGCTTTGATACCATGAAGGCGATGAATGTGCCTGTGTTCTTTGATGTAACACATGCTCTGCAAGAACCCGGGGCACGTGCCGATAGTGCAGGGGGTCGCCGCCATCAAATCACCACCCTTGCCAAGGCAGGCATGGCGACAGGCTTGGCAGGATTGTTCTTAGAAGCGCACCCCGACCCTGATGTTGCCAAATGCGATGGTCCTTGTGCTTTAAGATTGAGCCAGCTTGAAGCGTTCTTGGGTCAATTAAAAGCATTAGACGACTTGGTAAAAGGCTTTGACACGCTAGATACGCATTGATTTTGTAAGAAGTGTTTTGAGTACCGTTTTGTTGTTGGTTTTTTGATTTGATTTTCACTTGATTTTTTGTAGAAGGAATAAACTATGTACGCTGAAGATACCCACAGTGCGATTGAGATTAAAGATGTGGTTGCTCGTGAGATTTTGGATTCTCGTGGCAATCCAACCATCGAAGCCGATGTGATTTTGGCAGATGGGACGCTTGGGCGTGCTGCTGCCCCAAGCGGTGCTTCGACTGGCTCTCGTGAAGCGTTGGAGCTGCGTGATGGTGATGAACGCTATCTGGGCAAAGGGGTAAAAAAAGCCGTTACCAATGTAAACAGCCAAATACGCCAAGCATTGCTTGATAAATCGGTGCTAAACCAGCAAGAACTGGACAATACTTTGATTGAGCTTGATGGCACGGATAACAAGGGCAATCTCGGGGCGAATGCAACGCTTGCTGTGTCATTGGCGGCTGCAAAAGCGGCAGCTGTCGCCCAAAAACTTCCGCTACATCAATACATTGCCAATCTGCGTGGGCAGACTTCGTTGTCTATGCCTGTGCCGATGATGAATATCCTAAATGGTGGTGCTCATGCGGACAATACCGTGGATATTCAAGAATTTATGATTGAGCCTGTGGGCTTTACGAGTTTCTCTGAAAGTCTGCGAGCAGGTACAGAGATTTTTCATAGTTTAAAATCTGTGCTTAAGTCCCAAGGGCTAAATACCGCTGTGGGCGATGAAGGGGGTTTTGCACCCAATCTGCGTTCTAATGAAGAAGCGATTACCGTCATCATGCAGGCGATTGAAAAAGCTGGCTACAAAACAGGGCAAGACATCTATTTGGCATTGGACTGTGCGGCGTCAGAATTTTATCATGATGGACAATATATCCTCGCAGGTGAAGGTAATAAAGCCTTTAACAGTCAAGGCTTTAGTGATTATCTTGCGTCATTAGCACGTCAATACCCCATCATCTCTATCGAAGATGGTCTGGACGAGAGCGATTGGGACGGCTGGGCGTACTTAACCAAAATCTTGGGCGACAAGGTGCAATTGGTGGGTGATGACCTATTTGTTACCAATCCAAAAATTCTGCAAGAAGGTATTGATAAGCATATCGCCAATGCGATTTTGATTAAGTTTAACCAAATTGGCACATTGTCCGAAACATTAGACGCAATTTATCTTGCCAAAGCAAATGGTTATGCTACAGTAATTAGCCATCGTTCTGGCGAAACCGAAGACGCAACCATTGCGGATTTGGCGGTGGGTACAGCGGCAGGGCAAATCAAGACAGGTTCGCTGTGCCGTAGCGACCGTGTGGCAAAATACAACCAACTGCTGCGTATCGAGCAACAAGTAACGGCAAGTTTCCGTGGACGTGCTGAATTCATTGGCTTGCGTGGATAGCATGAGCGGCGATACACCCAAAGCGGTAGAAGAAGTAACAGAAAAACCCACTGTGCAAAATCACAGTGGGTTTGGGCGTTTGTGCTTATTGGTTTTTGCGATATTGGTGCTGATTGCCTTGCAGAATAATTATTGGCATGGCGAAAATGGACGTGGGGCGATTGACGCACTGACAGCGGAACTTGACAGGCAGCTGTCTATGAATGAATTGCAGGAACGCAAAAACAGCACCTTGGCAGCGGACATTAGGGATTTAAAATCGGGATTGACCGCTACCGAAGAACACGCACGCTTGAACCTAGGGCTGATAAAATCTGGCGAAACCTTTGTACAAGTCTCTACCGCTCCTGTAATATATGGCAATACGCCACGCAATGATGACGTGGCAGATGCCGTGGAAGTCATCGACCCCTTAATCGCCGATGAAACGCCATGACGCAAAAAGTACATGCCTTGGTGGTGGCAGCTGGCAAAGGCAGTCGCTTTGGGGCGGATAAGCCCAAGCAGTATATGCAGATTGATGGCAAGACAATCCTAGAGCATAGCTTGGGGGCTTTGGCTTGTGAGCTGGTAGACAGCTATACGCTGGTAGTTGCCAAAGACGATGCGTGGATTGATGAGTGTTTTTTTGGTGCGATGACCAAGCCAAACATCGTGATGGGCGGCATAGAGCGTTGGCAATCGGTCAAGCAAGGGGTGCTGGCAATCGCCGCATACGCCGAAGACAATGACCTAATCGCCATTCATGACGCAGCACGCCCTTGTCTGTGTGCTGATGATTTGTTGGCGGTGATTGAGCGTGCTAAGACTCATAAGACTGGGGCGATTTTGGCAGTGCCTGTGGCAGACACCCTAAAACAAGTGTGCGGCAATGAGATTGTCCGCACGGTGTCAAGAGATAAGCTGTGGCAAGCCCAAACACCGCAAGTGTTTCGAGTGGGTAAATTGCTCGAATTGTTCGTTTATTTGGACAGCTTAATCAAGGTAGATATTACCGATGAAGCGTCAGGCTTTGAACAAATGGGCTTGCCTGTGGCGGTGGTACAAGGCAGCCGCAGTAATATCAAGCTCACTCATGCCGATGATTTGGCGTTGGTGCGTGCGGTTTTACATAGCATGGGATAAGTGATGGTGAACCAAAAAATAGCAGTAAAAGATAGTAACAATAGGTGCTTTGGTTGAGATATGATGTTTTGGATTGGAGCGGTTCTGATATTCGTGGTGATGATGGCAGTGCTTGGTGTACTGCCATTTTTTGTGGTGGACTTTGGGGCTGATGTGCCAGCGTATGTGATGTATGCCACGACAGTGTCGATGGCGGTGCTGTCTTTGGTAATTTATAGGCTCTCACTACTGTCAAAAATGGCAAGAAGTTATCATAACTATTTGATTTATATAACAATATCTATTGTGTTGATGGCAATGCTGGCGGTAGCAGGACTGCGAGTAATGAGCTATCATTATGTGCAGACACAAGCCTTACCCAGCCACAGTATGCGAGTGAGTGCAGTGGTGCATATTGATGAGATTAGCGACAGTGTTTATGATGAAATTGGCGGCACAGCGTATCGACAAAAAGCGGTGCTGACAGATATAACGCCCATTGGTAGCCGAACAAATAGCAAACACCCCAATCCTATATATCATGAAGCACGAGCCAAGGCTCATAAACCTGCCAACAATACAGCCTTGCCAGCAGAATTAACGGTGCTGCTGTCGGCTTATCCTAATGCCAAAAACAGCTTATCGCAATTGAATGCGTTGTCGGCTGGTACACGTGTACGTATGGAGCTTGAGCTGACGGCAGTACGTCCAGCACGAGACGTGGTGGGCTTTGACAGTTATCGCTGGCTGATGGGACGGCACATTCACGCCACTGCCAAGGTGTTGACCATTGATGAACAGAGTATTAATGCCATTAAGCCAAATCTGCTTATTCGATTGCAGCGGCTTAGGTACGAGTATCGTCAGCATTTTTTGATGGACTGGCAGAGCAAACCTTATGCCGAACAGCAGGCAGACGCAATTACCCTTAGCTTACTGACAGGGGATAGGTCGCTTATTGATAAGCAAAGCAAGGATTTGTATCAGTTTGCTGGTATGTCGCATTTGCTGGCAATTTCAGGCACGCACGTATTATTTTTGGCATTGTTGGTGGCGGGCGGTTTGACGTGGACGCTTGATAGATATGGATTAAAGCTGTATCGCTATTTACCACGCTGGCAACTTCGCTGGCTTACGATGGTGGGAGTGTCGCTGATTTATGCACTGTTTACTGGCTTTGATGTGCCTGCGGTGCGTACAGTTTACATGCTCGTGGCGGTGGGACTGGCTCGGTATTTGTTGTTTGATAGGGCGAGTTTTCGTATCTTGGTGGTGGTTGGTTTGGCTATAGCATGGCTTGACCCATATGTGCTGTGGCAGGCGGGATTTTGGCTGTCCTTTGTGGCGGTGGCACTATTGCTGCACTATGAGACAGCGGACACAGGCAAGATGTGGCATGATAAGCTGATAGCATTGGTGCGATTGCAGGCGTGGCTGTTTGTGGCGATGTTGCCGATTACGATGTTAATATTTGGCAAGGTGTCTTTGCTTGGGTTTTTTACCAATATAGCAGCGGTGGGGCTGTTTGGCTGGGTGATTGTGCCGCTTAATCTGTTGGCTGGCGTGTTGTTTGCTTGGTTGCCCAGTGTCAGTGCCTTGCTTTGGGGCGGTGTGTCTGGGCTATTGGCTTGGGTGAATGATGTGCTAGAGATACTCAAACTTATGCAGGGACAGGCGTGGCTGATTATGCCGATGGGTGTTGGTATGGCGGTCTTGGCAATGTTTGCACTGCTGCCATTTATGATGGTTAAAGTAATGCCCAGATATGCCAGTTTGCCAATGATGTGCCTGTGCCTGCTTGTTTTTTTGCAAATCAAAAATACTGGTACGCCCCAGCTTGTACGCTTGCCAAACAGCCAAGAAGTCAATGCGGTGCTGATTTATGCCAACCAGCAGGCATGGCTGGTGCTAAGTGATGGCAGCAGGCGATTGAATGCAGCGGTCTTGACAGATGAACTGCTCTACGCCCTTAAAAAGCATGGCATTGATATACTGACAGGCGTGATTGTGCAGCAGCCTGATGACAGATTGGCAGATACCGCAGGCGGACTAAGTCTTGCTATGCCTATTTATGAATACTGGCAAGCAGGGTCGAATATAGGCAGGCGTGGCAAGCTCATTCCCCGTGTGTGCAATACGGATAGGCAGTGGCTAGGCGATGGTCTGTCCATCAGTGTATTGACAGGCTGGCAACAGTTACCAAATGACAAAATGCACGACTGTAGCGTATTGCTACAGGTGGAGATAGGGGTGTCTGTTGGTGCAGATAGGGTAAAAAGTGTGCTAATCAATGGCGTGCGTGATGATAAGCAGTGGCGACTGTGGCAGATGATTTGCCAAGCAGAAAAGACCGCCGTGCCACAGGTAGAGCTGTGGATTGGTAAGACACCTCGTGCATTTGACACTACTGATGACATCGTGATTTTGCCTAAGTACAATATCGCTTACGATGATTTAAGGCAATAAACTGCTTGATTTTGCAGGATTTTGCCTTATTATAAGCTGTGTTGATTATTATACAAAATTCTACAAACCAAGAAGTCTTGCGTGTTTTTTGTTCAAGGGTTTTTTATTTAAAAACTGGAGCGTACTGATATGACGCATATTAAGTGAGCTTTGATTTGCAACAACTTTGGTATCTGTCTTGGTATCTTTCTTGGCAGTTGTGCTTTGTGCAAAAAATGGCTAAATCTTGTTTTGCTTAATAAAACCTTCAGTGATATTATAGTATTACTCTACAACTTTTTTGAAAAACTTACAATTTTTTGCTTTTTTAAAACTTACAATTTTTGCCACAAAAGTAATAAATGGACAGACCCTAGGGATTTACTTAACAGAAATTTATCTCGTTCTTTAACTTGCAATACCAAAGGTGAGTGCATTCAAGATAGACACACCTTATTTTTTTGACAGGATTATATTATGGCTTGGCCACCAAACCCCAACAAACAACCCGAACAAAACCACTCATCAAACAATGATGGTCAATTACCCCCACCAAAAAGCGGTCAAGAATGGCGACTGCTAGAAAAAACACTGCTTGCTACGATAGACGAACAACGCAAAGCTAGGCGTTGGAGTGTGTTTTTTAAGATTTTGACTTTTTTGTATTTGTTGTTCATCGTGGTAAGTCTAGGGCGTGGGTGCAGCCCTGTGGACAAGACAGGTAGGGCGTTGCAGATTACTGAGCCGCATTTGGCGGTGATTGATGTGCAAGGGGTGATTGCCAGCGACAGCCCTGTCAATAGCATTGACATCAGCCGTGCCTTGACGGACGCATTTGAGAATGACAATGCCAAGGCGGTTGCTTTGAATATCAACTCTCCGGGGGGTTCGCCTGTGCAGTCGGACGAGATTTGGCAGACGGCAATGGAGCTGCGTAAAGAATATCCCGACAAAAAACTCTATGCGGTGATTGGCGACATGGGTGCGTCTGGGGCGTATTATATCGCAGCTTCGGCAGATGAGATTTGGGTCAATCCATCGAGTTTGGTGGGTTCTATCGGTGTGATTATGAGCAGCTATAATATCGAAGGGCTGATGGACAAAGTCGGTGTCAAGGACAATACCATGACATCAGGCGAGTACAAAGATATTCTGTCGATGAGCCGCCCTATGACCGCTGATGAACGTGCGTACATCGATAACATGATGGCTATCATTCACCAAAACTTTATTGACGCTGTGGTCGAAGGGCGTGGGGACAAGCTCAAAGACCCAGAAGCGAACAAACTCTTTACAGGGTTGTTTTGGTCTGGCAAGCAGGCGATAGAATTGGGGCTGGCAGACAAAGCAGGTAGCGTCAGCACACTCAAAAAATCGCTGGCACTTGAGACAGCCGTGAACTACACCCCACAAGACCCCATGCAAAAATTGCTTGACCGCTTTGGCGTGCAAGTAGGCAAAGGTGTCGGTGCGAGCTTTGGTGAGAATGTGTTGCAATCTGCCAATGAAGAAGCGGTAAAATTACGCTAAGACGTGTATTTGTTCGAACATGTGTTAAAATTAGGTGGTTAAATCAACCGCCTTTTTTGCATGTTACCCCATTTATAGTCAATTAAAATTGCAATTTTTCTTATTTTTATTTTAATCGACTATATCCAATTGTCAAGGAAGAATCTATGAATACCAATGCTTTTGATGGTTTGCCCAAATCCAAACTGACAGGCAAGCCAGTGCTGCATTTTGTGCATGCCAATGGTGTGCCATCGCCTAGCTATGAGCCATTATTTGCGATATGGGAGCAGGTGTTTAGTGTTGAGCGGATTGATTTTTTTGGCACGGATTATCGTTATCCGATTGATGACAATTGGCGTGGGCTGACACATCAGGTGTCGGACAGCATTCAAGATGCCTGTGATAAGCATGGCGTGGACATGCTTGTGGCGGTAGGGCATTCGGTGGGAGCGATGACGACCCTACAAGCGATGTATGGTAATGTGCGTCATGTTAGGGCGGCGGTGCTGCTAGACCCATCACTACTCATGGGGCGGCGAAGTTTTGGCTGGTTTGTTGCCAAGCAGCTGGATAAAATTCCAGCATTTCATCATCGTGTCATTGACAAAATGTCGCCTGCTGGCAAATCCAAACACCGCAAAGACAGCTTTGTGAGCCGTCAAGCCGCCTATGATAATTTGCGGCACAAGGGGTTGTTCAAGCCCTTTGATGAGCAATGTTTTGGGGCGTATATCAAGCACGGCTTTAAGGACAATGCTGATGGCACGGTCAGTCTTACCATTGCCAAGTCTGTTGAAGTGGCGATATTTCGCACCATTCCGATGACTTACTGGTATCACACGCCAAAACTGCCAAAACCAGTCTGCATTCTCGCAGGCAAGGACAGTTATTTTGATGAGATTGGTTCGTATCGTTTGGCGAACAAACAGTTAGGTATTCCCATAAAATACCACAATGGCACGCACATGTTTCCACTTGAACACCCACAAAGTACCGCACAAATGGTGCTTGACACACTTTTGGAGCAGTTATGACATCGCTTGATATTCGCAGTCGTTTTGGCTTTGGCAAATTTACGCTACTGTCCAGTATTGGATTGACCGTTATTGCTATGCTTGTGGCATTTTTGGTGCTTAATACGCTTGGTATCTATTGGTTTGCACAGCTGTGGTATGACGGTGATTTTTCGACACTTTTGGCGAATGGCTCGGTAGATGGGCGTGTGCTTGGGCTGTCTGTGATTTTTGTGGGGGTGATTGCGACCGCTCTTGTGTGGGGGATAAGTTATCGTAAGTTTGGTGATGGTAGGCGTGCAAAGCAGTTTTTAGGTTGGCACGGATTTAGTAGGACGGTTTTGGTGCAAGGTGTGGTGGCACTGATTATTTTTAACGTAGTTAGTGAAATTTTAAGCCGAGTGCTTAACCAAAATCCCATGACATTCATGGACGACATCATGACGAATGCGTCTAGTTTGTCCGTAGTGCTGATGATGATGGGAGCGGTGATTGCCGCACCGATTTATGAAGAAGTGGTATTTCGTGGCTTGATTTTTGGTATGTTTGCAGACGCACTACACAAGTGGCGATGGGGCGTGTGGTTGGCGAGTGTTATCAGTGGTTTGTTATTTGCTGGGATACATTTGCAGTATAATTGGTATGGCATGACGCTTATTTTTGTGCTGGCATTGATTTTTGCTTATGTGCGTGTGGCAGGTTCTTTGACGCTTGCGATTATTTTACATATGCTAAATAATGCGGTGGCGATGGGGCTGTATTTTTTGGGACAATAAGCAGCTTGTCAATCCAATATATTTTTTAATACCTTTTTCAAAAATACGCACACTAGCCCATTTCGGTTCGCCAAGTGTAGCTATTATATGTGCTTGCACTAGCGGCGTTTATTTTGCTCGTTGGGTTATATTCTAAAAAAGGTATTGTACTTTATACCATGCTATTTTGTATTGGTATACTGCTCAAAATTTTCGGCATAATTGTCGATATTATCACTAAGCATTTGTTGGTATTGCTTGGTATAAAATGCGATGATGTCATCTTTTTCTTTGGCGAAATCACTGCCTTTGACAAAACCAACTGTCGCCGCACTCACTGCAAAACGAGCCGCCGCATAAGTAAGAGAAGCTGCCACTTGTCCTGCATGGGCTTTTGGATTCATCTGACGATTGGCAAGGGTGATGACTTCATCGGCTCTGGCAAAAAAAGCGTTCATGTCTTCGGTGAGTTTGGCGGTGTTGTCTTGCATTTCTTGATTGATGTTTTGAGTGGTGTCGGTCATGGTATTGCCCTTATAAAAATATGGATATGAATGAAAAATGCACGAATTGCTAAGCTGAACAATTCGTGCCTAATTTTTTCATGAATAAAATTGAATGGATAAAGCTAAATGGAAGAATGGTTACAATCCTGCGTCGGCTTTTAATGCTGCCGCCTTGTCGGTTTTTTCCCAAGTAAAGGCATTATCCGTGCCAGTACGTCCAAAATGCCCATAACTTGCGGTGATTGCATACATGGGTTGCAATAAATCCAACATGCGAGTAATGCCATAAGGACGCAGGTCAAAATGCGTGCGAATTAGGCGAATGATTTCGTCATTGCTCACCTTGCCAGTATCAAAAGTGTTCACCGAGATGGAAGTCGGTTCTGCCACCCCAATGGCGTAGCTGACTTGCACTTCTACACGCTCGGCAAGCCCTGCCGCCACGATGTTTTTGGCGACATAGCGTCCTGCATAGGCGGCACTTCTGTCCACTTTGCTGGGGTCTTTGCCGCTGAATGCACCGCCGCCATGACGAGCCATGCCGCCATAGGTATCTACGATAATTTTGCGTCCTGTCAGACCTGCGTCTCCCACAGGGCCACCGATGACGAATTTACCTGTGGGGTTGATGTGGTATTTTGTGCCTGCGTGTAGCAGGTCGGCAGGAATGGTCTTTTTGATAATCTCTTCCATGACCGCCTCGTGCAAGTCTTGCTGGCTAATCTCTGGGTCATGCTGAGTGGACAGCACCAGTGCGTCAATGGCGATAGGGCGGTGAGCTTCATCATAGCGTAAGCTCACTTGTGCCTTGGCGTCGGGGCGTAACCATGGCAATGTGCCGTCTTTACGCAGGCTGGCTTGACGCTCCATCAAGCGGTGCGACAGATCAATGGGTGCAGGCATGAGTACATCTGTCTCAAGCGTGGCATAACCAAACATCAGACCTTGGTCGCCTGCCCCTTGGTCTTCTGGGTGCTGTCTATCCACACCTTGAGCAATCTCTGGCGACTGTTTGCCGAGCATATTAATCACCGCACAGCTAGAGCCATCAAAGCCCAAATCCGAATGGTTATAACCGATTTTGTTCACCGTGGCACGCACCACCGCTTCAATATCAACATCGGCGTGTGTGCTAATCTCACCTGCTAGAACCACTGCCCCTGTTTTTACCAATGTCTCGCACGCCACTCGAGCGTCTTTGTCTTGGGTTAAAATGGTATCCAAAATCGCATCAGAGATTTGGTCAGCCATTTTGTCAGGGTGTCCTTCACTCACGGATTCTGACGTAAATAATTGATAGTTCATAATATTTTCACTTGATAATGATAAAAAAATTGTGTGAATTCTGGTCGCTTTTCTCTCGGTGCTATTTTTGCAGTGCTATTCTTGATTGGGTACTGCGGATTGCACTAGGCTGTACAGAATATTCGTTCACACAAGGGAAATATCCTTTGGATATTTGGGGGAAAATTATACGCTAATTCTGATGAAAATACTAGGGTCTGCCGACAATTCATCACGCCAAACAATTAAGTTTGAAATTTGTGGTAAACGCACGGCTTTTGTG
>JAUNUB010000104.1:2314-7506 GCA_030538375.1 Moraxella sp. | reverse complement strand
GTTATTTTGTCATCAAGCCAAATATTACATTATTAACAACTTATCCAAATAAAACAAACACCCTATCGCAATCATACCAATTACAATGCCAATTAGATTAATTTTGGTTAGTTTTTCTTTGAATATTATTAATCCCACCACCGCCCCAAGACTAATCACGCCGATATTCATACCAGCAAATACCAAGGTTGGGTCATCTTTAAAACTTTGATGAGCTTTGATATAAAATAAAATATTAAAAAAATTCAACACACCTAATAGTATACCACTTATTAAAGATTTGCCATGCCACTTAGTTTTGTTTATTAACAAATATATCAACATCACACACCATGCCAAGCCAAATGAGATAAACAAAGTACCGCTAAAAGCATTGCCTTGCTTAGACATTTGTTTGAACAAAATATCAATCACCCCATAACCCAACCACACGCCCAATAATATCAATGCACTGGCATGAGTTTGAGAAAGTTCTTGATTTAATTTGACATGATTAAATAACAAAACTCGCTGATTGTTGTTAATATTTTTTATCTGAGTAATATCATTCTCTGTGATATTGTCTTCATTATCATCACTCGGTTTATACACCAAACAAATCAAAGCCACAAATGCCAATAACACACCAAGCACCTTTGGCAATGTAATCATCTCACCAAACAACACAAACGCCGCCAAAATCGGCAAAAACAATGCCAGTCTTTGAGCTGCGTCTGATTTGACAATGCCTGCAATCTGCACCGCCTTTGCCATGATGATAAACACGCTCGGTAATAACAGCCCCAACGCCATCACAATGCCAAGCCCTTGCCCTGTTGTCATCACGCCTTTTGAAAAATCGGGCTTTAATAACCAAAAGCACAAGCACAAGGCGGTCGTATAATTCACCAAGATGGCTTGAGCAATATCCCATTGATAGCCACGAACCATTTTTAAGAATATCGACACGCACACACTGGCAATAATTGCAAAGATTAAAAAACTCACAAACTTCTCTTTATCTCAAAATATCAAATTTTTATACCAAACGCGCACTTGCCAATTCGGTTAATTGATATAATGCCGTGCGATAGCGATTATCGGGCAGCTTGGTTAAGGCGTGCTGTGCCAATTTGGTTTCTTGTAAGGCACGAGTTTTGCAATAATCCAATGCTCCAGAGCTTTCTACCAAGCCGATTAATTCATTGGCATTATCAGTTTTGCCAGTTTGCACAGCGATACGCAGTTTTTCGTAGTTATCTGTATCGGTATTTTTTAGGATTTCTAGGGTTTTTATAATCGGTAATGTGGGTTTGCCTTCTGCTAGGTCGTCGCCCAAGTTTTTGCCCATCATCGTACTATCGCCCATAAAATCCAGCACATCATCTATCATCTGAAACGCATTACCAAAATGCTGCCCAAAATCCGATAAAGGCGTTAATAAACTTTCTTTACCCAGTAATAACGCCGCCCCTTTGGTCGCCATCATAAATAGCCGTGAAGTTTTGCCATCGATGATTTGTAAGTAATCATTTTCGGTCGTCTCGATATTATGCTGATGTTGTAATTGTAATACTTCGCCTTCGGCAATATCGCATGTGCCATCACTAAATAGTTTTAATAATTGCATATTATCAAAACCCACCAAAAGATTAAAGGAGCGTGCAATCAAATAATCCCCCACCAATACCGCCGTGGCATTATTCCAAGTGGCGTTGGCGGTTGGTCTGCCACGTCTCATGCCAGATTCATCAATCACATCATCATGCACCAGTGTGGCGGTGTGCAGCATTTCGGTGATTGCCGCCAACTCCATCGCTTGCGTGTGCGGTCTGTCATCAATCATGCGTGCGGTCAACAGCGTAATCAAAGGACGCATACGCTTGCCCCCTGCATTGATAACGTGTTCTGAGACCTTCATAATGAGCTGAACTTTGGAATTTAGACTGCCAAAAACCTGCTTATCCATAATCATAAAGTCATCATGCACGCAGGTCAAAATCTCTTGATAAGTGGGTGTTGTCATAGGGTGCTGGGTCTTATTATCGGTCAAAAAATACCTTGTATAATAGCACATCACCCCAAAAAACGCACCCACACAATCCATTTTGTGTGCCAAAATTTTGGACTTATCAACAGTACTTATCATAGGTGGTGAGCTGGGTTGATGTAGTTGGATTGGTTTTTATAAAAAAATGGTGCAGTATTGCATTTAAGAGCAATTAGGCAATTACAATCACTCACACAATGAAATTTTTTTGCAAAAATACTACGATTGGACTTGTAAAATTTGGCAAATCACCGCATAATGTAGGTTTTGAGAACCATTGTTTTATTGCACAAGTTTTATTTTAGTCAAATAAATTCACTTTAAGACAAGGAAAACCAGTAGCAGATAGTACAAGTAGTACTTACAAGCGAGTTTGACGACGTATTGACGTATTGACGTATTAAAGTGAATTTAAAAGACTATATGCAAATAGCCACAGCCAAAGAGAGTATTATGAGCCAAACACACCATAAAGACATTGATGACGTGAACATTGAACAATTTATTCCGCTGATTACCCCCAATCAACTCAAAAGCGAATTCCCCTTATCGGACAAAGCACTTGCCACGGTTAAATCGGGGCGTGAGCAGATTCAAGACATCTTGGACGGCAAGGACAAGCGAATTTTGGTCGTGGTAGGACCTTGCTCCATTCATGACACCACCGCCGCTCACGAATATGCAGACAAGCTCGCCGTCTTTGCCGAAGAAGTCAAGGATACCCTGCTTATCGTCATGCGTGTGTACTTCGAAAAACCACGCACCACCACAGGCTGGAAAGGCATGATTAATGACCCTGACATGAACGACAGCTTTGACATCAAAAAAGGTCTGCGTAAGGCTCGCCAATTGCTGCTTGAGTTAAACGAAAAAGGTCTACCCTGTGCCACCGAAGCCCTAGACCCCAATAGCCCACAATACATGCAAGACCTTATCAGCTGGTCTGCCATTGGGGCACGCACCACCGAATCACAGACGCACCGTGAGATGAGCTCTGGCTTGTCTTGCCCTGTCGGTTTTAAAAACGGTACAGACGGCAGTATGACTGTGGCGGTCAATGCCATGCAGGCGGTGCAATCAGGACACAGCTTTCTTGGGTTATCATCAGATGGACAAGTGTGTATCATCAAATCCAAGGGCAACCAATACGCCCACGTTGTGCTGCGTGGGGGCAATGGCAAGCCCAACTATGACGAAACCGCCGTGCGTGAAGCCGAGAACGAACTCGCCAAAGGCAAAACCAATGGCAAAATCATGATAGACGCAAGCCATGCCAACTCTGGCAAAGACCCTTATTTGCAGCCGATGGTTATCAAAAATGTCGCAAACCAAATCCAAAATGGCAATCAATCCATCATCGGTCTGATGATTGAAAGCCATCTAAAAGGCGGTCGTCAAGATATTCCTAAAGATTTGAGCCAACTAGAATATGGCAAATCGGTAACAGATGGCTGTCTTGATTGGGACGCTACGGTTGCTACCTTGCAAGAGTTCCGTGCCATGGTAAAAGACAGCTTGGCAGGTCGTGGGGTTTGATTTTAACACGCCAATCATAGCCAACCACAAAAAAGATGTATTTTTAGCAATACATCTTTTTGTTAATTTTATAGTCAAATAAATTCATTTTAGGGCAAGGAAAACGAGCGAAGATAGTACAAGTAGTACAGCGAGTGAGTTTGACGATGTACTAAATTGAATTTAAAAGACTATAACCGATTGATTTTAATCTATTTTTATACACATCTATTATTATGAACAATCCATCTTTTAAAGACCTATTATCCAAAGACATGCAACAAGCCATCAAAGGTTTAAGCCAAAGCAAAGGTGATGAAGCAGGCAATAGCGAAAAACCTACCACACCCACACCGCTACCCAGCCAAAAACAAGTGAGTAGCCAAGTCAAACGCTTTAATCACGATGGCATTGATGAAGACAAAGTGCTGTTTATGCAGGCGATGGCAGGTGTTGCCCCCATCAAACAAAACACCCACCACAACACCAGCCAAAAAGCCAAAGACGACCCTACCGCCCTATTTCGCCGTGCCAATGCCGAAGGTGTGATTGATGAAAACTCGCACAGCCTATCCGACATGCAAGCCCTGCTAAATCCTGTCGCCAGTGAAGCCATGCTAAGCTATAAGCACCCTACCTTACAAAACAAAGTCTTTGAACAGTTAAAACAAGGCAAATTGCGTTGGTATGATGCAGTGGATTTGCACGGCTCTAGCATTGAAGACGCAAGGCTTGCGGTAACCAAAATCATCAGCAATGCCAGCAAAAACGGCGAAACTGTCATCAAAATCGTGCATGGCAAAGGCAATGACGCTATCATAAAAACCTGCGTCAATGGCTGGCTAAGGCAGATAGACGAAGTCATGGCGTTCGCTTCTGCCCCTGCCAAAGACGGTGGCAATGGGGCGGTGTTGGTATTGTTAAAAAAGAACAGAGTTTTGTAGTTCAAAGGTTCTTGTAATTCAAGGGTATTGTAATGGAGTAAGTTACAAAAATTATAGTCGATTAAAATAAAAATGAGACAAAGCGACAACGTCCGAAGTAGCACATAAGGACATTGGTAACGTAGTATCATTGCAATTTTAATTGACTATAATAAACTACAAAATTACAAGCCAGCCATTACACGCACGATAAATCAATACCAAAAAAGCCAGTTATCTTCACTGGCTTTTTTGGATTGGTACAACAAATCAACACTCAAACTAAACATGCAAATCATGTCCACAGCGGTCGCAGAATTTGGCGTTGGTGGCGTGTCCGAATTTGCCGCATTTGGGGCAGGTGATGGGGTGCAGTTGCGGTCGCATGGTACGAGTAAGTTCGGCGGTAAAAATCCCTGTCGGCACAGCGATGATGGAGTAACCTGTCATCATCACCAAGGTCGCAATTGCTTGTCCGATGGGCGTTTTTGGGGAGATGTCGCCATAGCCTACCGTGGTGAGCGTTACTACCGCCCAATAGATAGACAGCGGAATGCTGGTAAAGCCATTTTCAGGGCCTTCGACCACATACAGCACCGCCCCAAAGATGGTAACGAGTAGCAGCAGGGATAAGAAAAATACGGTGATTTTATGCTGACTGGTACGAAATGCCGCCGCCAAAAACCCTGCCTGCTGCATATAAGACTTGAGCTTGAACACACGGA
>JAUNUB010000104.1:0-2304 GCA_030538375.1 Moraxella sp. | reverse complement strand
AAAATCCGCAAAATCCGCACCACCAGCAGATACTGTGTACCCACAAAAAACCAGCTTAGATAACTGGGTAACAATGCCAGTAAATCCACCACACCAAAAAAGCTAAACACATAGCCCTTGCGATTGGGAGCGGAGTACAGCCGTAACGCATATTCAATGGTAAACAGCACCGTAAAAAACCACTCCGCCACAACAAACAACTGTCCGTACTGCAATCGCAAATACAGCACGCTATCTAACATAACAATCAATACACTGCAGCCAATGGCAACCAAGAGCACAATGTCAAAAAACTTGCCTGCACGAGTGTCCGTACCTTCGATGATGACATGGATACGCTCGGCAAGGGTGAGATTATTTTTGGGTGGTCGCATGAGTGGGTGGTCGTGGTGGAAATTTGCCTATTTTAACAAATTTTAGCAATTTTTTGGTGAGAATTTGCACCATCTGCACCCACCCCAAAAAATATTTTCATCTGCCACTTATCAAACAATGGAATATATGGTATAACTATACGGCATAGATGATGACGGTTTGTCATGCTATTTCAGCCAACCATACCTTTAACGCCTTACTTTTACTCTTTCAATCAAGGACGATTTTATGAACTCTCCACAATCTCGCTCTGCACAACCTTACACCATTGCCGATTATCTGTTTGACAGGATTTATGAAGCGGGGGCAACCGAGATTTTTGGTGTGCCGGGGGATTTTAATCTGCCCTTTTTGGACAATGTCATCGCATCTGACAAGTTACGCTGGATTGGCAATGCCAATGAACTAAACGCAGGCTATGCCGCTGATGGCTATGCTCGTGAGCGTGGTTTTGCCGCCTTTGTTACCACGTTTGGGGTGGGTGAGCTGTCTGCGATTAATGCCACGGCAGGCTCTTATGCCGAATTTGCCCCTGTGCTGCACATCGTGGGTGCACCGTCCACCAAGCTCCAAGACAGCAAACACCGCATTCATCACACTTTGGGTGATGGCGTGTTTACACACTTTATGGAGATGGCGAACTATGTAACCATCGCCAGTGCCAAAATCAGTGCCGATAACGCCGCTTCTGAGATAGACCGTGTCATTCGTATGATACTGCGTGAACATCGCCCCGGCTATCTGATGTTGTCGCCTGATGTGGCTCGCTTACCTATTTATCCGCCCACTACGCCACTTATTAACGCAAGCGACACCATCACCAGTCAAGCCGCCTTGCAAGATTTTAAAGCCACCTTGCATGAATTTTTGCCGAACAAAACCACCAGCCTAATGGCGGATTTGATGGTACATCGCTTGGGACTGCAAGACAAAGTACGTGCCTTGGCAAGCGATACCCAAATCCCCTACACCACGCTGTCATGGGGCAAGAGCCTATTGCCAGAACACAGCCCCCAATGGGCAGGCACTTATGCAGGCGTGGCTTCTCGCCCTGTGGTTAAAGACGTGGTCGAAAATGCCGAATGCTTAATCAAAATCGGTGTCAACTATACCGACACCACCACCGCAGGCTTTAGCCAAAATATCGACCAGTCTCGTGTTGTCGAGTTGCACTACGAACGCACTAGCATTGGCGAACAAATATTCGCTCCCATCGCACTCAAGGACGCACTGCAAGCCCTGCACGAAGTCATGACCAGCGGTATCAATATCATACCAAAACCCCTTGTAGGACAAGTGGATAATCACGCCCAGCAAGGCGATGATGACGCACCACTTCGCCAAGACGACCTATGGCACATCATCGCTGCCAGCTTTGATGGGCGTAACGTGGTGTTTGCCGACCAAGGGACATCGTATTTTGGTATCAGTGATGTGCGTCTGCCAGAAGGCGTAACCAGCTACGGACAGCCGATGTGGGGGTCGATTGGCTACACCTTGCCTGCGTGCCTAGGGGCTGGGATTGCGTCGCCTGACAAGCGTGCGGTACTGCTCATTGGTGATGGCTCTGCTTTGCTGACCATTCAAGAGCTGGCGGTGATGATACGAGAGCGATTAAACCCAGTCATCATTCTCATTAATAATGACGGCTACACGGTGGAGCGTGCCATTCATGGTGAAAATCAGCCCTATAATGACATTCCTACCTGCAACTGGCAACAACTGCCCTTTGCCTTTGGGGCGACAGCGGACAATTGCTTGACCTTACAAGCTGCAACCCCAGCTACCCTAAAAACTGCCCTAGCCACCGCCAATCACACAAGGGACAAGCTCGTATTAATAGAAGTCATCACCGACAAATACGACATTCCGCCGCTGCTTGCCGAGATTGCGTCCGCTTTGACACGTGCGTCTAAGGTGTAGTTTTGC
>JAUNUB010000103.1 GCA_030538375.1 Moraxella sp. | reverse complement strand
CTTTGTAGATAAAAATGAGATAAATCGCAGTTCTTTCAAGAAAAAAACGCAGGTTTGATAGTTATTCTATCAAACAAGTTTTTGACGATGAAAGACAAGATTTAGCCATTTTTAGCACAAAAGCCGTGTATTTACCATAAACTTCAAACTTATTAATTGTTTGGCGTGATGAATTGTTGGCAGACCCTATAATACCACAAAATAAAGCCGCTACTATTGCAATGCCTAGGTACTAGCAATCATGCAATCATGAATGCCCATCATCACAAACGGCACGAACGATAAAAACGCCCAAATTGTAAAGCAAAACTATCACCTTGGCAATGATGATAAATTTTAAAAATAGCTGTATTTTTTAAATATATATTAGGGGCTGTTGGTAATTTATTACACTGTTTTTCATTGCACTGCTTTCCATTATACCGCTTTATTTGGATTGATTGTACAACGATGTTTGCGGTTTTGTGCAAAAAATGACTAAATCTTGCTTTTTGCGGCAACAACGAAATACAGGCAGCTTTTAGGGCGTATCCAAAGATGGCACGCCCTAAAAAACTGGCTGGCACGGATATTCTTACCCACAAACAAACTCAACCTTTTAATACCGCAAACACCTGTGCTTTGATATCATCAATGGCTTGCGTGCCGTCAAATTGATGATAGCTGGGTGCGTCATCGCCAGATTTGGCAACGCCTTGATAATGGTCAATCAAAGCAGCGGTTTGAGCATGGTAAGTCCACAGACGCTCACGAATCACCGCTTCGACATCGTCAGGACGCTGCACCAATGGCTCACCTGTTTCGTCATCAACACCTGCTGCCTTGGGCGGATTGTACACCACATGATACACACGCCCCGACGCTGGGTGGCTACGGCGACCCGACAGACGACTGACAATCTCATCATCGGGCACGCTAATCTCAATCACATAATCAATCTTAATGCCGCCATCACTAAAGGCTTGGGCTTGAGCAATGGTGCGTGGCACACCATCAAAAATACAACCATTGGCACAATCAGACTCACTGATACGCTCTTTGACCAAGTCGATAATCAGCTCATCAGACACCAAGCCACCTTTGTCCATCACGCTTTTGGCAAGTTTACCAAGCTCTGTGCCATTTTTAATCGCTGCACGCAACATATCCCCTGTCGAAATCTGTGGAATATTGAATTCTTTGGCAATCAGCTGGGCTTGTGTGCCTTTGCCTGCACCGGGTGGCCCAAGTAAAATAATACGAAGCATAACATTTCCTTAAAATAAAAAAATCTCAAAAAACCCATTCACACTATAAAACACAAGCAACAATCCTGCAAGCTAATTTTGAGCTAATTTTACCCTATTTTTGTCAAAATTCAGCCAAAAAACTCACCAGTCACCTTAGGGCGTGCTGAGTATTCATTAAGTATTCAACACGCAAAATTACATAGGATAAGCAATTTTACAAGTTTTTTGTTACTCAATATTCAATTTGTCATCATGGTACACGCTGATTAATGATGATAGTGGCTTGATTTTGGGTTTTTGACAGCAGTACAGGGTTGGCGGATAAGTCGTCTGCTTGGCTATTTGCTGTGCCTGATTTGCTGATACGAGCATTTACCGCAAGTTGCACGCCTTGATTTCTAGCAGCACTGATGGTACGTTCTGGCAACATGGCGTTGTTATCACTCAAGGACAGGGTCAATTGTCCGTTTTTAAGCTCACTCACAGGCACACGCACGGCTGCATACGGCGGCCCGCCCGCCACATCTGCCACACTCACGAACAGCACGTCTTCGGCATTCACTTGTGAGAGCATGGCATTATCCACCTGTACCACAATCTGCACGCCACTGGCTTGGGCGGCGGCTTGATTATTGATGGTGGCACTCATCTCATCAAGACTTGCCAAGGCGGTACTGTGATTGCCTGATTTGGCAGCAATCAACGAGCGTAAACGTGATACCCAGCCTTGTGCTTGCTCAAAGTTGCCTGCACGTGTCTCACCCATTGCCATCAGCATTTGTGCCCCTTCGTGATTGGGGTTTTGCGTGAGCAGTTTTTGTAGTACGCTGCGAGACGTGGCGTCCAGCCTACCATCATTGGTAAAAAAACTAATCTGTGCATAAGTGCTGGCAATCTCTTGATTGTCAGGCTCAAGACGATAAGCACGAGATAAGGCTTCGATGGCTTGCGGTGCGGCTTCTAGCGACATAAACAGCTCAGACAGACGCATCCAGCGATTGGGGTCATGGGCATTATGATGGACATTCACCTGCATGGCGGAGATGAGTGCCGCACTGTCTGCCGTCGCCCACTCTGGTGGCATATCAATCCTACCAGTCAATAAGTCGTCCGCCACTTGTCCCACACTGTCATTGCCTGCCCACAGCTTAAATACTGGCGTGCGGTCGCCTGCCAAAAAGTACGCCATCAGTGCCAAAAGCACCACCCACACGATGACAATGGCACGACTTTTCACAGACGCTGGGGCATAGCCTTCATGCGCTTGTGCGGCTGCCAAGAGTTGTTTTTTGAGTTCAATCACTTGTGCGTCATAATGCGTGTTGTCTATCACACGAGCTTGTTTGTCCGCTTCTAGCTCGGCAAGTCGCTCACCGAACACTTGTACATTCAGTGCCATCAGCTGATTGTCTGTAGTTGCTCGTCCTTTTAGCCACGGCACAATCACCACCACTGCCATTAACACCGCCAACAGCACCGCCAAGCTCAAAAATAACATAATCGTAGGGGTCATTGCTTATCTCCTTGACTATCAACATTGCTGGCATTGGTATTCGCCCCATGCTTGGCAAGTATCTTGGCAATGCGTGCTTCATCGCTGTCGCTTAGCACACTCACTTCATCTTGCCCCATCGCCTTAGGCTTGCGACTGCGATACAACCAACCCACAATCAACATCACGAGCAAAATCGGCGGAAAAAAC
This sequence comes from Moraxella sp., assembly GCA_030538375.1. Classification (GTDB taxonomy): domain Bacteria; phylum Pseudomonadota; class Gammaproteobacteria; order Pseudomonadales; family Moraxellaceae; genus Moraxella. Next base: position 4,625 of record JAUNUB010000103.1, on the reverse strand, counting down.
CACAAAATCCAAGTAGACGGACGCACAGGCGGCTTGTAGCTGATAAAGTCGCCATACCGCTCAAACATAAAGGCACGAATCTCGCTGTCGGTACGCCCATCTTTGACCATCTCGTAGGTTTTTTGTTTTAAATCTTGGGCGATGGGTGCGTCCGAACCTGCTAGGTTTTGGTTTTGGCAAGTGGGACAACGAAAATCCGCAATCAGTCCACGGTACTGGGCTTCTTGTTGTGGGCTGTCAAATTCTAGTACATCAATCGCCGCCAATGCCACGCTTGATATCATCACGCTTAGCAGCACGCCCAATGCAATTTTTTTCATCACTTGCCCCCACACGCAGCCGACTTAGCTGCTTTATCAACCCCATCATCTGCCAACGCCATCATACACGGCTTGACTTGTGCGGTATAATTTTGCTCATGCAACTCGCCCACGATATGCAGGCGTATCATGCCATTTTTGTCCACGATAAAACTCTCTGGTGCACCTGTCAGCCCCAAATCCAGTGCCAAATTGCCCTTATAATCCTGCACCGAGTACACAAATGGGTCTTTATACTTATTCAGATAACCCAGTGCGTCCGCCAATTCGTCCTTGTAATTCACACCAACCATCGGCACGCCTTCATCATACAACTGCATGAGAAATGGGTGTTCCACAAAACAAGTCGGACACCACGAACCCCATACATTCAGAATAAACGGCTCTTTTGGTAGGTCGCTGTTGCTCATCATGCGAGTGGTATCGGACAGCAACGGCAGGTTGAATGTCGGCACAGCACGGTTGCTTGCCTTGGTATTGATAATATCGCTCGTGCCAGCTTGTTGTACACTGCCTTGACGCACAAACAGCATGACAATCAAGCCTGCGAACACCAGCAAAGGCACGATAAACAGCCATTTTTGAGAAGATTTTTTCATCAGTTACTCCGCTGTTGTGGTGGCGTGGGTATTGGTATGGCTTAATGTTGGCACTGCCGTTTGTACTTTAGCTTTGCGATAACGCTTATCAAATAACGTTATCAACGCCCCCAACGCCATCACCAGCGAACCAAACCACAGCCAACGCACCATTGGCTTGATGTAGATACGCACCGCCCATGTTTCATTATCGGCATTGTCCGTGTCAATAATAGGGTCGCCCAGTGCCACATAGATGTCTTGCCATAGGTTCGCTCGCAGTCCCACTTCGGTCATCGGCATCATCGAGATGATGTAGTTGCGTTTTTCAGGGTATAAGGTGCTCACTAGCTCACCGTCTTTTTTGACCAATACCGTGGCTTGGGTTGCGTCAAAGTTGCTGCCGATAATGTCTTCAAAATCTTGCAAATAAAATTCATAGCCCTGCACCGTAGTCTGTTCACCCACTTTCATGGCAACGTCTTTTTCGATATGCAGATAGCTTACCCCAGCCACGCCCATCGCCACAATCAACACCCCCACATGTGCCAGCTGCATACCGATGTAGCTTAGCCCCAGCTTGCTAAGTTTGCCTTGCCAGCCCTTGCCGTGCTTCATTTTATCACGCATATCCAGCCCAATAAAACCAAGCACCCACACCGACAACGCCGCCGTTACCCATATCGCCATTTCAAGGCGTGTGCCTTGGGTGAGTGTCGTCATGATGTACATGATGATAAGCCCCAGCACGCCGCTGCTCACCATTAAAATCAAGGCTTGCTTGAGCATGGGGCGTGTGTCTTTTTTCCAGCGAATGGTCGCCCCTACGCCCATCATTACCAAGAGCAGCCACGTTAAAGGCACAAACAAGGCGTTAAAATACGGTGCACCCACCGATACCTGCCCCAGCTTAAAGGCATCGGCAATAATCGGATACAGCGTGCCAAGCAGTACCACCAAGGTTGCAATCAACAAAATAATATTATTAATCACCAAAAACGTCTCACGAGATTTTAGCTCGTAATGGCTCTCTACGGTCAATCGCCAGCCACGCAAGGCAAACATCAGCAAGCCACCGCCAATCACCGCTCCCAAAATCGTCAAAATCGCCGTACCACGAGTGGGGTCAGCGGCAAACGAATGCACCGATGTAATCACCCCAGAACGCACCAAAAACGTCCCCAAAAGGCTCAAGGCAAAGGCAAAAATCGCCAGCATAATCGTCCATGCCTTGAACACGCCACGCTTTTCGGTGGTTGCCAAAGAGTGCAGCAGTGCGGTACTGGCAAGCCACGGCATCAAGGACGCATTTTCGACAGGGTCCCAAAACCACCAGCCGCCCCAGCCCAGCTCATAGTACGCCCACCACGAACCCAAGGCAATCCCCAAGGTCAAAAACGCCCAAGCCGTCAGCGTCCACGGTCTGCTCCAGCGTGTCCACACAGCGTCCAGCCGCCCTGCCCACAACGCCGCCATACAAAAGGCAAATGGCACTGCCAACCCCACATAGCCCATATACAACATTGGCGGGTGAAATATCAAACCCACGTCTTGCAATAATGGATTTAAATCCGTACCATCAACAGGGATATTCGGCAAAGTGCGATTAAATGGTGATGATGTGAATATCAGCATGGCAAGCATCATCGTCTGCACACCGCCCAATATCGCCAGCACTCTGGCACGCATATCCAGCGGCAAGCCACGGCTAAACACCGCCACCAACGCACACCACGCCGCCATAATCATCATCCAGAGCAGCAGCGAGCCTTCATGTCCGCCCCATGTCGCCGACAGCTTGTAATACCACGGTAGCAAGGTATTAGAATGACTGGCAACATAAGTCAGCGTAAAGTCATTGCCCAAAAACCCTGCCATCAAACCAAAAAAAGACACCGCCATCGCCAAAAACTGAGCCATCGCAAGGCTTGGGGCGAGCCTTTGCCACTGAATGCGGTTGCCCAAAATCCCAAGCGTCGGCAACACCATCTGCAAGATAGCCAGCATAAAAGCCAAGAGCAATGCAAAATAACCCAGTTCTGTAATCAGCATAACGAACAATCCAAAAACACTTCAAACGGCGTATTGTATAGCAAACGTAACAAAATTACCATATGAATATTTGATGAAAGCAAATCAAGCGATTTTTATAGGTATAGCAAAACCATAGGTTTGCCTTTATGTTTTATTATTCTGTATTGATAATTTAATATTATTTATAGACGCTTGTTTTATTTTATAGTCGATTAAAATTGCAATAATACTGCGTTGCCAGCTCCCTTATGTACTACTTGTACACGGCGGTCGCTGTCGCCTTGTCTCATTTTTATTTTAATCGACTATAATACTTCAAAATAATCCCACCAATCATCTTTTAAAAACAAGTTACAAAGCAAGTTACAAAGACGGTAAAATTTATTCCGCTTTTTTAAAATTTTCTTAACTTGTCTACTTAATAATCACACAAAAACGAAAGTCTAAATTAAAAAAACCAATACTTTTTAAGTATTGGTTTTTTATTTTGCTCATCTATAGTCGATTAAAATAAAAATGAGACAAGGCGACAGCGACCGTGGTGTACAAGTAGTACATAAGGGAGTTGGCAACGCAGTATCATTGCAATTTTAATTGACTATATCAATCATTATCAAAAAAACACCAACACCAAATGCAGCCAACCTGCGGCAAATCCTGTAATACCACCCAATACCACCAAAGTCATTTCATCTTCTTTGAATGCTGGGCGTAATAAGTTTTGGAATTCATGCGGTGTTAATGCTCGAATGCGACTTTCAAATAAGCCAAAGATTTTAGAAGCTCTTGAAGTATTTAATTTTGGGTCTCGCATAGGTATCATGGTTGCGTCTATCGATTTATCCAAAATCGTATCTTTAAAATCGTCCATTTGTTTTTGCCCCATGCCCATTTTGAGCGTCGTGGACACCACAGGCGAATCCAGCATTTCATACAAATGAGATTTCATCAATTCACGAGTTTTATCGGCGTGCAAGCCATACATCATTTCTTGCATGATATTTTCAAGCGTTACCAATTCCTTGACGACAATTTCGGCAAAAACGCTAGAGACTTCTTCTTGGCGTTTCATAAATCCACCTTGCCACGCATAACGATGGATATGTGGCAACATGAATTTTATTTGGCGTTTGTTATGATGATTTTGATAACAAAATAAACGTATAAAATAGACAAATTTTGGCTCGACAGGATTAAACACCATCCATATCGCAATCCAATTGGTTAATGCTCCCCAAATGGTCGCAAAAAATGGTACGGTCCAATGCTGCGGAATAATATAAAACAATACCATCTGCACCAAACCAAAACCAAAACCAATGACCGCACTGATTTTCCAAATAAAGTTAATTTCTTTTTTGCCCACACGCAAAAACATATCTACCATCAATTTGCGGTCTCGCTCCATGCGATTGACAATCATCTGCCGCATATCGACAAGATTTTCGACATTATAAGTCAAATCCAGCACCATCGATTTCATTACTTCTGGCAACTGGGTGTGTACATGTGCATAAATACGCCGCTTAATGGCATAAGGCAAAGAACGCCAAAGTGTGCTATGCCGCTCTTGCATAATCTCATCGATGAGACTATCAAGATTTTTATCCACCGTATCGGTGATAAAATCCGCCATTTCTTCGGGTTCCATCGCCCGAAAAAACTCATCAAGCGAGCCAAGTTTGGAGAGTGT
>JAUNUB010000102.1 GCA_030538375.1 Moraxella sp. | reverse complement strand
TCACTGCTTTTTCATCACGTCCAACACAGGGGGCAGGGTTTGACTTTCTGCGGTGATGCTTTTTGTGGGCTTGGTCGCTGTTGTTTTGATTTCTTGAGCAGTCAGACGTTCTGGCGACAAGCCTTTGATGATGGATAAGTCTTTGATGGATTTGCGGTTTTTGCGGTTGAGACTGACTGGCAACATGCGTGCAAATTCGTACAGCTGTAGATACTCTTCTTCGGCGGCTGCTTGCTGTTCATCGCTGTCGGTGTCGTCAAGCCATTCATCAGACATCTCATCAGACATTTCAGCAAGCTCATCAGCGTCCAACAGTGCATTGTCCGCCGCCTGCTCTTCGGTCTCTACCGCCATGCCTGCAATCTTGGCAAGGTCGGTCAATAGCTCCCCTTCGTCCTTATTGAAGTTCAATTCTGCCACGCCCACCCCTGTCAAAAATCCGCCTGCCCAATCTTTGAGTGCGAACAGTCGTTCGGTAAGCTCATGCTCATCATCTGGCACAAGCGGTGCAAATTCATAAGCGTCTTCATTGTCGCTTAGCATATGGCTTGTGTCTTCGGCATATTCGGTCAATAGCGTAAGTGCGTCATCGCTAGGCTCGGCAAAACTAAGCTCGGACAACAGCAGTCGCCAGCCATCGCCATCGGGCGGTGTGCATACCGTCATCAACGCCGTCATTATACCGTGCAGCTCACTGATTGACACATCTTGCCATTCGGCAAATGCTTGCGACCAATCGTTAAAACCTGATAAATCATCATTCATTACATCACCCTTATTTTTTATGGCAACACGCCAAAAACTCTTCTCTTAATAAGCCCAAATCCCCAAATCACAAGCCTTGGCGTGGATTTATTATAAATTTTATGATAATTTTTTGTGTTGTGCGTTTATTTTGTGGGGGTTTAATGGTATTATTTTGGGAGTTTTTATGATTATAACCACGAAGAATACACCCATGAACAGCTCATTACTTGACAAACTGCATACCCTAGAGACCAATATTGCCGCCCTACGCAAGCAATACCATGTAACGGCGACCGAACTTGCCAATCTCAAAAATCGACCCAACTACGAAGAACAGTACAAACAAACCATTGAGACGCTCACTCGCCAACTGGACGACAGCCAAACCGAACTGGACAACTACGCCCAAAACCACGGTGAACTACAAGCACGCCTAACCGAACTCACCCACGAAAATGCCAAGCTCACCGACAAGGTTCACGAACTCAAAGAAAAAAACATCATCGCTATAGAGCATGTCGCCGTTATCCAAAATTGGCTCACTCGTATCGACAACAGCGGCACATGATAGGCGTTCACACACATCACAAGGCAAGCCAACACAGCGAACGGTGTCGGCGGTGATTTGTAATACACGCCAGTGCTTTGCCATTCAATCGTTAGATGATTATCAATTGTAGTGTTATGGCATAAGCTCGTGTTTATCAGTGGCTGCCACCTTAGCGATAAATATGAATGGGAATGTATCGATTTTTATTTTCCCATTACTTGTAGATAGTATAGTCGATTAAAATAAAACCGATACATATCCATTCGTGATTGTTCGTAGAGTACTTTGTTCCCCCACCAATAAACGTGGGTTCAGCCACGCTACGGCTACACGGCAGACGCTGTCGCCTTGTCTTATTTCTATTTTAATCGACCATAATTTTATTTTCACAAAAATACAACCCAAGGAACTCTCATGAATGACAATATCAAGAATGAAAAACTTCGTGCTGCCATGCAGTTTGCCGCCCACAACAGAAAACCCACAACACCCCCCACAGCTCAAGCTGTCGGTAGCAGCATTTCTGCGTCTACAACTGCACAAGCCAACACGCAAACTAACATACCAGCCAACACGCAAACTAACGCACAGCCAACCCCCACCACCCCAAATAGCACCCCACACAACACGCCAAAAAAAACCGTCATCACCGAACACGCCAGCACCATTTTAGCCACGCAAACAAGCATTCAAACAGGTAATGCCACGTCCAGCACACAAGCCACCAAAGACAACACGCCGCCTGCCATCAAAAAAGTGGACATCAACATTATTGGCTCTGCCTATCGTATCAACTGCCCCATCGATGAAGTGAGCAATCTCACCCACTCTGCCAATGCCATCAACGACGCACTAAAAGGCATACGCCGTAACGTGCGTGGCAAAACGCCCAATAACGAAGAACTGCTCGTACTGTACTGCCTTGAGCTATACGACGAACTGCAAAGCACCAAAAAACAACTTGCCGACCAGCAGCATAAAGAGCAAGCTGCCCTTGATGTCATGAACAGACTTATCAAAGAGACCGGCTAAAAAACCTGCTAAAAGAGAGCTGCCAAAAAACCCAGCCGACAACAATGCCAGCAATAACCTTGCTCGATAGCTCGATAAAAGGTGGACAACCCCTAGATTTATGACGATTTGATGAATTTTTGCTGTACTATCTTACAGATTTATTGTATCTTATTGCACAACAGTACTTTTTGTGTGATGGTACTTTTCTTGATAATGAGATGGCGGTTAATGGAATTGCCACGCATTAAATTAAACCGTTATTAGTATAGTCGATTAAAATAAAAATGAGACAAGGCGACAGCAACCGCCGTGTACAAGTAGTACATAAGGGAGCTGGCAACGAAGTATCATTGCAATTTTAATTGACTATAAAAAACTCTTAGCAACAATCTTGGTAATAAACCTTAGCAGCAATCTTAACGACAAACCGTTATTAGCCACTTTAAAAAAGGATATGATTATGAAACGTTTTAATGCCCTTGCACTCGCCTGCTTGATTGGTGGCACTGCCCTACTCGCCGCTTGTGGGGGCGATAAGCCTGCCGATACCGCAGCCACTGCCAGTACCGCCAGCAGCGACAAGCTACAGACCAAATTTGTAACCATCGGTACAGGCGGTGCGTCTGGCCCTTATAACATCATCGGTACAGCCCTTGCCGAAAGCTACGCCGCCAAGTTTGGCGTGAATGCCAAAACCCAAACCACAGGGGCGTCTGTCGAAAACCTAAACCTACTTGAGCAAAAGAAACTTGAGATGGCATTCGTCATGAGCGACGCACTAAGCGAAGCGGTGAATGGCACAGGCAACTTTAAAGCACCGCTTAGCAGTGTCGCCCAAGTCGCCAGCCTATATCCCAACTATGTGCAAATCGTCGCATCACAAGCGTCAGGCGTGCAGAGTATCGAAGATTTGCGTGGCAAGCGTATCGCCGTGGGTGCACAAGGCTCTGGCGTGGAAGTCGCCACACGTGCCTTGCTAGAAGGTTTTGGTATCACTTATAACGACATCAAAGTGGACTATCTGGGCTATGCCGAAGCTGCCGATGGACTAAAATCGGGCAAACTGGACGCAGCGTTCTTGACCAGTGGCTTGCCAAATTCATCACTGATGGAGCTGGAGCAAGGCTTTAAACTACAGATGGTCAGCATTCCTGCGGATAAATTGACCGAGATTGCCAAGACAAAAAGCTACTTTATCCCCATGAATATCCCAGCTGGCACATACAGCAACACCGCTGACGTGCCTACCGCTGCGATTTTGAACGCCTTGGTCGTGCGTCAAGACCTAAGCGAAGATGATGTGTATCTACTCACCAAAAACCTGTTTGAGAGCTTGCCAAACCTACAAAATGCTCACCAAGCGGCAGCTGATATCACTCTTGCCAATGCTCAGCAGGGTTTGGTTGCACCGCTACACGCAGGGGCAAAACGCTACTATGATGAAATGGCTGGTACAGCAGCTCCAGCAACCGCCGAAGCAGCAGCAAGCACATCAGCTACTGAAACGTCAGTAGCAGCCGAGCAAAAAGCCGAAACCGAGCAAAAATAAACCTGATGTATAAGTCGGCTCTCGCAATCGCTACAATCATGATAATCAGCGTGGTTGTGGCGATTTTTTGCACCATGCTTAGCCCTGTGCCTGCCGTACTGCTCAGCAGTGAAAACCAGCAAATGCAATGCCTGCTGCCTAATGAATTCACCCTAAAATGGCGGCATTCGGTCGAAAAACAGTACTGGCAAGAAGTCTATCATCTGCAAGATGACATGTTGATATTGGACAAGACCTATATGCAGAGCTTTGGGGCTGGAATGCCTGTGCTTGGCAAAACTGTATCCGCCCCCAAGGGCTATGTAGGGCAATGGGTTGGACTGACTATGCCGCAGCTCAACTGGGTCGTCTCGCGCAATATGCAAGGCGAGATTATCACCCAAGGGGCAAGCCTACCCATCAGCCAACGCCTAGCGGATTATAGTGAAGTAGTCATCGCCCCAAGCTCACCAAGCCTGTGGCGATATTGGCAATTGCCCCGCTGTGAGACATTGTATAGTAAAAGTGTATAGGCTTATTTTAAATATGGCATGGCTGAACCTACAACTGTAACTAAGCAGGATTAGCAGGGCATGAACTTTTGATTTTGGTCAAAAGCAACCAAGAAACAACCAAGTTTGGTACAATGCCGCACCATTTTCATCATAACACCAAAAGCACCGTATAAAACCACTGTGATAATCGCCAATATTTGAACTTTTTTTAAGGATTTATCATGTTTCAATTCACTCAAGCAACTGTGAATTGCTCTGACTTGGAAGGGGTTACGCCTCCACCAAGAATGTATTATACCTTCCTAAAACAAGGGGTTTCAACCATAAAAGGAAATCTTGATGAGCAATCCTACTCACACACCGTCTGATGATACACAAATTGACGAAAAACAAGCCCAAGCCATCTTAGAAAAATTTGACCGTGAGTCCATCACACGCAACGTCAAAAACCCACTCACTCGCTACATCATCGCTGGTATGGCGATTTTGTACTCCTTGTTTCATCTATACATCACCTTCAACCCCTTGCCAGAGCTGGTACAACGCTCCATTCATGTGGCGGTAGGGGCGGCACTTATCTTCTTGATTTATCCTGCCGCCAAAAAATCTAGCCGCAGCAATGTGGCTTGGTATGACTGGATTTGGGTCGCTTTGGCATTGTCTGGAGCAGCTTATCTGATTTGGCAATATCAAGACATCGTTACCGTGCGTGGCGGTATTCCCAATCAGCTGGACGTGGTTTTTGCCATCATCACTGTGGTGGTGGTTATGGAGATGGCACGGCGGATTACAGGCTGGATTTTGCCGATATTTGCCTTGGTGTTTTTGGCGTATCCGTTCATCAGTCATTTTGACTTTATGCCAAGTCGTCTGCTCACTCGCCCTTATGATTTGGGGGATATTTTTGGACAATTGTACCTAAAAACCGAAGGGCTGTATTCTACCGCCATCGGTGCGTCTGTTACCTTTATTTTCTTATTTATCCTATTTGGGGCGTTTTTGGCACGCTCTGGCATGGGACAATTATTCAACGATTTGGCACTGGCGTTGGCAGGTCATAAGCAAGGCGGCCCTGCTAAGGTGGCGGTGATTTCGAGTGGCTTTATGGGGTCAATCAATGGTGCTGCCGTGGCAAATGTCGTGGGTACTGGAGCATTCACCATTCCACTTATGAAACGTGTCGGCTACAGCAAAGAATTTTCAGGGGCTGTCGAAGCCAGTGCGTCTGTCGGTGGGCAGATTTTGCCGCCTATCATGGGAGCGGCTGCCTTTATCATGGCGGAGACTACAGGCGTGCCTTACAGCACCATCGCCCTATCGGCAGTGCTGCCTGCATTGCTGTACTATCTTGGGGTAATCGCTCAAGTGCATTTTCGTGCTGGCAAGTTAAACCTGCGTGGTATCCCAAAAGCGGATTTGCCACGTGCCAAAGCGGTGCTAAAAGCTCGTGGACATATGCTATTGCCTATCGTGTTTTTGGTGGTGCTGCTCGCCAAAAACATGCCGATTGGCTATGCCGCCGCCTACACCATTGGGGCAACCATCGTCATCAGCTGGCTACGTCCTGAGACACGCATGGGCTTTAAAGACATCATCGCCGCCCTAGAAGATGGTGCTAAGCAATCCCTATCCGTCATGGCAGCGTGTGCGGTGGTAGGTGTGGTGATTGGCGTGGTCAATCTCACAAGTTTTGGCACGGTGATGACATCGTCTATCGTAACGTTGGGGGCAGGTTCGCTGTTTTTGACCCTGCTGCTCACCATGGTGGCATCGATGGTGCTGGGTATGGGCTTGCCGTCCATTCCTGCGTATATCATCACCGCCACGATGGCAGCCCCAGCCCTTGCAACCTTTGATGTGCCGATATTGGTGGCACACATGTTCGTGTTTTATTTTGGGATTTTTGCCAACATCACTCCGCCTGTGGCTTTGGCGGCATTCGCTGGGGCTGGTATCGCAGGGGGCGACCCCATGAAGACAGGCTGGCAGTCGCTCAAGCTCGCCTTGGCTGGCTTTATCGTACCGTTTATGTTTGTATACAATCCCAATATGATGATGATAGATGTCGCCAATGTCGCCGTTACCGCCAAAGAATTCCCCATGCCAGCATGGCACACCATCGCCAGTGTGGCACTCACTTCCATCATTGGCGTGATAGCCTTGTCAGCAGCGGTTGAAGGGTATTTTAAACACAACATGGCACTGTGGATGCGTGTGGTTACGGCTGTTGGGGCGTTTTGTTTGATTGTACCTGAGACCATCACCGACATCATTGGCGTGGGTATCGTCATCGCCATGCTTGCCATTAATATCAAGATGAATAAGTCGGTCAAAATCGCTTAACTGCTTAGTTTAATCGCTTATAGATATAGTTGTAATAAAACAGCACTTTTGGATAAGGTGCTGTTTTTTATGGTTGAGTTGTGGGTGAACATGGTTGTAGCAAGCTCAAAAGTTAGCAAGACAAGCGAATGTGGGTAGTGTAGTAGAGTGCAGAGCAGCTAAGCTCACCTTGATGAGTGTCATATAGAGTGCAGTATGTGTATCAGCCCGCCAACAACCATAGCTCCGCACTAGTTTGTGGTAAATTTCAGGTGTGTTATATGACAATCTTAAGGCAAACTAGTCACACAAGCCCACCGCCAAACCCCACATTTTCAGGATTATCTGAAACAATCGGCGGATATGGTGGCAGATAAACAGTTTATTGCGATTGTGCCGAGTGTATTGGGGAATAAGGGTGGATTGAGATTTTTTGAATGATTGGTGGGGTGAAGTATGCCGTCTGAAACTTGGCGCATCAAAGTGCGGTTTCAGACGGCATTTCCTTAATTCTCTGCCCTATCCCCCTATTCCACCTTCCCAAATACCTGTTCCAAATGTGCAGCGTATTCGGCGGTGTAACGTTCCACTTGCGGATTTTTAATCACGTCGTTGCAGATAAAAGTCGGCAGTCGGCTTAGCCCCAAAAATTCGTTAGCTTTGTGAAAGTGCATATATAAGCCGTCCACGCCACGCCCTTCAAAGAAGTCGTTCGGGCGGTCAAAGGCTTCAATCGGGGCATTCCATGTTAAAGAAAGCATGTGTTTTTTGCCTTGCAGCAAGCCGCCGCTGCCGTAGCCTTCGGTGGGTGAAGTGCGGTGGCGACCGTCTGATGCGTAAAGTTTGCCGTAGCCTGCGGTGAAAATTTCGTCAATGTATTTTTTCACTGTCCACGGCTCGCCCATCCACCAGCCCGGCATTTGCCAGA
>JAUNUB010000101.1 GCA_030538375.1 Moraxella sp. | reverse complement strand
ATGTACTACTTGTACACGGCGGTCGCTGTCGCCTTGTCTCATTTTTATTTTAATCAACTATATCATTACTTTCACTGTACACACCAAAAAAACAGACAATTTACCTAACCGCCTGTTTTGTTGTGATGATAAAAATCTTATCGGTTAATTCAAAAGAATCCCAATGCCTTTGGCGAATAGCTCACCAATAGGTTTTTGGTTTGTTGATAATGCTCTAACATCATCTTGTGATTTTCACGTCCGATGCCTGATTTTTTGTAGCCACCGAATGCCGAATGAGCTGGATAAATATGATAGCAATTTGTCCACACACGCCCTGCTTGTATCGCACGCCCTGCACGGTAGGCGGTCGTGCCATTACGAGACCACACACCAGCTCCCAGTCCATACATGGTGTCATTGGCGATTTGCATGGCTTCATCAAAGTCTTTGAAGGTCGTAACCGTCAGCACTGGTCCAAAAATCTCATCTTGGAACACCTGCATTTTGTTCGTGCCTTTAAATACTGTTGGCTCGATATAAAAGCCGCCATCTTCATTTTCTTTGCGTTCGCCGCCACCTGTCAAGATTTCTGCCCCTTCAGCCTTGCCGATACCGATGTATTTTAGGATTTTGTCCTGCTGCTCCTGAGAAGCCTGTGCCCCTATCATCGTCTCGGTGTCCAGTGGGTGTCCTGTCTTGATACGCTTGACACGCTCAATCGCCTTGGCAATGAATGCGTCTGCAATACTTTCATGCACTAAGGCACGAGATGGACAAGTGCAAACTTCGCCTTGGTTTAGGGCAAACATGCTAAAGCCTTCTAATGCCTTGTCCAAAAACTCATCATCTGCGTCCATCACGTCCGCAAAGAAGATATTGGGCGACTTGCCCCCCAGCTCCAGCGTAACAGGAATGATGTTCTCCGTGGCATACTGCATGATGTATTGCCCCACTTCGGTCGAACCTGTAAAGGCGATTTTGTTAATGCGTGGATTGGTCGCCAGCGGCTTGCCGACTTTTAGACCATCGCCATTGACGATGTTTAGCACGCCAGCAGGCAAGATGTCGGCAATCAACTCAACCAGCACCAAGATACTGACAGGCGTTTGTTCAGCAGGCTTTAATACAATACAGTTGCCAGCTGCCAAGGCTGGAGCAATCTTCCACGCTGCCATCAAAATGGGGAAATTCCACGGAATAATCTGCCCTACCACACCCAGCGGCTCATGAAAATGATACGCAACGGTGTCCTTGTCAATGTCGCTGATACCACCTTCTTGGGCTCGCAGACACCCTGCAAAATAGCGAAAATGGTCAATCGCCAGCGGAACGTCTGCCGCCAAAGTCTCACGCACAGGCTTGCCATTCTCCCACGTTTCGGCAACGGCAAGCAGCTCAAGATTTTGCTCTAGGCGGTCGGCAATTTTTAGTAGCGTATTAGAACGCTCCACCACAGATGACGCATTCCACGCCCCTTTGGCGGCATGAGCAGCGTCCAGTGCCAGCTCAATGTCTTCGGCAGTGGAATCTGGCACTTTGGTGAATGCCTTGCCATCAACAGGCGAAATGTCGTCAAAATATTGACCTTTGACAGGGGCAACCCACTTGCCACCGATGAAATTTTCGTATTGGGGCTTAAAATTAACTTTACTGCCTTGGGTGTTAGGATTGGCATAACGCATAAAAATCTCCCTTTCTTACTGTCGTTAAAAACTTGATATTACTAAAAATCATGGCTAAAAACTATGCTAAAACCACGCTAATAACCATAAACGAAACGCACATTCACCCAAAAAACCATACCAGCATTTTGTGATGAACACTTGTAAATTAACTCAAAATTCACCAAATTGCAAGGGATTATTTTTATTTTTTTTGACAAGAATTTTGCTCATTGACAAAGTCCGCACTTAGACTTTAGAATATTGAGTTTTATTCCTTGATTTAGCTATGAATACCGCTGCATTTTTTAAGGGTTGTCAAGCTGCCATACCCATTACCTTAGGCTACATTCCCGTTGGCATTGCCTTTGGTTTGGCATGTGCGTCCGCTGGCGTGCCTGCATGGGCGGCTATCTGCATGAGCCTATTTATCTATGCTGGGGCAAGTCAATTTTTGTTGCTGGCTTCCATCACTGGCGGAGCAAGCGTGGTCGCCGTGGTGGGGCTGTGTGCCTTGCTGGACAGTCGCCATCTGCTGTATGCACCGCTCATCAAGCGACATCTTAAACCCAATCAAAATCTCATCAGTGCCGCCCCACTCATCACCGATGAAGTCTTTGCCACCGCCCTTGCCAAGCTCGATGACGTGGACGAACAAAAAGCGTGGTTTTGGGGCGTGGTACTTGTGGCATGGGTTTCGTGGTGGGGCAGCACCATTGTGGGCGTATATGGGGGCAAGGCATTGTCCGCCTATCCACTCATGAGTGAAGTGATGAATTTTGCCTTTGTCGCCCTATTCATCTCGCTTAGCACACACGCCTTTGCCAAGCACCCTACGCACCGCCCTGTCATTATTCTAGCTGCCATCGTTGCACTGATTGCCACCATAATGGGACATGGCGAAATGGCGATACTTATCGCAGCTGGCGTGGCATTTGCGGTAAGTTTGCTACAGAGCAAATGCAAAGCACTGTAGGGCATACAAAATTTTAAAAAATTATTAAAGTACGCATTATGCCCATTTATCAAAAAACCCATCATCTCACCACATCGGACAATGCTAATATTGCCTTACATCAAATCGGCAATGATAATAACGATAAGTCGGTATTTTTATCCCATGGGGCATTTTCAGATAAACGAATATGTATGGGACTGGCAAATTTTTTGGTAGTGCATGGCTACACTTGCTATATCATAGAATGGCGTGGACACAGCTTATCATCGCCAGATAATAAAAATCATTTTTTAAAAAATAATCCCATTGATAACACCATCAATCTTGAAAACATTGCTCGCCATGATTTTAAAGCAGCTTTTGATTATTTATATAATAACTTGAATATCAAACAACTACACTGCATTACTCACAGCGGCGGCGGTATATGTTTGACGATGTTTTTAAGTTTCTATCCTAATTATATCAATAGAATTCACAGTATGACAATGGTAGCCTGTCAAGCCTTTGGTGCAGCTGATAACCTCTTGGCTTATATCAGATTATACCTTGCTAGATTTATCACTAAGATGATTGGCTTTATTCCTGCCAAAATATTAAAACTAGGCATAATAAATGAAAGCTATGCGATGATGAAATCGTGGTTTGATTGGAATTTAAACAAGCAATTCACCAGCATGGATAAAACCATAGATTATAAAGACACCGCCAAGAATATCAATATCCCATTATACTGCCTATGTGCTGCTGATGATAAAATTATCGCCCCTGTGAGTGGTTGTGAGAAGTTTTTTAATCTTTTTACTCACCCAAATAATCAATTCAAAGTATTTGGCTTGGATAATGATAATCTTGAAAACTACAACCACAAACGCATTATGCTTAGCAAAAATGCCAGTCGAGAAGTCTGGCGTGATATTCTTGAATGGATTAACCAACACAATGAGCGGCAAATCACACCATGATTAACGAAAATAACTTTTTTATTCTGATTATCGCCATCGTTGCCATGGTGATATTGACGGCATTGTCTCGTATATTGCCTTTTTTGTTATCCGAAAAGTCTGCCATCATGCGTTTTTTTATGGCGGAGAACTCCCCCATTGCACCCCTTGGTGGAGCGATTATTGCCGCTATGACGGTGGTTTTGGCACTGCCATTTATCCAAAATAACCAAGGAAATGCCCAAATGACGGCGATTGTCATTGGTTCTGCCGCCACGGTTTTGGCAACGGTGCGTCATATGAATACAGGGTTGTCGGTATTGATTGGTATGGCGGCTTATTTTTTGGTGCGTTTTTTGGGGAATTATATCTAAAGTACACCTGCTTTCGCCTTTTAAGTCAAAAAGCAAGCACAAAGCAAGCCGCACGTTGTATAAGCTCCTTTGCACCCTAACCCCACAAAAAATCCCACTCTTGCGTTTTTTGTTGTTTTTTTGAATGTGCAAAATTTTTTATCATTCTTTAATTTCTGTATTGACAGAAACAACAAAAATATCTAAAATAACCATCATCGCTAGTCATTGCCATCATTCATTATAGGAAACCATGCCATGAAGCTCACTCCCACCACCGAAAAATTCATTCTACACTGGGGCGAAATGGGCAGCAAATGGGGTGTCAATCGCACCGTTGCTCAGATACACGCCCTGCTATTTTTGGCAGACAAACCCATGAACGCCGAAGACATCACGCAAGTACTGGGCGTGGCACGCTCCAACGTCAGCACCAGTATCAAAGAACTACAGAGCCTAAACCTTGTGCAGACCACGCATATTTTGGGCGATAGACGAGATTATTTCACCACAAATCATGATGTGTGGGAGCTTGCCAAAATTATCGTACAAGAACGCTATCAGCGAGAACTCGCTCCTACCGTGGTATTTTTGACAGAGTTAATTAATAGCGATGATTTTGCTCTTGAAAATAGCAATGTACAACAGCGTATCAAAGACACTTACAATTTTGTCGATACACTCACCACATGGGCGAATGAGATGCTAAAACTGTCAATAAATACACTCGCCAAAGTATTAAAACTTGGGGCAAGCATTCAAAAATTTTTGAAATAAAACACATATCCTATAAGGAAATTATCATGAATATTCTTATCAGTGGCGGTTCGGGGTTTTTGGGCAGAGCATTCACCCATCAATTCAAAGATAAATATCGTATTACTTGGCTGTCTCGTCATTGTGCCGATACGCCATCTGATGTTGAATGCTTGGATTATACAGAGCTTAAAATCACAGATAAAACCTTTGATGTGATTATCAATCTCGCAGGCAGTAATATCGCTGATAAACGCTGGTCAAAATACCAAAAGCAATACTTACTAGACAGCAGGCTAATACCCACACAAGCTATCTTAGATTATATCGCACGCATAGATAAAAAACCAAAACTGCTGATTAGTGGCTCGGCAATTGGTTGGTATGGTGTAGATAATACGCATGCACAAACACTTGATGAAAATTCTGACTGCTTGAGTAGTGATTTGGGTAATGATTTTGCTCATGAATTATGCCAACAATGGGAAACGCTTGCCAAACAAGCGGCAGCATATAATGTACACACCACAATTATCCGTACAGGCGTAGTATTATCTGCTCACGGTGGCATGACTCAAAGACTTGTCACGCCTTTTAAATTAGGATTGGGCGGTCGACTGGGTAGCGGCAAGCAAATAATCAGCTGGATAAGTGTGCATGATTGGGTGTGTGCAGTAGATTTTATCATCACTCGCTTATCTGATAAGTTAAGCATTGCCAATATATATAATCTTACCGCACCCACACCTGTGAATAATAGGGAATTTACCAAAGCTGTAGGGCAATGGCTTAACCGTCCTACCATAATACCCATGCCTGTGTTTTTATTAAAATTAATATTTGGTGAGATGTCCACGTTACTCATAGACGGTCAAACTGTACAGCCCAATCAATTAATCAATGATGGCTTTGAGTTCTGTCATCATAGCCCATTCAATGCCCTAACTCATGGATAATGCATGAAAATATCTTCTCATAATAATCTATATATAGGTAATTACCTTTATTATAGCCTGTCATTTTTATGGGTGTATAGCGGTGTGATTTCTTTGATAAATTATCCAGTGTCGTTTGAATTATTATCACCTTTAAATCTTACAGATACAATGAACTGGTTACTACTTATCACAGCTTCTGTACTTGATATTGTACTTGGATTGTTATTTTTTACACGTCTAAAATATACAGCGTACTTTTATCAGCTACAGTTAATGACCGTCATTATTTACAATATCATCATGCTAACAATGCTGCCAAGCGAATTGTTACACCCCTTTGCCAGCATACCAAAAAATATCGTCATCATATCACTGCTTGTATTTTTATACCAATATCATCAGCCATCACAAAGTTAAATTTTTTATAGTCTTTTAAATTCAATTTAGTACATCGTCAAACTCACTTGCTGTACTACTTGTACTATCTTCGCTCGTTTTCCTCGTCCTAAAATGAATTTATTTGACTATATCGCATTATCTCTGTTATTTCAGAAACAACAAAACAATCACCAAGGAGTGCATGATGGATTATCTGATTGTCAAAACCCTGCATATTTTATCCGCTGTCTTAATTATGGGAACAGGGCTTGGAACGGCATTTTATTTGTTTATGGTCAATCGCACAGACAGTATTCTAGCCAAAACTGTGGTTTCACGCTTGGTATGTCGTGCGGACTTTTATTTCACCACACCTGCGGTTATTTTTCAGCCATTATCAGGTATGTGGCTGATGAATAAGATAAATATGCCATTTTCGGCAACATGGATATGGGTCAGTATTGCTTTGTTTTTATTCTGCGGAATATGCTGGTTGCCTGTGGTATATTTGCAGTTAAAAATGCGTGATATTGCAAAAGTCGCTTATGACAATGATACTGAACTACCAAACGAATATAATACACTTGCCAAAAAATGGGAATTGCTGGGTTATCCTGCCTTTATTGCGGTGATTGTCATTTTCTTTTTGATGGTTATCAAGCCCATGTAAATACCCTTGGGTGAATTAATCGAGTAAATCAATAAGGACACGCTGATGAATATATTATGTTTTGGGGCAAGTGGGCTGATTGGTACGGCAGTGAGCAAAGAATTGCTAACTCTAGGTCATCACGTTAAGACAATTTCATCAAAAGACGTGAATTTTATTCAATACAAAACAGTCAGCCCAATATTATTCGATGGCGTTGATGTAGTGATAAATATGGTCGGTATAATGTGCGATGATAAAAATACATTAGCCGCCATTCATCATCACACTCCACAAGCCTTGGCTTATCTTGCTAAACAAAGTGGCGTAAAGCACTGGATTAACCTATCTGCACTTGGGGCAAATATTAACAATCCTGTATTATTTTTATCCAGCAAGGCTTATGGAGACAATGCAATATCGGCATTGGCTGACGATACATTTATCGTCAGTATCATTCGCCCATCATTAATCTATTCGGATAATGGCACAAGCACAAAACTATTCAAAAAATTATCACGACTATCAATGATTGTCTTACCAAACAAAGGCAAACAACACATCATGCCAGTACATATCAAAGATGTTGTCCAAGGAATTATTAATACTATTAACGTAAAGCACTCATCTATAATAGATTTTGTCGGCAGCAAACAATGTAGTTTTGCCGAGTATTTGCAATATTTAAGAAAACAACACCATCGCAGCAGCCAATATATCATAGGGATTGATACCCAGTATTTGATAAATGGCATTCAATTCATTCAGCCTTTGTTATCCAAATTTACCACTTCCATTATCACTGGCAGTAGTATCGCCATGTTAGCACAAAATTCCATCTCGAATAAACAGGAGTTTGTCAAACTATTGGGTTATGAACCGCTTGCTTATTCTGAATTTTATCGTTCTGCCACAACCAACATTCACACCCATCAAACTTAAAAAAAATTTTCACCATCATGAATATAATTCATAGGGTCTGTTGACATTTCATCTTTGTAGATAAAAATGAGATAAATCGCAGTTC
>JAUNUB010000100.1 GCA_030538375.1 Moraxella sp. | reverse complement strand
TGACAAAACAGCTAATGACAAGCACGCCTTGGCTGATAACAGCACAAGCCCCAGCATCCAACAGCCAGCCACTCAATCGGCAGCTAAACCAGCACCTGCAACCACCAAAACAGCTCAGCCAGTCAAAACGTCCGAGCCAGCCAGTGCTACACCTGCTGCCACACCATCAGCACAACCTGCTCAAACTACTAATACCAACTCGAACACCAAGGCGGCAGCTCCACAGGACAATACCCCCACAAAAACCCCAGCTTCCAAAGCAGTCCCAAAAGCGGCGGCAGCTTCTACCACCCAACAACAAATAATACAGCTGCCAACAATACACCCACAAACACCGAGCAGCCTACAGAGATGGATATTTTTGATAGCTTGCTACAAGAGCTCAATGAAGAAATACTCCATCAAAAATAAGCCGCCCTACCACTTAGGTTTAAATTTATGGGTCTAAGCCTATTGGTTTGCCCTACTGACATTTTAATCATGCCACTTATAACAAATTTTTATTCGCAAATACGTTGTTCAAATACCACCTAAACATTATTTAGATTAAGGGCGACACCCTACCATATCCACGGAGTTTATCATGAGCTTTACCCATCTTGCCGTCCGCACCGAATACGCCATTGTAGACTCTATTGTGCGTATCAAGCCCATGGTGGCTCGTGCTGCCGAGCTTGGCATGACGAGCCTTGGCATTGCCGATATGTCCAACTTGTTCGCTGCGGTCAAGTTTTATAAGGCGTGCGTGGGTGCTGGTATCAAGCCTGTCATCGGCGTAGAAGTGGTGATGGGCGAAGTGGCAGACGGCACTGCCAAGGACAATCAGCACAGCGTTATTTTATATGCCATGGACAATGACGGCTACCACAACCTGCTAAAACTCGTCTCAAACAGCTACACCGATGGACTGGTGGACGGCGTGCCGATTGTTACCTATGCCGATTTGTTCACGCACAGTGCAGGCGTGATTGCCATCTTGACCGAACGCAGCGAAATCAACGCCCCACTCAAAGGCAACAACCCCGAACGTGTGCAATCCATCTTTGCCAAATGGCATGAAGTCTTTGGCGACAGATTGTATATCGGTGTCAAGCGTACAGGGCGTGCTGGCGAAGATATGTTCATTCGCAACGCCGCCGCCCAAGCCCAAAAACTCGCCATTCCCCTTGTGGCGTACAATGACGTGCGGTTTTTGGCAAGCGATGACTTTGACGCACACGAAGCAAGGGTATGTATCGCTGGCAAATATGTGCTTGCCGACAAAAATCGTCCGCACAATTACCACGAATCCCAATATTTCAAATCCAATGACGAGATGGCACACGCCTTTGATGATATTCCCATCGTGCTGGACAATGCCAATGCTCTTGCCAGTCGCTGCAATGTTAGCTTACGCTTGGGCGAAAACTTCCTGCCTGATTTTCCTGTGCCTGCTGGCATGACCATTGATGACTATTTACGCCAAGTGTCGCTTGATGGACTAGAAGCTCGCCTTGATAAGCTCTACCCTGTTGATAAACGTGATGACACTTGGCAAGCCATCAAGCAGCCCTATCTTGATAGGCTGGGCTATGAGCTGGATATTATCATCGGCATGGGTTTTCCGGGCTATTTTCTTATCGTCATGGACTTTATTCGCTGGGCAAAAGAAAACGATGTGCCAGTAGGGCCGGGGCGTGGCTCTGGAGCAGGTTCGCTGGTGGCGTATGCCTTGAACATCACCGACCTTGACCCTTTGCATTATGAGCTGCTGTTTGAGCGGTTTTTGAACCCCGAACGTGTGTCCATGCCCGACTTTGACGTGGATTTTTGTATCGATGGGCGAGACCGTGTCATCGACTATGTCGCCCAAACTTATGGGCGTGATGCCGTCTCGCAAATCATCACCTTTGGTACGATGGCAGCCAAGGCGGTGGTGCGTGATGTGGCTCGTGTACAGGGCAAATCTTATGCCGTGGGGGACAAAATTTCTAAGCTCATTCCAGCCACCCCCGGTATCAGCCTTGCCGAAGCGGTCGAAGAAGAACCACAGCTCAAGGACTTGCTCACCAATCCTGACACCTTTGATCACGAAGACGCTGTTGAAGTGTGGGAGATGGCGATCAAGCTAGAAGGTATCACTCGCAACGTCGGCAAGCACGCAGGCGGCGTACTCATTGCTCCGGGGCGAATCAGCGACTTTAGTGCAGTGTATTGCGACAGCGATGGACACCGTGTTAGCCAGTTTGATAAGGACGATGTCGAAGCCGTGGGCTTGGTCAAATTTGACTTTTTGGGACTGCGTAACTTAACAGTCATCAAAGCCGCCATTGACAACATCAACGCACGTCTTAGCCGTGAAAAACTACCCCCCATCGACTTAGATGAATTGCCCCTTGATGACAAAAATGTCTATCAAACCCTGCTCCAAGAAGGCAATACCACTGCGGTATTCCAACTTGAAAGCTCTGGCATGAAAAAATATCTCAAAAAACTAAAGCCATCAAACATCGAAGATGTCATCGCCATGTGTGCCTTGTACCGCCCCGGTCCGCTGGAGACTGGCATGGTGGAGATGTACATCGACCGCAAGCACGGCATTCAAGAAGTCATCTATGACCATGATTTGCTTGAGCCGATATTGTCGAACACCTATGGCGTAATCGTCTATCAAGAGCAAGTCATGCAGATTAGTCAATCCATGGCAGGCTATAGCCTAGGCGGTGCAGACATGCTAAGACGTGCCATGGGCAAGAAAAAACCCGAAGAGATGGCAAAGCAGCGTGATATCTTTGCCGAAGGGGCAAAGGGGCTGAATATCGACCCTGTCATCGCCACCAATGTGTTTGATTTGATGGAAAAATTCGCAGGCTATGGCTTTAACAAATCCCACTCCGCTGCCTATGGCGTGCTTGCCTATCAAACCGCCTACCTTAAACACTATTATCCAGCCGAATTCATGGCAGCGGTACTCACCTCGGAGATGAACAACACCGACAGCGTGGTGTTTTTAATCTCTGATTGCAAGGACAATTTTGGCTTACAAGTACTGCCGCCATCGGTCAATCATAGCCAGTGGCATTTTGTTGCCAAAACCCCAAAAATCATCGTCTCAGGTCTAGGGGCGGTCAAAGGCGTGGGCGAAGCAGCGGTTGAGAGTATCGTCGACGCTCGCAAAGATGGCGAATTCAAAGACTTGTACGATTTTTGTAATCGTGTGGACATCAAAAAAGTCGGTAAACGTGCCTTAGAAGCCTTGGTGCGTGCAGGGTGTTTTGATGATTTGGCAAGTAGCCTGCGTCCAGATTTGCTTGATGTAGATGGTCAAAATTTAAGCTACGAAATCCGTGGTGGACTGTGGGAGCAGCTACCCACCGCCATGCGTGCCGCCGAACAAAATCGTGAAAACTCCATGGTAGGCACACTGGATTTGTTCGCCAGTGTGGACACCGCTTTGTCCGTTGCACCACCCTTGCCCGATATTATTTGGAGTGTCAAAGAGCGTCTTAAAGGCGAAAACGACACCTTGGGGCTGTATCTGACAGGACACCCCATTGATGAGTACAGAAACGAACTCAAGCATTATGTGCGTGTGCCGCAGCTGTCCGAGCTTGGCGATACAGGCTTTAAAGGCTCGACGTGGTTTGCAGGGCTTATCATTGACGTGGCAAATTTTGGCAACCGTGTGGCAGTTACCATTGATGATGGCACAAGTCGGCTAGAGATTAGTGTTTATAGCGACAAATTCGCCAAACTCAAAGACATTCTAAAAATCGGTGAAATCATCATCATCAAGGCTTCGGTGCGTGAAAGCGATGGCAGATTGTTCGTGCGAATTCTGCACGCCATGAACATCACCAGTGCACGTGCCAAATTCCTAAAACACGTCAATATCAAGCTGGACAGCAACAACGCCAACGCCATGCAGAGCATTTTTGCCCTACTCAAAGAAAAAATCACCCCCACGCTGCCAGCCATCGCCGAAGACAGTGATGAAGACACCGATAGCTATGGTATGCAGACGCAGACACTCAACGATGGCTGCGTACCGATACATCTGTACATACACGATGATTTTGGTATTGCCAGAGTTCATGTCAATGACCGCTTTCGTATCACGCCAACGGACGATGTCATTCACAGCCTGCACAGTATATTGCCTGCCGATAATATCAAACTGGAATTCGCCTAATGAGTTTTTTGTCCGCAATTGACATCGTGATGGTAGAAACCACCTTGCCTGCCAATATCGGTTCGGCAGCTCGTGCCATGCACACCTGCCAATTATCCCAGCTTATCTTGGTTAACCCAAAACACCCCATTGACGACACCAGTATCAGTCATGCCAAGGGCGGCAGACATCTGCTTGATACGGCTCGGTTTTTTGATGACTTGCCAAGCAGTCTTAGCGATTATGCCCTTGTTATCGCCGCCAGCAGTCGCAGCCGTCATGTGCCACGCCCTGTCATTACACCAAGCGAATTGGCACAGCTTGCTGATAATTTTTATCACACCAATCCTACCGCTCGTATCGCCCTTGTCTTTGGGCGAGAAGACAGGGGGCTGACCAATGATGAGCTGGCACTGGCAGATTATCATGTGCAAATCTGTGCCAACCCCAACTACTCGGTGCTAAACATCGCCGCCAGCATTCAAGTGATTGGCAGTTTTTTGTATCATCATTATCAGCACACGAGCAGCACCCACACCACTCACCCCACCCTAAACCTAGCATTACGCAGCGAATGGGACGCACCTGCCATCACCCACGCCCAAAAAACCGCCCTTGAGCAAGATTTTATCACCCTACTCACACAGCTTGAACTGGCGGACAACGACAACCTAAAAGATTTGCCAAAACGCCTATCACGCCTAGCCAGCCGCCTACAGCTCGACCAAAAAGAATACGCCCTAATACAAGCCGCCATCGCAAGAATTCAGCGTCAGCTTAACAAATAACCAATTCAAAATTGCATATCATTAGTATAACAATTTGCCATCACTGTTTATACAAAGCCAATACACGATTTTTGTGTTTTTAAAAAATTCAACCCAAAAAACAAAATAATCAATCTTTACAATCTTGACTGATTTACTAGGAATTAGTATAATACGCCAAATATCCAGTCAATGCCAGATATTGCAAAACCTATAGTCAAATACCATCAACTCAACCAAGGGCACATCATGAGACTTACCACACGCGGCAGGTATGCTGTAACGGCACTCTTAGACCTTGCTGTACAAGAGGACAGACACCAAGGAGCGGTGTCCTTGTCCGACATCGCCAAGCGGCAATCTATCTCCATCTCTTATCTTGAGCAACTGTTCTCAAAGTTACGCAAGGCAAATCTCGTCAAAAGCACACGTGGTGCGTCAGGCGGCTATCACCTTGCCAGAGCCGCCGAAGACATCGACATCATGAGTATCATCACCGCTGTCGATGAGTCTGTCAATGCCATGCAATGTGATGGCGAGGGCAACTGTCAAGATGGCGAAATGTGCCTTACGCATGAGTTGTGGTGCGGATTATCCAATCACATCGCCAACTACTTGAAAAAAGTAACCTTGGCACAATTATTACCCCTAAAGAATACCCAAGCCATCGCCGACCGTCAAGCCATTGCCTTTTTAAGCGATACCCACAAAAACAAAGCGAAGCCCAGCCAAAAATCTACCAAGCCAAGCACTATTTATCTGACCGAGGTTCACCCATGAGCAATTCATTGATTTATTTAGACTATGCTGCCACCACCCCCATCGCCCAAGAAGTTGCCGATAAGATGGTGCAGTACATGACCTTTGATGGTATTTTTGGCAATCCTGCGTCTCGCTCGCACGGTTTTGGTTGGCAAGCCGAAGAAGCGGTTGAGAACGCCCGTCTGCAAATCGCCGAAACCGTGGGGGCGGACTCTCGTGAGATTATCTTCACCAGTGGAGCGACCGAGTCGGACAACCTTGCCATCAAAGGCGTGGCACATTTTTATGCAGGACGTGGCAAGCACATCATCACCAGCAAGATTGAACACAAAGCCGTGCTGGATACTTGCCGCCAATTAGAATCCGAAGGTTTTGAAATTACCTATCTTGAGCCAGAATTCGCCACAGGCAAAATCACCCCCACGCAAGTCGCCGAAGCCCTGCGTGAAGACACCATTTTGGTAAGTCTCATGGCGGTGAATAATGAGCTGGGTACAGTAACCGACATCGCCGCCATTGGTGAAATTACTCGTGAAAAAGGCGTGTTGTTTCATGTCGATGCCGCTCAAGCCGTGGGCAAAATCAAGATTAACCTTGGTGAGCTCAAAGTCGATTTGATGAGCTTTAGCGGACACAAGATTTATGGACCAAAAGGCATTGGGGCGTTGTATGTCGGTCGCAAGCCACGTGTGCGTATCAAAGCCGAACAACACGGCGGCGGTCATGAACGTGGTATGCGTTCTGGCACACTTGCCACCCATCAGATTGTGGGTATGGGGGAAGCCTTTGCCCTATCGGTTACTCGATTTGATGAAGACCACGCCCATGTCAAAACCCTGCGTGATAAGCTGTGGGCAGGCTTGCAAGACATCGAAGAAGTGTATCTGAATGGCAGCCTAGAAGATGGCATTCCCAATATCCTAAACGTCAGTTTTAACTTTGTGGAAGGCGAGTCCTTGATGATGAGCCTAAAAGACTTGGCGGTGTCATCAGGCTCTGCTTGTACTTCTGCCACGCTTGAGCCATCTTATGTGCTGCGTGCTATCGGTCGCCCCGATGAGCTGGCACACTCGTCCATTCGCTTTAGTATCGGTCGTTACACCACCCAAGCCGACATTGACAGAGTGCTGGCTCAGACGCATGAAGCCGTGGACAAATTGCGTGAGCTATCGCCCTTATGGGACATGTTCAAAGAAGGCATTGATTTGAATTCTGTCGAATGGCAAGAGCATTAATCCGTCCAACCATCAATATTCATTATAAATTTTATTAGGCAAAGTGCAAAAATTACAGCTCACACTGTTAAAGGTTCAATGCGGTGAAGTTTAAGATTTGCACTTTTACCCAAAAGGAAAACCATCATGGCATATTCAGACAAAGTTATCGACCATTACGAAAATCCCCGCAACGTGGGCAATCTTGACAAAAACGCCAAAAACGTTGGCACTGGCATGGTGGGTGCACCTGCTTGTGGTGATGTGATGCGTTTACAAATCCAAGTCGGTGATGACGGTATCATCGAAGACGCACGCTTTAAGACTTATGGTTGTGGCTCGGCGATTGCGTCCAGCTCACTGGTTACCGAATGGCTAAAAGGCAAGACCCTAGACCAAGCCGCCGCCATCAAAAACAGAGACATCGCCGAAGAGCTGGCACTGCCCCCTGTTAAGGTACACTGCTCGGTACTTGCCGAAGACGCTATCAAAGCGGCGATTAGCGATTATCAAACCAAAGTGGGTGCATGATTTGGTGGGTGATTTTTGTCTTGACATCAACCTTTGAATATTTGGCACGCTATTGCATGGTGAGCGTGCTGGATATTAGGCTGGCTGGACGTATCAAACTTTTATCACACAGCATTCTACAAAATGCGAAACCATACAGTTTTTTTTGCTTTTAAGTACAAATCACTAAAACCAAATTTGTTATTTCTTTCCGTTTTTTAACCTAGAAAAGATGAAAGTAAGCACCCCTTAACTTAGACTTGGATTAGACCCAGCTTAGA
>JAUNUB010000004.1:37026-48405 GCA_030538375.1 Moraxella sp. | reverse complement strand
AAAATCTAGCTCTTAAAATCTCAATCTCACCCATATAGGGTTTGCCTACAGTTCTTTGCACTTTTTATTGCCTTTTTATTTATTGCACTTTGGCTACTGCATTCAAAGCTGTTGCACCCAAAGTACAAAAAATAAAGTGTAAGCATACCCTAGAGCGTATCGGCATATCACCGCACAACGCCCTTAATAGAGATGTTGATTATCAGCAAAAAAGTACTAGAGCAGTTCTCAAACTTTTTCTAGGCTTACCACAATCTCGCCCACTTTTTTACGCCACAAGATAGGGATAATAAAGGCACGCCCATCTTTTGGCAAAATGACACTTTGCGGTGCACCTTTAAATACAAATGGGATAGAGATGTGAAATTCAGAGCCAAACTCCGTGCGAGCATTGCCAGAGATGGTGTTCGCAATCTCGCCCACCAAGTCCACCAGCAAGGCTTCATCTAGGCTGTTTTCGTTCATCTCATCTAGCACGACACGCAACAAATCTTCAGAAGCGGTAACATAGACCACGCCACGCAATACCCCAGAGATACCAATCACACCTGTATAAGCGTACACGTCTGGCTGTCCACCCTCGTATAGATAAGGCGTGTCCACCACCAATTCATCTGAGCCAAATTGACTAAAGTAGTGCTTCACCACTTCAACAAACGCTTTTAGCTTGGCTTCTTTCATTTTATTACCTCTTGTTGTGGGCGTGCTGATACAATTCATCACGCCGCTCTTTTTTTTGTGAATATGGGTTTTCGTTACCCAGTTGGTATATCAATATTTTGTCATGCACGTCTATACTTATATACATCTACATTCATGCACACCTATGGATAGACATTAGCTGTAGCATGGCCGAACCCACGTTTATTGGTGGGTTTACACCGCACCCTACTAACTAGGGCGTGATAACACTATAAAACCACAGACCCAAACAAAATATCATCCGCAACGCTGGCTTAGTCCGCCATCAGCTCGTCTAATGCTGCCACCAACTCTTCTTCTGAAAACGGCTTGCACAAAAACCCACTTGCCCCTAATGATAAGGCTTGAATACCAGTCGCCTTGTCGGACAGTGCCGACACCACCAAGATACGCACTTCATCATCTAGTGCGGTAAGTTTTTGGATACATTCTAGTCCGTCCATGTGCGGCATGGTCAAATCCATCGTTACCACTTGTGGGCGATGGGTCTTAAACTTCTCAATGGCTTCTGTGCCATTGGTCGCTGTGGCAACCAACATAAAATGGTTGTTGTCATAGGCACGTTGGATACGGTTACGAATGATATTCGAGTCATCAACAATCATTAATTTATACATATCTGTTCTCTTTAGTGTGTTTGGTTTACCCTAGCAGTATTAAGGTGATTTTAACAATAATACTGCTTAGGCTTAGTTATCATGTGTCTTGGGATTGATTATTTTGGCATGGGTAGCTGGATAACAAAGCGAGCAAATTCGCCTTTTTTGCTATCGACATTAATCCTGCCGCCATATTCCTTCACTCGCTCTTTGACAAGGTCAAGACCTACGCCACGCCCACCATCTTCATCAGCGTCTTCTTTGGTACTAAAGCCTGATGAGAAGAGTACGTTTAGCAATTGACCCTTGTTAAAACCTGCAACCTTATCTTCGGAATAACGTCCGCTATTGATAAGCTGCATACGAATCAAGTCATAATCAATACCTTGACCATCATCTTCCACACTAAATACAAATGTATCTTGGTTTGCCCCTGCAAAGCCCTGCACCGAGATAGTTACCTTACCTGTCTCTGGCTTGCCAAGGCTCATGCGCGTCCGAGAGTCCGATATACCATGCACGATGGCATTACGGAGCAGCTGCACACACAATTCACGCACCACGGTCGATAGCTGCTGCGGAATATGCTGTCCACGCATGGCACTAGTATCCACTTCAATCAGCTTGCCTTGACGACCTGCAATATCCGAGCCAAACTGCACAAGATACGCCCCCAAAGTCCCCTCAGCGTCTTCTCTTGGGGTAGTATTCAAAGGCTCATCACCAAGCTGAATATTCTCTGACAGCACCTCATCTGTGTCTTGTCTAAAATCTGACAACAGTTGGCTCGCTGGAGATTTGTCCGCCTCTACGCCTGTGCTTTTGATTCTTTCGCCTAGGCTCGTGATGGTGTTGGACAAATTCAGCAGCTCGTCCAGATGTACCGCGAGTGGCAAGAAGTCGCCACCAGCCAACTTGCCTTGGTTTTTAAGCAGTTGCAATTTGTCTTCTGCCTCAGAAGCAATCTTGGTAAAGCTGTGTAACTTCAAGGCAGACGCTTCACCTTTTAGGCTGTGCATTTCACGATAGACGGCTTTTAGTTTGCTCTCTAGCTCAAACTGCGAGCTGCCCGGATTTTTTAGAATGTTGTTCATCTTCTCAATATGCGTGTGCGTATTGGTGATGAAATCATTGATAATCACAGGGCTTACGTTCAAAATCGTGGCAAGCATTTCAAGCTGCATATCGTTCTGCGCACGTTCCTTGGCAAGGCGTTGCTCTAGTTTTACTTCTTCGGATACGTCATGCACGTTCACCAAGATACGAGTGATGTCGCTGCCCTCGTACACACGAGAAAAGGCAAAATCCAAATAACGGCTGTCCGCACTGTCTTCCTTAGCGTCGTGTATCATCACTTTGTTCAAGGGGTTCAGCGATTTAATCAGACGCTCTTTCACCTTTGGATTGTACAGCTGCTCAACAAACTGCTCTGTGGTCTGCAAATCCTTGTCCGAGATACGATTACGCAGCACGTTGGTTAGGCTCTCGCCTGCCAAACGGCTTGTACCGACAATGCTCTCTAGTGCGTCCGAATGCTGCGAACCGATGGTAAGGTCTTTGTCCAATAGGAACAGACCTGTATTCACCGTCTTCATAATGTTCGACGTCTCTTTACGAGCTTCTTCGGCGGCACTGTCCGCTACCAATAGCTTGCGGAAGGTCAATAGCATAAATATCGCAAAGTAGGCAATCAAAAACGCAATGGTTGAATAGCTGATGATATGGCTAATACCCGTTAAGCGGTTTTCATCGTTACGCAAGTTATCACGAATTTCAAAAAGAAACTTATAACCTTTTGCCCAGTTCGCTACTTCTAAATCAATCGTTTTTTGTAGTTCATCTCCCAAGATTTGATTTTGTTTTAATCCTTCAATCAATGTCAAATATCTTGGTGAAAACTCTTTCCATTTTTCATAAAGCAATGCTGTAGATTTAGCGTCTTCTGCGTTAATCGCCGAAGGGATAGTAATTGCCGTCTCTTCGGGGTAGCCAATGGTAACTGTACCCCCTAACGCAAAGGCTTGATACACATTATCAATGTCGTCAAAGGTCTTGGTTGCATACTTGATATAAGTCAATCTGTCCGATTCGGACAATGTTGGGTCTGCTATCGTTTGCAAAGCAATAATAAACTTATCATGGTAGTAAATTTGGTTACTAATCGCATCGTAACGCTCGTAGTTTTTACTGTTTTGGGTGTCCAAATATACCTGACTGGCAGCACTTGCCAGTACAACCACCAATAATATTACCAACGAAATAATGAGCGTGGAATATTTTTTCCAGCCACTCACCTCGGTCTTGGTCGTGTCGGTCATAACTCGTTCTCGGTCTAAAACATCAGTGATAGCACACCACCGCCCCCTAGGACAAACCCAGAACAAGCCATAGACAACTGTGCCACTTACTAATATGTTGTACAAATGTTTTTAATATGTCTACACCATTGCAGTCATATCGAAAAAAGGTCGTGCCTTTTATAGTCATTTAAAATAAAAATGAGACAAGGCGACAACGTCCGCGGTGTACAAGTAGTACATAAGGACGTTGGCAACGCAGTATCATTGCAATTTTAATTGACTATATTAAGCCATATACAAGTATTTGGCTAATTAAGGTCTGTCCGCAATTTTTATTTTTATGATACATATATAGCACACAGTCATCTTAGGTTTACGCCTGTATGTTTTTTGTACAATAAAAATGCGAACAGCACCCATTATAGACTTTCTAGGGGGGGGTTCAAGCACTCAACAAAAAATAATGAGTTTTGTTTACACACCCCAAACCACACAGAAAATCACCAAAAAGCACGCCCCATAAGCTGCTGCCTAGTGAGCAGCCACGTATGGTACAACATCGAGATAAGCAACTCAAGCAAATTTTTACACAAAGTATAAACTTGTTAGTAAAAAGTATACATTTCTTTACATAGTAATCAGCTCACCTAAACCTTAACTTAATCATTGATGATAAACTTCACAATCCAAGTCTTCTAAATTCGCTTTAATACTTCGTCAAACTCACTTGCTGTACTATTTGTACTATCTGCGTTCGTTTTCCTCGTCTTAAAGCGAATTTATTTGACTATACAATGCGTTTTTTGGCAAATTAAATGCCATCTGTTACGCTATTGTTACGCCTATGACTTAATCTTCATCAGCTTATTGAGTGCCGTAATCAGCTGCTCTTCCGAAAAAGGCTTGGGCAAAAATCCACTTGCCCCTAATGATAGGGCTTCGATACCTGTCGCCTTGTCCGACAATGCCGACACCACAAGAATGCGTACATTCTCGTCCATCTCAACCAATCGTTTGATACATTCTAGTCCGTCCATCTGCGGCATGGTCAAATCCATCGTTACCACATGTGGGCGGTGGGTCTTGAATTTTTCGATGGCTTCTGTGCCTGTTGTTGCGGTGGCAACTAGCATAAAATGATTATCATCATAAGCACGTTGAATACGATTGCGAATAATATTCGAATCATCAACAATCATTAATTTGTACATGGTTTTACCTCAATTTTTTTTATAGAACAATAGTGCGATAAAAGAATGTTTATAGCAAGTCTTTGGGTATCGGCAGACGAATGACAAAGCGGGCGAATTCACCTTTTTTGCTGTCTACGTTAATCTTGCCGCCATATTCTTTCACTCGCTCTTTGACGATGTCCAGCCCTACGCCACGCCCACCATCTTCATCGGCAGAGTCTTTTGTACTAAAGCCTGATGAGAACAGCGTATTAAGCAGCTGACCCTTGGTAAAGCCGATGACCTTGTCGGCAGGGTAGCGTCCGCTATTAATCAGCTTTTCACGGATAGTGTCGTAATCTATGCCTTGTCCATCGTCTTCTACACTAAATACAAAGTTGTCCTTGTTATCGCCTGCAGAATCCTGCACCGAGATGACCACCCTACCCTGTGCTGGCTTACCCAGTGCAAGGCGTGTCTGTGTGTCTGCGATACCATGCACCACCGCATTACGCAGTAGCTGTACACACAGCTCACGCACCACGACGGACAGATTTTGTGGGATATATTGCCCGTTCATCGCCTCGATGTCTACATGGATATTTTTGCCTTGACGAGCCGCAATATCAGCACCGAACTTCACCAAATATTCGCCCAAGGTCTGCCTTGCGTCTGGCTGAGTTTGCTCGATACTCAAATCATGCGTATCAAGACCGATGTCTGTAGAGACTAGGCTCAATTCATCACTGGGTTGTGCTTGAACTTGGGCTTGGGCTTGTTGAGCCTGTGCTCCAGCTTGGGCTTTTGCTCGTGTTTGGGCATAAGCCTGTGCCGTGGCAGCACTGTTGGTATTCATGGCGGATTTGATGTCGGCATTGACGCTATTAATCCGCTGTCCCAATCCTGAGATGACGTTAGACAAGTTAAGCAGCTCATCTAGGTGTACCGTCAGTGGCAAGAAGTCGTTACCAGCCAGTCTGCCTTGGTTTTGGAGTGTCTGTAGCTTGTTCTCGGCTTCTGTGGCAATCTTGGTAAAGCTGTGCAGGTTAAGTGCGGACGCTTCGCCTTTTAGACTGTGCATTTCACGGTAGATGGCTCGTAGCTTGTTCTCTAGCTCAAACTGCGAGCTGCCCGGATTTTTGAGTACGTTATTCATACGCTCAATATGGGTATGCGTATTGGTAATAAAGTCATTGGTAACCGATGGGCTAACGTTCAAAATCGTGGCAAGCATCTCTAGCTGCATGTCGTTTTGAGCACGTTCTCTCTCTAGGCGTTGCTCTAGGCGTACGGCTTCTGATACGTCGTTCACACTCACCAAAATCTGCGAGATGTCCTCACCCTCATGTACACGAGAGAACACAAAGTCCAAATAGCGACTCTCCGCCGTGTCTTGGTCGGTATTGTGCAGCATGACTTTATTAAGTGGGTTGAGCGACTGCACCAATTCTTCATCAACACGGGGGTTGTACAGCTGTTTCAAAAACTGTTCTGCGGTCTGCAAATCCTTGTCCGACACACGATTACGCAGTACCGATGTCAAGCTCTCGCCTGCAATACGGTCTGTACCGATAATGCCCTCCAGTGCCTCCGAATGCTGTGTACCGATGACAAGCTCTTTGTCCAGTAGGAACAGACCTGTGTTCACCGTACGCATGATGTTCGTTGTCTCTTTACGTGCCGCTTCTAGCAAGGCATCGTTACCCACCAACTGACGCAGTGCACCAAAGATAATCAACACAAACAGTATGAATGCTGTAGCAATACCCACCGCCTGCACAATCTGCAAGATGTCCGCTCGTTTATTCACTTCCGAGTTCAATGCCGATGACAAAATATCAGCTTCGGTCTGCAAGGATTTGTTATATAGACGAGTATAGTCCACCAAGTAATCACTGGTTTGTTTACTAAGTACGCCCCTTTGACTGTCTGTCAAAAAGTTATCCAATAGACCTAGGTAAGGTGTCCAAATTTCTTGGGCGTTTTTGAGACTTTCAAGGGCAACAGGGTTTGTCTCAATGGCAGTAATCTCAACTTCTTGACCAGTCGAGCTTAGTGTCGTACCCCCTTGTTGAAACGCCTTTAGAGTGCGTTCATACAGGGCTTTTTCATCAGCAATCTCTTGTAGTCGATAGATGGCAGACTGTGGCAAATCCGAAAGTTTGACCACTTGCACGGCATTGTTCTGACTTTCAGCAGTGATTTCATGTGCTGCATTACCGTGTCCCTGCTCGCCGAGCACTTCATCAAGATACAAGTTCATATCTACCAAGTTTTTTGACAGTTCTTGTACAAGATTGCCCTGCTGGTGGGACGCATCCAAAACAGCGGTAAACTTGGTGAATTGCCTTGTCATTGACATGTTCAGTGCCAATAGACCTGTCGTTAAAACCAAGAACGAGATAACCAATATAATCAGTCCACGGTATTTTTTGTATGCGGATACCTTACCAACTTGTCCATCAGAACTCATTGCGACCACCCCTTGATTGTATTCATAAAATTATGCTTAATCTTTTTCATCGTCATATACCTATCAGTTAATTTTTTCAGTTAATTTCTTGATATGGCACATTAATCACTCTATATTCCATCTTATACGGAATGCCAGACAATGGTTCTACACCAGCAGCCAAATTGGCAGCCAAACGCAGAGCGGTTCTTGCTTGATTGTTGGCATCGTTTAGCACCGTTGCCTGCATATCGCCACTTTGGACAGCTTTTAAGGCTTCTGCTGAGCCATCAATACCGAATACAGGCAATTTGATAGAAGCCGCTTTAAGTGCGTCAATTATCCCCAGTGCCATGGTATCGTTATTGGCTAGGATAACTTCTACGTTTTGAAAGTTGGGGTCGGCTATCCATGTCTGTACAATTTCTTGAGCTTTTTGTCTTTGGAACATTGCATGGTCTTGGAATAAGCTCTCAACAGGCTGACCCAAGTTTGGGTAATTTTGCATTGTACCTATTACCCACTTGGTGCGAGCTTCCGAACCTGCGTGTCCCGGAATACCTTGTAATATAGCAAACTGAATTTTACCGTCTTTATTTTTATCCCAATTTGGGTTTTCTTTCCATAGGCTTAGCACTTTTAGTCCCTGTAATACCCCTGCTTGAGCTGCATCTCCATCTACAAAGTATGCCGTTTGACAACCTGCTAAGTTTTTGTCCCCCGGACTGCGGTTAAAATACACCACAGGGATATTTTGTTTACAATATTTGTCGGTAACTTCAGCCCCTGTTTTGACACTCACAAGGTTTACCACCAGTGCCTTAGCCCCTTTTTTTACCATATCGTCAAGCTGCTGTAGTTGCAGGGCTTCATCGTTATCGGCACTTGTCAATTCCAGTGTCAGTGATGGCTGCTCTGTCCCCACGTCCTTAAAGCTCTGGTTCATCGCCTGAAAAAATGGGTTGGTCGCAATACTGCTGACCGATACACCAACATGGGCAGTAGGATAAGCGGCATTATCGCTCTTAGGCTCACCTTTTGGCATGATGGTATCACACGCTGTCAAAGCCAAACCCACCGTTGCACTTAGACACAATAACGACAAAGCTGTACGTTTATTCATCTTGATTTTCCTTGACTAAATATCCCTGTTTTTGGGATACGACTTCTTTTAAAATAAAAGGTTTTAAAACAAAAATTTATTCGTCTGATGGAACTACCCCCCCCCCCTTTTGATTTTAGGGGGAGGGGGTAGAACTTAGCTCTTTTTATTACACAAACAAAAACCCTGTGCCACTATTTTGCATTATCATGGCTTGTACCATCATAGCTTACACCGTCATAATGCAATTGATAGCCGCCAAATCCCCACTCAAACACAGTTGATATTTTTCAGTTTATGAATGTAATCTAAATTAACACCTTAGCAATAATACCTCATTATAGTAACACAAAGTCTTGTTAATTTGTATAATAATTTACAAAATCTAATGATTTATTTAGAAAAATCACTCAAAGTTGGGTGTTTTGGACGCTGTACGATTTTATTTTCAACCAAAACAATACAAAAGTAATGTGTATGCCTTGTTGCATGGTGGTTGCAGGCAGCTGCACCACTTGACGAAATGTCAACAGACCCTACTCAATCCAACACATAAGACCTACAAAAAACTTACATTATTATAGTATATTTACATGACAAATGTATGAAAATTAAACAAAAGGGAGAATTTATCGTATGAATGGCGAAAGAATGCACAACCGTGTACTTGGGGAAGTGTGGGTGAAGATGGTGGGTAGATGCTGGGAATGGTGGGGGTTATTTTTTAGCAATTGAATTTTTTGCTTCTTTAATGGCATTGACATTCATTTTAGAACAAACTTTCTCATAAGCACTGATGAAGTATTTTTTGAATTCTGTATAGTCCGCTACTGGACTTTCGTAATAAGACAATACTGCACGCACATATTCATTGCTGCGTTTTTCTGTGAATATCACTGGCATTTTTCCAGCATTTAATAGTGTATAAGCAACCATGTTTCTAGCGGTTCTTTTGTTGTGGTCTAGGAAATACTGTAAATAAGCAAGATTTTGATGAATGTATACAGACCTTTCAAATACATTTTGTATTTTGTCATATTCTGATACTATCAAGTCCAAGCCTGCTTCTAGCTGCTTTGGAGTATCTGATGGCACATAATTAGAAGTACTGATAAGCACTGGTGATTTTCTGACAACGCCACAATCCTGTCTGTCCAAAAGCATTTCCGATACTTGGGTGTGTAGGTTTTTGATTAAGTATTGAATGGGTGATTTATTTTCTTGCTGGCTGGCTTCTAGCACCACATAATCAAAAGCCTTGTACATGTTTTTAATCATCAATGCTTCATCAAATCTTTTGCTATCATTGGCGGTTCTACCTGTTTTTAACAAAATTTCTGCTTCAATTGGTGTATAAGTATTGCCTTCCAAGCGAGCGGAAGTGTAGGCAAAGTCAATCGAAAATGCTTCTATGTTTCTTGGGGTGAGCAAAAACTCACCTTTGGAATGGGCGTTCAATGCTTCTAGGTAGTCCAATTCATCTTGTGAAAAAATTGACTGATACAGCAATTTATCTTGATTGTAGGCAATGGCTGTCATGCGAAAATCCTTGTTTTTAAGCACACCTTGCAAAAAGATGTTTTTTTGACTTTTAACCCAAAAA
This sequence comes from Moraxella sp., assembly GCA_030538375.1. Classification (GTDB taxonomy): domain Bacteria; phylum Pseudomonadota; class Gammaproteobacteria; order Pseudomonadales; family Moraxellaceae; genus Moraxella. The sequence continues at coordinate 38,475 of JAUNUB010000004.1, read as the reverse complement.
CTTCAATCACTTTGATTGTCGTATCTATTTTTTAGCCACGTCCAAAAATCCGCCACAAAATCATCGTCGTTTTTGGCTTTGCTTAGCCATTTTTGGCGGTCTGTGCCATTTTTGGCGGCGGCAGTCCAACGCTCACTATTGGCTTGATAGCGAGCGACTGCCTGCAATTGGGCTTTTGTGGATTTGGTGGTCATTTTTACTTCAAAAAATACGTTAAGAAAAATACAACGATACCGCCAGTCAGTAGCGTGGTGGTGATTTGTAGCCAAGGATACCAGTTGTTTTCTTTTTCCATTTTTTTGACAGTGATACGAATTTGCTCCAAAGTCGCATCTGCTTGGCGTGAACGGGCTTGGCTTTCGTTAATGCTTTGGCGTATTTGCTCCATATCGGCATTAAAATGACCAGTACGAGCTTGGCTCTCGTTAATGCTTTGGCGTATCTGTTCAATATCAGCATTAAAATGGCTGACACGAGCTTGGCTTTCTGTAATACTCTGACGTATTTGCTCAATGTCAGTATTGGTGTGTCTAGCACGAGCTTGGCTCTCGTTAATACTTTGGCGTGTACTTTCAATGTCGCTTTGAATTTTGTTAATATCTAGCATAAGTTTCACCTTTTCTAAATGTTCTTTATCCAGAGTACCTAAGTCAATTTTAGATATGTCTACCATCACAGCACCTTTTTTACTATCTACGGATACAATTATATATAATTATACTCATATTGTCAAACAGGGCAATTGTGCTATAAAGTTGCATAAAAAATAGACAAGGCTTTAAATTGGCAACTCAAGCCATCACCATTCACTCACCCATCAGTATCTGCCATAACGCCATTTTTGCCTGCTTGTGCATTGCCATCTGCATAAGATTGGGGGCATTCGTCATAGGCAATTCAAGCTCAATGCCTTGACTTAATGGGGTCAATATCAAGCACTGCAAATCTCCATGCGTCATCGCCGTCTCACACAGCCGCACCAAAAAGCCCCCCAGTGCCATCTGCTCATGATGAAAATCCTTAAACTGCACATAGCTGTTATCAAACATGGGGTATTTGACCGCAAGTGCCAGCACCGCCGATTGCTTACCAAGAGCCTGCACCAATGACTGCCATACACTCTTGGTGGCAGTGTCCATAAACGCCACGTCCGCCAATAGCACAAAATGCCGAAAACTCAGCCCCATTAGCTCAAATCTCTGTGTCCGCACCACTGCCCTACTGCCCATCGGTAGCTGTATCGATGATGTCAAAGCCAGCGTGTCTGTAGGGGGGAATTGTTGGGTATTCGGCTTTGATGGTGATGGCACAGATGGTGATGGAGTGGCAGGCTGATAACTGCCCATACGCTCGTCAAGTGGTATGCTCAATGCAGCTGGGGAGCTGTGATGGCTGGTGCTGTCATGCTGTGGCGGCTCGTTGTCTACTGCTTTAGTGTCAGTTTTTTTG
>JAUNUB010000004.1:0-37016 GCA_030538375.1 Moraxella sp. | reverse complement strand
GTTAAGAGATGTGTTGTTAAGAGATTTTTGATTAAAAGATAAAGAGACTGTGTTTTGCTCGCTGCTTTGTTCGCTACTTTGCTCATCATGATGTTGATTGGTAGAGATGGGTAAGGGCTGATGAACCACACCATCATCAATGACAGCTTGACCGACAAATCCACGCTTATCACTCTTGGTATCGTAAGCAAGCAATCTATCAAAACCTGCATTTTGTTCCGCTGTAAGTGTATGTCTGTCCGTCCATACCTGCACGCCCAGCTGTTGCAATATGTGGTATTGCTGGCTTATCGCATACAGTGGCTGTTCGGCATTCATATCGGTGTCTTTTGTGGCGATATTGTTATTCACATCATTAGTCATAGCAACGCAATTGATAGTATACAAAAAAAATTTAGCACCCTAGGCGAGCCAAGCAAAACAGGTAAAAAATAACCCAGCCACAATCCTTAGCAAAACAGACTTGTACAATCCATATCGTTTTTATCAGTAACATGGGCTGTATTGGCGATTTGTGCGGGCAAGATGTGATGGATTGGGGTCTTGCTAAGCATTAGCCTTTGGATATCACCAATATCAGCCCTTAAATATCAACCTTGGGTATTGGCTGATTCCACGCCGTTGCTAAGAGACATAGTATATCATATTCCGTCTGTTTGAGTTCGCCATCATAGATAAAAGCGGTCATCAACGTATCCACCAGCACAGCTTTATTGGGTGCATATTCACCAATAATCATCAATATCGCCAGCCAATCCATCACTCCCAAGGCACGCACTCGGTACAGCAGTTGCACTTGCCACGCCTTATTATCCCTATCCTGCTCCGTCTGCTGCTTGCCTTGGCTTGTCATCAAGTCATCAGCCATCACCCCCAGCAAGCGACACCACCGCACCCACGCCCCCAGCATTTTGTCATATTGACGCATGGCAAGACTGTTATCCTGCACTCCGCAAATCAACGCCAACAACACTGCCATCGCCTGATGAACCAGCTTAGGCATACTCTCATCATGCACTGCACCCAGCAGCCATGCCGATATTTGTTTACACCGCTCAATCTGTATGGGTAGCAGCTTGTCATCACGAGCATTTAACACCCCAAGCAACGCCAATATCACGGACGCATGATACAATGGCGATATGCCAGCGGTGAGTCGTACATGCCCAACATCACGATAATCAAACGCCAGCGTCTGTATCTGTGCCGTAGTATGCTCAAATGTTGGATAGCTGTGTATCAAACGCACCAAGGCAGACGCATACCGCTGTGCGTATGCCGCATACTCCGACCTCCCTGTATGCGACTGCTTACCAAGCTGACGAATCACAATGAGTGCAATCAAGCTATCCAACCGCCTGTCCATCTTGCTTACTTCACTCAAAAGCGTAGTGGGCAAGGTGTGCGGTGCTATCAATGCCGCTTTATCTGTTTGAGTAAGTACCCTGCTATCCGCCAAGTGCCAAGTGGGGCAGAACACTTCTGCAAATCCCACCATCACATTGGGGTCAATCTCTTGATAATGTCGGCATAATAGCACGCTCTCAAGCAATGCCAAGCCTTCTGCAAGTTTGGTCAGACGACTGCTAATCTCCCACGCAAGCTCTACCCCCTGCATGTGCCGCAGCTCAATAAAATCACCAATGTCCGTGCGGCTAAGGGCTTGGTGTGGATACAGCGTATATTTGACAGGCTCATCAGTAGGCAACCAACCGTCCACCACCAATCTGCCATCGACAATGGTTTCGGGAAATGCTTCAAACTCTATTACCTTTATATCGTCTGTATCACCGCTTGGCTTGCTTGGCTTATCATGGGCTGTGCTGTCTGCTGCCGTGTTCGCTGTTTTGGTATTGGTGTTTGAATTATTGCTACTTGAATTATTGACGTTTGAATTACTGGTACTTGGGTTATTAGCATTTGGGTTGTTGCTATTTGAGTTGTCGTGATTTGACTGCTCGGCTGGTTGCACAAAGATATAATTTATCGCATAGTTGTGTGCTTGTTTGAGTGCTTCTTCATTCATGCCTGCAGTAATTTCATCGGCAAAACTCTCAAATTGGCGTTGTCTTAGTGCATTGATTCGCTCAAGTACCAAAGGGTGAGAGTGCATACCCAGCTTTACTTCGTCAATCTCTGGACTGGCAAAGAAAAAATGACTCATGCAGGTGCTAAAGGTTTTGTTGTATAAAGTGGTGCTGTATTTGGCTTGCAGTGCTTTTAGGGCTTCTACCACATCAGGAGCTCTGGTTAATTGCACACTGGTCGCATCTGCCAAATATTCTCGTTGTTGGTTAAACTGCTGCTTGAGCCATTCGGCACTTGCCATGCCTAGCACCCCAAACAAACGCAAGAATAGCAGCACGCCCATTATAGGCATGACCACCAAAAACGCCGCCGTTTCTGCTTCTTGTTCGGCTTGGCTGCGTGAACGGTTTTCACTTGCCAAATAATTGTCCCAGCTGTTGCTGTTGATACCGACACCGCCGCCTATCTCGCCCCAGTTTGGGCTATCGTCATAATCGCTTGCACTGAATTTACCTAAAAGCAAGCCTTCTAGCCCATCTACCAAATCATACACCCACGCCAAGCAGTTAAGCAGCGTATAAAGACGCAGATTAAGCCGTGCGTCTCCGTGCAAAATATGCCCAAACTCATGCCCAATCAGCCCATACAGCTCGGCATTGCTGAGTTTTTCTAACGCCCCTTGCGTCAATACCATCACCATATCAGACGGCTCAAAACCTGCCACAAAACCATTCACCCCCTGCTCAAAGGGCAACACATACAGCATGGGTAATGGCACACCAGACGCAATCGACATCTGCGTGGCAAATTCATAGTAGCGTTTATAAGCTGCTGGCAACTGGCGTGAATCGCCCACACGGATATAGCTTTTGGCAAAGACAGGGTCTTGGCTGGCGGCTTCTTCACCTTGATACACGAACAATCTTACCGCCTTGGCAGATGCTGCGATAGAGATACCGCCTTGCTTGGTTTTGTGCCGTGCAATCATCGCCCCCAGCACAAAATAACACGCCAAACCAACCAATAGCCACAGCCAAACTGTCGCACCTAATTTGCCAGTAAACAGATAACTAGCACCACCAATCAGCAAAAACAACAGCAAAAATTGCACAAACGCCACCGCCAAAAACAAGCCATAATACAAATGGCTCATATGGCGGTAATATCGCTGTGCTGCAAAAAAATTCGTCAGTCGTTTCATCTAAATGACCGTTAAGCCCTTATGATAATTGTACTTTTGGTGCTTGTATGATGGCTGATTTGTCCGCAAAATCTAGGCTCTGCATAGGTCTAAAACCAAACGTTCCGCTGATAAAATTATTCGGAAATACTTCACGCTGATTGTTATAAAACATCACACTGTCATTATAATGCTGACGTGCAAAGCCAATGCGGTTTTCGGTATTGGTGATTTCATCAAACAAGTCTTTTACCACGCTGTCGGCTTTTAGTTCTGGATAATTCTCCGCCACGGCATAAAAATTACCCAAAGCCTTTGACAGCATACCTTCCGCCTTGGCAATCAAATTCATATAATTGCCATCATCGGGGCTATGGCTGCCTTCTTCCATGACTTTGCGTGCTTGATTGCGTGCTTCTATCACCGCTTCTAATGTGCTGGACTCGTGTGCCATATAGCCCTTGGCGGTCTCTACCAAATTGGGAATCAAGTCATGTCGACGCTTGAGCTGTACATCAATCTGTGCTAAGGCGTTGCTTGCTTGGTTGCGTATTCTCACCAAGCCGTTAAATATCATAACAAGCCATACCACCACCGCTGCAATGACCGCCAAAATAATCAATGCTGCCATTTTTTCACTCCTTTTATGATGTGTTTTTTTAAGATTGGTTTAAATTGGTTTAAACTTAGTTTGCTACTCGGTTTGTTTCTTGGTTTATTTACAGGCACTTTTAATACTCTTACAAATAACTGCAATAGCCACTGCATTAGCCAAACCAAACCACCATTAAACCACTGTCAAGTTATTCTACCATAACTGTTTGACAAAGTGATGACAGTTATTAACATTATTGCATTTGTGTAGTTGGTTATATGATTTTTCTTGCCAAATCTTTTGCTGATATTTTATAGTCGATTAAAATAAAACCGATACATACCCATTCGTGATTGTTGGTAGGGTGCTTTGTTCCCCCACCAATAAACGTGGGTTCAGCCACGCTACGGCTACACAGTGGTCGCTGTCGCCTGTCTTATTTCTATTTTAATCAACCATACATTCTGATGATGGTGCAGCACAAGTTAACAAGCAACATAATTTTACCCTTAGCCATTTGTCAATATTGCCCAAGCAAGTTATACTAAGCAAGTTTTTATTATTTAAATTAGCACCCATTCGCCATGACCAAAGAGCAATATCGTTTTTCCAGACAGTCTCATCACCTAGGACGTGATTTGCAGACCAATTTTTGGTACAAGATTCATCTTGACCCTTGGCTGTTTTTGATTTTGATTACCATCTGTTTTGTGGGTTTGACGATTTTATACAGTGCATCCACGCAAGATGTCGCCATGGTGTTTCGCCAAGCTCGCAGTTATGGCATTGCCTTTGTTGTCATGATAATCATGGCACAGATTCCCCCCAACGTTTATCGCAGCCTAACCCCTGTTTTTTATGTGCTTGGGCTAATTTCTTTGGTGCTGGTGGAGCTGATTGGCGAAGTGCGAATGGGTGCTCAACGATGGATTCGTATCCCCGGCTTTGGCAGTGTACAGCCGTCCGAGTTTATGAAACTTGGTATGCCCATGATGTGTGCATGGTATCTGTCAAGGCGTGAACTGCCCCCAAATCTCATCACGGTTGGCGTAACGCTTGGCATTATTCTGTTGCCTGTTTTGCTCATCGCCAAAGAGCCCGACCTTGGCACATCTTTACTGGTTGCCGCCAGTGGGATTTTTGTATTATTTTTGGCAGGCTTGCCATGGTGGATGATTGGCACAGCGATAGCGGCATTCATTCCCTTCGTGTGGGTGATGTGGAACTATCTCATGCACGACTATCAACGCACCCGTGTCATGACTTTATTAAACCCCGAAGCAGATATGCTAGGTGCAGGCTGGAACATCACCCAATCCAAGACCGCCATTGGCTCTGGGGGCTTAACAGGCAAGGGTTATCTTGAAGGCACGCAGTCGCATTTGCATTTTTTGCCAGAAGGTCATACCGATTTTATCATCGCTGCCTTTAGCGAAGAATTTGGCTTGGCTGGGGTGCTGCTGCTTATGCTACTATACGTTTGTTTGCTTGCTCGCTCATTTTATATCGCCCTTGTCAATCCAGACACCTATTGCCGTCTGCTCGCTGGGGCGTTAACCATGTCGTTTTTTGTTTATATATTCGTCAATGTTGGCATGGTGGGCGGTATCTTGCCAGTTGTCGGTGTACCCTTGCCTTTTATCAGCTATGGCGGTACGGCGATTATCACCTTGATGGCGAGTTTTGGACTGCTCACTTGCCTGCACACGCATACCAACAAAGGCTAAAATAAGGGCTAAGCAGGCAAGGTGTATTAACTGTCTCACGCAAAATTTTATAGGGTGAAATTTATAGAGTGGACTTCACAGGGTAAACTTTAAGAGCAAAAAGACATACAATGTGAAAAGTTTTGTTTAGGCTAAAATCTTTTGCTTTGTTTAAACAAACGAGAGACAAAACACACCCAGCACAAGAGTACAGCCAGTAAATTTGACAACACAATTTGACGATATAATTTAGCAACACAGCGAAACACAATGCTTTTTACGCACAGGCTTTATAAACTTTAACCCTAAGGAACATCATGGACTTTTCAGACTACCGCCAAACTTACAACAAAGGGGAACTGCCCGATACAGGTCTACCTAATGAGCCAATCAGCTGGTTCAAAAGCTGGCTAAATGACGCTTTGAATGCCAATATTGTAGAGCCTTATACCTTTAGTCTTGCCACTTGCGGAGCGGATTATCTGCCATCGGTGCGGATTTTGTTACTGCGTGAAGCGATCGATAATGGCATAATTTTTTATACCAATTACGACAGCGACAAGGGACAAGACTTGGCAGAAAATCCCAATGCCGAAGCCCTATTTTTTTGGCATGACCTAGAACGCCAAGTACGTATTCAAGGCACAGTTCGCAAATTAGACAGTGCAGTATCGGACGCTTATTTTGCCAAACGTCCGCTAGAGAGCCAGCTCGGTGCTTGGGTGTCCAATCCCCAAAGTGGCACGATAGCAGACCGCACCGCCATCGAAGCACGCCTTGCCAAACTCACCGCCCACTATCAAGACAAGCCTATCCCTAGACCTGACTACTGGGGCGGCTATGAGCTGATTGCCACTCGTGTAGAATTTTGGCAAGGGCGTATTGGACGATTGCACGACCGCATTGTTTATACCCAAGGGGTAGACGGTTGGCAAACAACACGGCTTTTACCATAAGTCTAATTGCCATAAACCTAATTGGTATAAGTGCTAAACTGCTATCAAACTGACTGGCAACAACTGGTATAAGCATAGCCACTCAATTCACAGTCAAATAACACAAAAACCAATTCAATAACAACGAATTGGTTTTTTAATGGCGATTTTATTTTCATAAATAAATCATTAGCTCTTTTGCCAAGCACAACCCATCACATTCATCAACTTCTGAGCTATTCAATACAGGCACGTCTTTCATAAACAACTTTTGCTGATATGTCTTTTTAGTCGAATTTTTTTCGGAAAACCATTGTCGATAAACTATTTTATCATCTTTAACCGCTCATCTAGCACAGCATTTAACCACTGCTTGAGTTCATTCGCCAGCTCTGTGCTTGTCATCTGCAGTCCATCTGCCACACGCTTATCAATTTCATGACCAAGCTCATCTCGCAGCTCTTGAATGGTGCGTGCGTTTAGACGGCTTTGCTCGGCAAGTTCGGCTTCGTGTGCGGCTTGCATTTGTGCCAGCGATACTTCCAGCTCTGGCGTATTAAACTCAAACTCATTCACCTTATCATCGCCTTGCAACAAGGTATTAATGTCTTCAAGTCCTTGATAAATGGTATGTCTAATATTCAGCGGAGTTGCAAGCCAGCGACTGGCAAAATCTGGCGATGGCGAAAAAGTACTCATCATTATCCTTAAAAAATCATCAAAAAAATCGTGCTAAATCTATGGCGACAAGCCCTCGGCAACTTCCGAATAAATCAGCCCAAAACCCTTGTTATCTGCCGTTTCTTCAACAAAAATCGCCTTGATACCGTGCGTATTTGCCATGACAATCGCTTCATCTTGCGGCACAGCGGTCAATGCCGTCGCCCACGCATCTGCCAATGCCACACTGTCATGCAGCACCGTAACCGACGGCACGCCATTTGCCACAGGCTTGGCGGTTTTTGGGTTAATGGTATGGCTGTAGCGAACATCATTCCATGTCATGCTATTGCGGTAGTTACCACTGGTGGCAATATTGGCTTCATTAACAGACAAAGTCGTCATTACCGCACGTTGGCTTACCGTGCTGTCTGCAATCGGTTTGTCAATGGCGAGCATCCACGGCTTACCCTTATCGTTCACGCCAAGCGTTGCCACTTCACCGCCAATCTCTACCATGTAGTTGTTGATATGATACTGGTTTTTTAGCACTTCGGCAATCACATCTACCCCATAACCCTTAGCAATCGCCGAAAAGTCCAATCCCACGCCATCTACAGTTTTGCTAAGCACATTGCCAGTCAGCACCACTTTATCCAGCCCAATCTTATCTTTGATGGCACTAATTTCTGCGGTACTTGGGGGATTTTGTAGTCGCTCTACACTGATACTTTTGCCAAAGCCCCACAGCTCCACCAATGGATATACCGTGGGGTCAAAACTACCTTGACTGGCGGCATAAACCACACGACTGTCATCAAGCACCTTGATAAAATCTCCATCAATTGTAATCACTTCGCCTGCCTTTAGGCGATTAAAGCGTGAAATCGTGCTGTCATCTTGATAAGTGGACATGCTGTTATTAATACTGGCAAGCCGCTTATCAATATCTGCTTGAATACTATTAAGCTCGGCATTGTTTGGCATTTCAAAACGAATGTGATAGCTTGTACCCATCGTTTCGCCTTGAAGTTTGGTATATTGGAGTTTGGTGTAATTTGGCGTGGGTGAGCAGGACATCATCAGCCCACACACCGCCACTAGAGCTAAAAAACGCATAGTCAATCTTATAATACAAAAAATACCACTCATTTTAACACAAAAATACAAGCCGCTAATACAAAAAAATCCGCCCACCATGGACGGATTTTTTATCACAATACAATAACGCTTAACCACCAAAGTCATCAAGCAGGATATTTTCATCTTCCACGCCTAGGTCTTTAAGCATTTTGATAACGGCGGCATTCATCACTGGTGGTCCACACATATAGAACTCACAATCTTCTGGGGCTGGGTGGTCTTTAAGATATTCATCATACAGCACATTGTGGATAAATCCAGTGTAGCCTTCCCAGTTGTCTTCTGGCTGTGGGTCAGACAGTGCCACATGCCATTCAAAGTTGTCAAACTCCTTGGCAAGCCCATCGTAATCTTCCACATAGAACATCTCACGCTTGGAGCGAGCCCCATACCAAAAGCTGATTTTGCGGTCGGAATGCAAACGCTTCAATTGGTCAAAGATGTGCGAACGCATGGGTGCCATACCTGCACCGCCACCGATGAACACCATCTCCGCCTTGGTATCTTTGGCAAAAAATTCACCATAAGGACCCGACACAGTAATCTTATCACCTGCTTTTAAGCTAAAGACATACGAAGACATTTTGCCCGGTGGGATACTGTCAGGTCCACGTGGTGGTGGGCTGGCAATACGGATATTAAACTTGATAATGCCTTTTTCTTCTGGATAGTTCGCCATAGAATAAGCACGAATCACAGGCTCGTCCACCTTTGACGTATAACGCCATAGGTTAAAGTTATCCCAATCTTCGTGGTATTCTTTTGCAATATCAAAGTCTTTGTAGTGTACTTCGTGCGGTGGTGCTTCAAGCTGTACATAGCCCCCAGCACGAAAAGGCACAACTTCCCCTTCTGGAATTTTAAGCGTAAGCTCTTTGATAAAAGTCGCCACGTTCTCATTGGAAATGACTTCGCACTCCCATTTTTTGACATCAAAAAACTCAGGGTCTACTTCGATTTTCATATCCTGCTTGACCGCCACTTGGCACGCCAAACGCATGTTATCACGAATTTCACCTTGGCTAAAATGCCCTTCTTCGGTAGGCAAAATCGAGCCACCGCCTTCGGTAACTTTACAGCGGCATTGTCCACAAGTACCGCCGCCGCCACATGCCGAAGATAAGAAAATCCCTTCAGCGGCTAAGGTTTGTAGCAGTTTGCCACCTGCAGCGGTAACCACGTTATTTTCAGGATTGTCATTAATATTAATGGTAACGTTGCCAGAACTAACCAATCGTGAGCGAGCGATTAGAATAATCACTACCAAGCTCATGATGATGGCGGTAAACATGGCAACGCCGCCAAATGCTGTACCAAATTCCATGATACTTTTTCTCCTAATGGGTTAAAGCGACATACCGCCAAATGACATAAAGCCAAGCGACATTAGACCAACGGTAACAAAGGTGATACCCAATCCACGCAGTGGTGCTGGCACGTCCGAATACTTGAGTTTTTCACGAATGGCGGCAAGCAGCACAATCGCAATCGCCCAGCCAAGACCAGAGCTTGCACCGTACACAGCAGATTCGGCAATGCTATAATCACGCTCCACCATAAACAGTACACCGCCCATAATGGCACAGTTCACCGTAATCAGCGGCAGATACACCCCCAAGGCGTTATATAGGCTTGGTAAGAACTTATCAAGAAACATCTCCATAATCTGCACCACCGCCGCAATCAAAGCGATATAGCACAGCAAGCCCAAAAAGCTCAAGTCCACATCAGGAAAGCCCGCCCAAGACAACGCACCGTCTTTTAGCAAGAATTGGAACAAAACGTTGTTGAGTGGCACAGTAATCGCCATCACCACAACGACAGCAATCCCAAGACCGATGGCGGTCGGCACTTTTTTACTAATCGCAATAAAAGTACACATGCCCAAGAAGTAGGACAACGCCATGTTTTCGATAAAAACCGAAGTGATAAATAAACTTAGATATTCACCCATTAGTGATGTCCTCCCATGCCTTTAGATTGGGGCTTCATGGTAAATTCTGCCGGTTCTTGCTGATCTTTTTTCCATATACGGATAATCACGATAAACAGTGCAATCACAAAGAATGCCGATGGTGGCAACAGCAGCAAGCCATTTGGCACATACCAACCACCATCGATTGCTTTTTCGAGAATTTGAATGCCAAATACCGAGCCATTACCAATCAACTCACGAATAAATGCCACAAAAATTAGCACCGCTGAATAACCAAGCCCATTGCCAATACCATCAATAAAGCTGGGGATTGGCGGATTGCTCATGGCGAATGCTTCGGCACGCCCCATCACGATACAGTTGGTGATGATAAGTCCGATAAATGCACCCAATGACTTGGCAACCCCATAGGCGGTCGCTTGCAATATTTGGTCAACCACAATCACCAAAGACGCAATCACCACCATCTGTACAATAATACGAATGGACGATGGGATTTGATTGCGAATGATGGAGATAAAGAAACTCGAAAATGCTGTAACCAAGGTCAAGGCAATACACATCACCAAGGCATTTTTGATACTGGTCGTAACCGCCAGTGCCGAACAAATCCCCAAAATCTGTAGTGCAATGGGGTTGTTATTAAAAATCGGCGTACTTAAGAGACTTTTGTTATCTGTCGCCATGTTATGCTCCTTTGCCCTGTGCAGGTGTGCCTGCTTGTCCTGATTTCAGGTTATTCAAAAATGTCTTATAGCCTTGTTCGCCAAGCCAAAATTGAATAAAGTTATTCACCCCACGACCTGTCAGTGTTGCCCCACTGATACCATCGATGTAATTGGGGTTGGGTTTATGTGAGCCATTTTTGACCACGCCGAAGATGATTTCGCCCTTGTCATCATACATAGGACGACCCTCCCACAAGCCTCGCCACTGCGGTTCGGTAATGCGAGAGCCAAGCCCTGCGGTTTCTTTATGCTGATAAAAACTCACGCCTTTGATGGTATTCATGTCGTTTTCTAACACCAAAAAGCCATAAATCGTACCCCAAAGACCATAACCCTTAACAGGCAATACCACCAGTTCTGGCTTGCCGTCAGCTGCGTCTTTGATATAGACCTTGGCATAGACTGGCGTATGACCAACACGGGCAGGGTCTTCGCTAAGCTCGTTGCCAAGCCCTGCACGTTTTGCGGCAGCGTCTGCATTATAAGTCGCTACATCGGTAATGCCTGCTTCCGCCAATTCTTCGGCAGTAGCAAAACGCCCTTCTTTAAGCTGAATGATTTGCGGTTTAAAATCTGCAGACAGCTGTGCCACTTCGCTATTTGTCGTGTCTTCTGTTGCCAGCCCTGCAGCAATCAAGATATTTTTGCTTTGGTCAAGTTTGGCATTTTCTACCTGCTTGGGCTTTAGACCCACCGCAACCGCAGAAACCATCACCGAACACACCAAACACAAAACCAGTGCCACTGCGAGCGTGGTAATATTACTATTTTTCGGTGCTGACATGAGCTAACCTCCGTACTGTTTGGCGTTTGATGTTCGCTTGAGTAACAAAATAGTCAAAAAGCGGTGCAAATAGGTTGGCGAACAAAATCGCAAGCATGATACCTTCAGGAAATGCAGGGTTAATCACACGAATAACCACGGTCATAAAGCCGATAAGCAGACCATAGCACCAGCGTCCTGTATTGGTGTGAGCTGCCGACACTGGGTCAGTCGCCATAAACACCGCACCAAACATAAAGCCGCCAATCACCAAATGCCAATGTGGGGCAAGGCTCATCATGGCATTGTCGCTACCAAACATATTAAAGACAAATGCGGTAACATACAAGCCAATCACCGAACCTGCAATCACTCGCCAACTGGCAATCTTGGTGATGAGCAAGCCTGCCATACCAATCAAAATCGCCAAGGTAGAAACTTCCCCAATAGAGCCTTGCATATTGCCAAGAAAAGCATCTATCCAAGTGATACTCTGACCATAGGCATTAACGAACTCATCGGACGAAACACCAATCGCCGCAAGTCCAAGGGGTGTCGCCCCACTAAAGCCATCGACCGCTGTCCATACCGCATCGCCAGACATATAAGCAGGATAAGCAAAGTACAAGAACGCACGACCTGCAAGTGCTGGGTTTAGGAAGTTTTTGCCAGTACCGCCAAAGACTTCTTTGGCAACCACCACACCGAATGTGATACCTAGGGCAACTTGCCACAATGGCACATTTGGTGGCAATGATAGGGCAAACAGTACCGAAGTTACAAAGAAACCTTCGTTCACTTCATGTCCACGCACCACCGCAAAGACAATTTCCCAAAAAATCCCCACCGCAAAGGTAACGATATAAATAGGCAAAAATTGCATCGCACCGTATACCATACATGCCACAATGCTGTTTGCGTCATAGCCTACTAAGTCGGTGATGATGGTACGCCAGCCACTTGCTGACACGCCAAGATTTGCCATGGCAGTCAAGGCTTGAAAACCCACGTTATACATACCCCAAAACATCACAGGGAATGTACAAAGCCACACGGTAATCATGATACGCTTTAGGTCAATGCCATCACGCACATGCGAAGCACTGTAAGTCTGTGAAGATGGCTGACGAAAAAACGTGTCAAACATCTCAAATACGGCATAATATTTTTCGTATTTGCCACCCTTGGTGAAGGACGGCTCGATACGATCAAAGATATTGTGTATAAATTTCATTGATTAGCCTTCCTGCTCAATACGGGTCAAGTTATCACGCAAAATATCACCAAATTCATATTTGCCGGGTGATACAAAGGTACAAAGTGCCAAATCTTCTTCATCAAGCTCCAAAGCCCCCAATTCTACCGCTTGAATGATATCTTCGACAATCAATGCACGCAGTAGCTGGGTTGGTAGGTAGTCTTGGGGCATGACTTTTTCGAATACGCCAATTGGCACCATCGCTCTGGGAGAGCCGTTGGTGCTGGTTGTAAAGTCGTATTTTTTACCTTTCATCAAAGAAGACAGATAGATGGGCATTTTTGAAAAACGATTAAGTCCCAAGCTAAAGAAATGGAATGCTGGACGTTCATGTCCTTCGGCAAGTACCGACACTTGGTAATGAAAACGCCCCAAATATGCCACTTTATCCGCCGCGGTACGTCCTGACAATACCGAACCTGAAATGACACGGTTATGCCCATCATTTAATTCATTGGTGGTCAATTGGCTCAAATCCGCACCCCTAATGGTACGAATGTAACGTGGGTTTTTGACGGCAGGTCCTGCCAAACTGACAACACGCTCGGCATCAATTTTACCTGTGGTAAACAGCTTGCCAATCGCAATCACGTCTTGATAGCCAATCGTCCAAACGCTCGTCCCACGCCCAATAGGGTGCAAAAAGTGAATGTGCGTACCAGCATTGCCTGCTGGGTGCACCCCTGTGAAGCCTTGATAAATCACTTGTCCTGCACTATTTGCCACCTTGGCAGGTGCAGACTCGCCATGACACACATAAGTCTTGGCAGACAATGTTGAAATCAATGCCAAGCCATCATTAAAGGCGTTGATATTATCATTGATGATTTGACTGGCAGCCACCGCCAAAGGGTTGGTATCGGTTGCCGTTACAAAGATGGCAGCAGGCACGCTGTCAATCTCTGGCGTGCGGCTAAAAGGACGGGTACGAAATGCTGTCCATTCTCCAGACTCAATCAATTGAGCTTTGACAACATCTTGGGCTAAGGTGTGTAGCTGGTCTGATGGGTAGCTTGTAAAGGTAATCTCGCCAGCACTGCTATCGGCGGCAATCACCAAACTTTCGAACACACGGCGTTCACCACGATTGATGGCGATAATCTTGCCACCAATGGGTGCGGTGTATTTGACACCTGCACGTTTTTTGTCTTCGAACAATACCTGACCTTTGGCAACAGTATCGCCTTCTTTGACGGTCATGGTAGGACGCATACCAATATAATCATAACCAACCAGTGCCACCGTGTTTGGTGTGTGTTCACTGATTTGTTTGATAGGCTCGCCTGTGATGGGCAAGTCCAATCCTTTTTTGATGGTAATCATAAGCGAATACTTACTCTTAATAAAATAACCATACCAGACTCCTGTTGGTACAACGGGCAACCCCGTATAAGAGCTTAACGCTGACCTTAAAACCTGCTTATCCAAACACGCAGCAACGATGGCTTGATTTTGTTTTTTGCTTTAGATGTGATGACAGTGGCGGTGCAGCACATGGCGGCACAACAAAATACACCAAGAGAAAGACACTAAACGAAAAACACCAAGCGAATTCTCACAATTCATCACTCATTGACCGTTATTACAATCAACAAAATCTCGTGAATGCAGGCTTTGTACTCCTTAACAACACGTTAAATCCTTACAATTTACAGTGGCGACTGGCTACCTAAGTCATTCATCAGATTTTTTAATAAATCTAATCAATGGTAATTTCACGTTTATACAACATGAAATCTCTCCTATTATACGCCAAATCACCGAAAAATTACAGAGTTTTTGTCAAATGTGGCTGTATTTCTTCATATTGTCATATTTATTTTGTATAAAACTTCCTGTTTTTTACAATTTTTTTTGCTAAATCTGCTAAAATTGCAGAATATTTTGATATGATTTTGGTGTTTATTAAAGCGTTTTTATCAAAAAATAAAATCAGCTAGATTTTCAAAGACTTAAAAAACACCCAAGACAACAACACTATAGTCAAATAAATTCATTTTAGGACGAGGAAAACGAGTGTAGATAGTACAAGTAGTACAGCAAGCGAGTTTGACGACGTACTAAATTGAATTTAAAAGACTATATTTTTTAGACTTAACACAACCACAAATCCCAACCAACCAATAAGGCAATTGATTATGCTTATTATCCCTGCAATCGACCTAAAAGACGGCAAATGCGTGCGTCTTAAACAAGGACGTATGGAAGACGACACCGTATTTAGTGATGACCCTGTCGCCATGGCGGACAATTGGGTCAATCAAGGGGCAAGACGTTTGCACCTTGTGGACTTAAACGGAGCATTCGATGGCGTGCCTGTACACAAAGACGTGGTAACTGCCATCGCCAAAGCACACCCTACCCTACCCATTCAGCTGGGCGGCGGTGTGCGTAGCCTTAGCACCATCGAGCATTATTTGGCAGCTGGACTAAACTATATCATTATTGGCACTAAAGCCCTAGAAAATCCAGAATTCGTCGATGAAGCCTGCAAAGAGTTTCCTAGTGCTATCATGGTTGGCATTGACGCAAAAGACGGTATGGTTGCCACGCACGGCTGGGCAAATGTAACCGACACCAAGGCGACCGACCTTGCCAAACGCTTTGCGGACGCTGGTGTGTCGTCCATCGTTTATACCGACATCGCCAAAGACGGCATGATGCAAGGGGTGAACATTGAACAGACTGTAGAGCTGGCTCGTGCCTGCGGTCTGCCTGTCATCGCTTCTGGCGGTGTAACCAATCTTGGCGACATCGAAGCACTCAAACCCTATAGCGAACATCTGCTAGGGGCAATCACAGGGCGTGCCATCTATGAAGGTACGCTGGATTTGGCAGCGGCTCAAGCCTTGTTAGACCAGTAAACTTACACAAAAATCAGCCTATACACGATAAAAGCACAACTAGGAACAGTTGTGCTTTTATTGTTATGACTGTGATGATATGTTTGGATTTTAGCGACAAACTCTATCTCTTTCTATCTTGTCAGCCCACGTTCGCTTTGACGCAGGGAATGTATCATCATATGTACTTTTGGTTCATTGACTGCCAATTTTTCAAGCTCAATAATCACGTCTTTGACCACAAGCCCAGAACGAAACACAATTTTATAGGCTTGTAGCAGTGTGTCTATCGTCTGTTTTGACCATTTTTTGCGACGCATACCTTCAAGATTTAGCCCACGTGCTTTGGCAGGATTGCCCCCCACCATCATAAATGCCGCCACGTCTTTTAGAATAAGGCTTGCCCCTGCTATCATCGCATAGTCATCAATCCGACAA
The DNA here is from genome assembly GCA_030538375.1 of Moraxella sp. Taxonomy (GTDB): domain Bacteria; phylum Pseudomonadota; class Gammaproteobacteria; order Pseudomonadales; family Moraxellaceae; genus Moraxella. The sequence goes on along the minus strand of JAUNUB010000004.1, from coordinate 20,803 downwards.
AACTGATGAATGCCCGACTGCCCCCCTATCACGATATGATTGCCAATATGCACATGTCCTGCCACGCCCACGTTATTGGCAAGCACATTGTTATTACCCACCACACAATCGTGAGCGATATGGGTGTTTACCATAAATAGGTTATTATTACCGACTTTGGTGAAGTTGCCGCCATCGCTTGTGCCACGGTGAAAGGTGCAGGCTTCACGAATGCGGTTATCATCGCCAATCTCCAAAAAGGTCTCTTCGCCTGCAAATTTTAAATCCTGCGGGTCAGAACCTAGGCTGGCAAATTGAAAAATCTCATTATGCTTGCCGATTTTGGTGTTTTTGCCAATCACGACATGGGGGTGAATGATGGTGTTTTCACCAATATTGACATTTTCGCCGATGATACTATACGCCCCAACGATGACACTAGGGTCAATGCTGGCGGTCTTATCAATGATGGCGGTTGGGTGAATATTTGACATCACACTCTCTTATCTATCAACTAACTCAAATGGCAGGGCGAATTTATGATTTGTCCATTTTTTGGCGTGCAATCATAATCTCGGCACTGCACGCCAATTTGCCATCAACATGAGCGGTGCAATCAAATTTATAAATATCACGCTTATTCATCGTCGCTTTTGAGCGTATCACCAAGGTATCGCCTGTACTCACCACTTTTTTGAAACGCACCTTATCCACCCCTGCAAACAGATAAATATAGCCACTCTCGGAAGTTTGCCCTGCACTGATAAAGCCCAAAATCCCAGACAGCTGTGCCATCGCTTCCACCATCAGCACCCCCGGCATGACAGGATTGTCAGGAAAATGCCCATTAAACAGCTCTTCATTGGCGGTTAGGTTTTTGTAACCTGCAATCCAATTGTCAGGCGAACAAGCAGTTACACGGTCAATCAGCATAAAGGGGTAACGATGTGGCAGATAACGTTTAATCTGATGATAGCCCAGTGGCATGGTTAAATTCTGTGTTGCCAGTCGGGCAATATCCGCTTCGTTCATCAGCTCAACGTCAATGTGTGAGTTCATAGTTTTTCCAATATTATCAAGTGGATAAATCGTGCAAGGGGTTCTGTATTGGCGTAGCGTTACATTATTTATCGCCCATTTGACGAAACTTAATCGCCGCTCTACGCCAATTGACAGACGGCATGGCAGGTGTACCAGATGAATACACGCCTGCTTCGGTGATGGATTTGGTGACCATGCTCATGCCTGTCAAAGTTACGCCATCGGTGATGGTTAGGTGTCCGTTAATGCCCACCGCTCCTGCAATGATACAGTTTTTGCCGATGATTGTCGAGCCTGCAATGCCTGTATTGGCGGCAATCGCTGTGCCTGCACCAATCTGCACATTATGGGCGATTTGTACCAAATTATCAATGATGACATTGTCGCCAATCACCGTCTCGCCAATCGCCCCACGGTCAATACAGGTGCTGCTGCCAATACGGACATTGTCGCCAATACGCACTCTCCCCAACTGAGCAATACGCACCCAACCTATCTTGGCAGGATTGCCAGTCGGTGCAAAACCAAAGCCTTCACCGCCAATGTTGGCACTGGCATGAATGCGAACATTGTCCCCAAGCACACAATCATGTGCTATCATTGCCTGCGGATAAATGACGCAACGCTCGCCCAGCACCACATCATCGCCGATATGCACGCCATTCATGACGACACAGCCATCACCAATCACCGCCCCATCGCCAATCACCGCAAATGCCCCAATGCTGACATTATTGCCAATCTTGGCAGTTGGGCTAACCCATGCCTGCGAATGAATGTTGGCTGTCGGCACGGGCTTGGCAAACAGCTGACTGACGCACGCATATGCCAAATAACTGTTCGCCACCACAATCGGTACAGTATCCGCTGGCACATCGGCTTGCAGTGCCACTGGCACAATCAAAAACCCCGCCTGACACGTCGCCAAGACCTGCTTGTGCTTGCTATCAATAAATGCCAAGTCCTGCTTGCCAGCCGTATCAAGACTGCTAAGCCCTGCAATCACGTCAGTACAAGCCAGCAAGGCTTCACGATTGACAACAGGTTGCTTGCTTTCGATGGCGGATATAATATGACTGATAGCAATCATCAGAATACGCTACCGATTTGGAATTGAACTTTTTCGGTTTGGTCGCCATCTTTGCTGTTGATGGGCTGAGCATAACTGATTGACAGCGGTCCAATGGGTGTATACCACGTTACACCAATACCTGCACTGTAGCGGAACTCTTTGTCTTGCTCTAGTAGCTTATAATTGGTGGCATTGGCTGCGGAGTCGCCATAAGAAGTCAAGTCGATATACTCTTTGTCCATACCTGTGGTATCAAAGACTTGCCCTGCGTCAAAGAACAGCACAGGACGCACTTGGTCTGCCCAATCCCCTTTAAATGGCATGGGCAAAATCAGCTCCGCCCCAAAGGTCGCCAAGGCATTGCCCCCCACTTCTTCACCCCTAGCGTAAGCCCCTCCTGTTCTAGCCACCATGTACGCCTGCGATAGCGGTCCTAGGCTAGACGCTTTAAACCCACGCACTGAGCCATAGCCCCCTGCATAGAAGTTTTCATAGAACGGCAAGTCATTGCCATAGCCCAGTTTTGCCCAGCCACGCAAAATCGAGCCTTTCCACAGCGGCTGATAGTAATTGCCACGATACACCACCTTTTGATAGGTCGCATCACCAAAGCCTAGGGTCAAATCCACGTTATGACTCATACCACTGGTTGGGAAGACAGGGCGGTCAAGGTCTGAATAACTCCAGCCCAACAAGCCATTATAAGTGGTATAGTTGTTTTTAAAACTTGGAATGGTCGTGCTACCTTCCGCAAAAAACTCTGCCGTGCCGCCATCGTCCATCAACTGCTTGACGTTACTAATCCCCATAAAGCGTCCGCCACGCACTTTGGTGTTATCGATATTCATACCAGCACTGACACGCTGTTTTTCGTCAATGGGATAGCCATAGGACAACGAAGCTCCTAGGGAGTCCATCACATAGTTACTGATGTTTTTGCTGTCGTATTTGGTTTTGCGATAATACGCCGAGATACTTTGGGATACGCCATTTTCGGTAAAATAGGGGTCGGTCAAGCCAAGGCTGTAGTTTTCTCGTGTTTCGGAACGTGTAAATGCCGCATTGACGCGGTTGCCTGTACCCATAAAGTTAGACTGGGACAAATCCACTTGAAAGGTGATACCGCCACTTTGCGAATAGCCTGCCGCCAAGGTTGATGAGCCTGATGGCTGTTCTTCGACAATGAAGTTTACGTCCATTTGGTCGGGGCTATTAGGCACTGGCTTGGTCTCTACCACGACATTCTTAAAAAATCCTGTTCGCATTAGACGTACGCGAGACAGCTGAATTTTTTGGTTAGAAGCCAACGCCCCTTCTAGCTGACGCATTTCACGGCGTAGCACTTCGTCCTTGGTCTTGATATTGCCACTAAAATTGATACGGCGTACATACACAGGGCGTACAGGGTCGATATAATAATCCACGTCCACCGTGCGAGTTTCATCATCAATGCGAGTAACAGGGCGAATCTGAGCATTAAAATAACCTTCGTTACCAAATTTACCTGCGATGGCTTGAGTGGTTTCATCAAGTTTGGCTTGTGAAAATTTGCTATTATCCGCATAGGCTTTTAATTCACTCAGTGCAGAGGCGTCATAGGTCGGCTTACCCAAAAATTGAGTTTTGCCAAACTGATACTGCACGCCCTCTGATACCGTCATTTCTACAAATACGCTTTGCTTGTCATCATTTAGATTCACCGTGGTATTGTCCACGTTAAACCGCACAAAGCCGTCATTTAAATACAATGCTCTGACATTTTCGAGGCTGGCGGCAAGTTTTTCTTGGGCGTAGCGGTCGGATTTGCTCAAAAAATTCCAGCTGGTTTCTTTTAGGGCAAATTCATCTTTGATGTCGTTATCACTAAAATATTCATTGCCAAGAATATTAATATCCACCACCTTGGCAGGCTTACCTTCGATAAATTTAATATCCAGCTTAACACGGTTGCTGGGTAGCTCGGTCTGCATCACTTCGATACTGCTGTTGTAATAGCCTTGAGAGATGTACTGATTTTCAAGCTCGGTCTCGATGGCGTGGACGGTTGCTTGTTTTAATACCGCCCCTACAGACAGCCCAGCGGATTTTAACCCATCGGTCAAACCATCTTTGGGAATGAGCTTATTGCCTTCAAAATTCAATTCGGCGATAATTGGACGCTCGCTCACATGATACACGACACGATTGCCCACCACATCGGCTTGCACATTGCTAAATTGACTGGTCTCATACAACGCACGGATACTGTCCGCCAAACTCTCATCAGTCATCACTTCGCCCACGGATACAGGCAAGCTGGCGGCGGCACTTTCTGGTGTAACACGGCTTAAACCCACAAAATCAATCTCACTCACCACAAAAGACGCAGCAAAAGCAGGGGCAGTCATCGCCATCAAGATAGCGGCTGTTATCGTACGAGTTCCAAAAGAAGGTTTAATCATAACTTATTCTCAATCAAATATAAAAAAACACCATCTTGCAAGTCCACACAAGAAAATGGTAATAACATTAAGTCAAAAAACGCATTTTGGCAAGCAAAATCCATATTTTTTGGTAATTTTTCTCAAATATTGTCATATTATCACCCTTTGGCTGTCTGTTAGCCAAACAGCCGACTGATGTCGTTACTTATCGCCAGTAACATGAAACCAAGCAGCAACACCATGCCAATGTTCACCCCAGCGATTTGCAGTTGTTCATTCATCGGCTTGCCACGAATCAGCTCATAGGTATAAAACACCAAATGTCCGCCGTCCAGCACAGGGATTGGCAATAGATTTAGCACCGCAAGACTTAGGCTAATCAAAGCCGCCGTTGATAATGTCTGCTGCCAACCCATCTCAATGCTTTGCTTGCTCACATCAGCGATGGTGATGGGTCCTGACAGATTTTCAAGCCCTATCATACCAGCCAACATCTTACCCATAGATTTTAGGGTCATCATTGACAAATCATAGGTCTTGACAAACGACTGTGCAATGGCTTCGGACGGCGTGTGCGTGATGGTCATCTTGTAGTCATCAGGTATGATGATTTTGCCATCAAATGCCACCCTTGCCCCAATGATACCCACGATACGCCCATCGACTTTGTGGGCTTGGGGCATGACAGGAATGTCAAGCAGTTCATTGCTTCTAAGCACTTGAAAGTTCAGTGTTTTTTCGGGAGAGCTACGAATAACATCGGTTGCGTCCAGCCAGTTATCAATCGGCACACCATCAATCTTGACAATTTTATCGTTGGTCTGCAAGCCCATCAATTTGGCAGCACCGCCATCGGTCAGCTCACCGACAACAGGGGCAATGCTGGGCTGCCATGGCAATACACCAAGTGCACTCAAGGGGTCTTGTCCCTGCTGTGTGCCCTGCATAAACTGTGTGATGTCAATGGGGTGCGTGCTAGTCTTGCCGTCATTGTCCGTGGTGAGCAGTACCGTACCAGTCTCGCCCATGCGGTCGGCAAGTTTATAACCAATGGATTCCCATGTCTGCACGGTTTGCCCATCAACGGCGGTGATTTTATCGCCCACCATCAGCGTGCTGGCACTGCTTGGCGACTGGGGGGCAATCTTGCCAATCTTGGTATTAAGCTGTTCGCTCGGCTGCAAAAACAGCACAAAAAACAAGACAATCGCAATGATAAAATTCATCAAAGGCCCTGCGATGACAATGGCGATTTTTTTGAGTGGGTGCTGATTGTTAAATGCCAAATGCCGTTCATGCTCGGCAACTTCGCCTTCTCGCTCGTCCAGCATTTTGACATAGCCACCCAAAGGAATGGCACAGACACGATAATCAATGCCTGTTTTTGGGCTTGTCCAGCCAAACAGTCGTGTGCCAAAGCCAATCGAATAAGTCAGCACCTTGACACCGCACAAGCGAGCCACGATATAATGCCCCCATTCATGCAGTGCCACCAATGGGGTCAGCACCAGCACCGCCGCCAAAAACATATATAATGCCGTCATGTGTCAAAGCTCCCAAGTAAGGCGGTTGCCACGGTTCTCACCCTGCCATCAAATGCCATAATATCATCTAATTCATCGAAACGATTGCCAAAATTATGGGTTAATTCACCATCGTTCAACACCTTGTCCACCAGCACCGCAATATCCGTCAGACAAATTTGCTCGCCCAAAAATGCCGATACGGCGATTTCGTTGGCGGCATTTAGAGCGATGGTCGCTCCGTTGCCAGCTTGCATGGCGTGGCGTGCTAAGTTTAAGCAGGCGAATTTTTGCGTATCGGGCTTGATAAACTCAAGATTTGCCATCTCGAACAAATTCAATGGCTTAACACCACTGTCTATGCGTACAGGATACGCCAAGGCATGAGCAATAGGCGTACGCATGTCGGGCTCGCCAAGCTGTGCCAAATACGAACCATCGGTATACGCCACCATCGAATGCACGATACTTTGGGGGTGTATTACTACCTTAACTTTATCTTCTGACAAATCGAACAGATGGCAGGCTTCGATAAGCTCTAGCCCTTTGTTCATCATGGTGGCACTGTCGATAGAGATTTTTTGTCCCATCGACCAATTGGGGTGCTTGATGGCTTGGCTCGGTGTGGCGTTTTGCATTTCGTCAAAGCTGGCGTACAAAAATCCCCCACCGCTTGCCGTCAGCCACAGCGATTCAATGCCAAAATCCATCTCATGAATGCGTTCGTTGTACGCTTGTACCGTCATTGGCAAACATTGAAAAATCGCATTATGCTCGCTGTCAATCGGCAAAATCGTGGCATGGCAACGCTTGGCTTCACGCATCACCAAATCCCCTGCCATCACAAGGCTTTCTTTATTAGCAAGCAGCACTGTCTTGCCAGCACGCACCGCCGATAATGTCGAAGTCAGCCCTGCCGCCCCTACTATCGCCGCCACGACTTTATCCACCGCTGTATCGCTGGCAAGCTCGCACAAGCCTGCCTGCCCTGCCACCACATCAATATCAAGATGAGCTTCATGCAGTCGTGCGGCAAACTTATCTTTGTCAATATCCGCAACACACACTCGCTTAGGGCGAAACTCTTGACACAACGCAAACAGCTTGTCCAACTGCGAAAATCCTGACAAGGCGTATACGGCAAATTTGTCCGCATGTAGCCGCACCAAATCCAGCGTACTATCGCCAATCGAACCTGTCGCCCCCAAGATGGCAAGCTGGGTGAATTGTTTGCTCATCATTGCCCCCTAAAACGACACTCTAGGCAATCCGCCCAATGCTGGCAATATCTCAAAATGCACCAACAACCACACCCCAAGGGCAAAGACTGGCGTGGCGGATAGCAGCGAATCAATGCGGTCAAGCACCCCACCATGCCCGGGTAATATCGTGCCAGAATCCTTGATACCAGCACGGCGTTTTAGCATGGATTCGAACAAATCCCCCAAAACGCTCGCCAATACCGTCATCGCCGACAAACCCAAAAACGCCACATGAGCCGCACTGTCCAATGACAAACGAGCACCCACCGCAGCGGCTACCACGCCTGCCACCATCAAGCCGCCTGCCAAGCCTTCAATACTCTTATTGGGAGATACATTGGGGGCAAGTTTACGCCTGCCGAATTTGCGTCCCACAAAATACGCCCCACTGTCCGCACACCACACCAACAAAAACACATACATGAGCCACCAAGGGGACAAGTGCCATAAGCTGTACATGGCGGTGATACTGGCGGTCAAAATCACCACGCCCATGGCAAACAATCGCTTGCCGTACCATTTTTCTTGGCGTGGATACACCAGCACCCATTTGAGTGCCATCACCCAAATCGCAAAGGAAGCCAGCCACCACAAAAGCCACGTCTGCTCAATCACGATACTTGCCATCGTTGCTACGAATACAAGCAGCACAAAACGTGCAGGAAATTGGCGTTTTGGCATGAGTTTTGTCCACTCATGAGCCGCTATCAGCACCCCCACGGACAACAGTGGCACAAACAAAATGGGTAGGCTCGTGCTAAACATCGCCACGCCAACGATTATCACAAGTACAATGGCGGTCTTTATTCGTTGCCACATAGATTTTGGTTCGCTTTTTTTGGATTTTTTGACATAGGTTTTTTAGTTTTGTAAATTTTTGTGAGAATGTTAGACGATGAGCAAGATGTTATTTTTTGGGTGATGTTGCATTACTTGCCTTAAAACATTACGCCGCAGGTAATTCAGCTGTTATTTATCAGCAGAATTCATTTGTACTTGCTCGCTGGTCTTACCAAAGCGTCTTTCACGATTGGTAAATTGCTCAATCATCTCATCAAGCTCACTGGGCATAAAATCTGGCCACAAAGTCTCGGTAAAAAACAGCTCCGCATACGCCGACTGCCAAAGCAAAAAGTTGGATATGCGATACTCACCGCCCGTCCGCACCAACATATCCACAGGCGGACAGTCTGCCAATGCCACACAACGAGCCAGCATATCCGCATCAATCTCATCAGTCATAAGAGTGCCTGCCTGCACTTGCTTAGCAAGCATTTGGCAAGCATTAGCAATATCCCATTGTCCGCCATAACTGATGGCAATCACAAGGGTCATCGCTGTAAAATGGGCGGTTTTTGCTTCGGCATCTGCCATCAAGCTGGCAAGCTCTGCACTTAACTGACTTCTATCACCAATAAAGCGTAGACGAATGCGATATTTGTTCATGCGTGGCATTTGTTCATGAATGGTGCTTTCTAGCAGTCGCATGAGCAAATTCACTTCCGCCTTGGGTCTTGCCCAATTTTCGGACGAAAAGGCAAACACCGTCAGCACCTGCACCCCTTTTGTCAAGCAATGCTCCACAATGGGGTCAAGTGCGTCCTTGCCTGCGATATGCCCACCACCTTTGGCAAGCTCACGAGCCTTAGCATAGCGATTATTGCCGTCCATGATGATGGCGATATGGCGTGGAATGGTGAGCGTTTGTGTCATATTACTCTTACAATTTACCAAACATAAAAAAACAAAACCCCACACCCAAATCAACAGGTGCAGGGTTGTATCACACTTCCATCAACTCACTTTCTTTTTTGCTAAGGCGTGCGTCAATGGCTTTGATGTGTTCATCGGTCATTTTTTGAATATCCGCTTCGGCACGGCGTTCGTCATCTTCGGAGATTTCTTTGTCTTTTAATAGTGCTTTAATATCGCTCATCATATCACGGCGGATATTACGCACCGACACACGTGCCGACTCCGCATCGGTTCGTGCCAATTTTTGCATGTCTTTACGAGTCTCTTCGGTCAAGGCTGGCATAGGCACACGAATGACATCTGCTGTCATAGGATTAAGCCCCAAATCTGCTTCACGAATCGCCTTATCCACCGCCTGCACCATCGAACGGTCAAAGGGCTGTACCACCAGCGTGCGAGAGTCTTCTACATTCACATTCGCCACTTGATTAAGCGGCATTTCTGAGCCATAGCAGCTCACCATCACCCCTGACAAGATACCGGGGTGCGCTCGTCCAGTACGCAGCTTGGCAAATGCCGCTTCTAGTGCTTCTACAGATTTGTTCATACGGCTTTCGCCATCTTTTTTGATGTCGTTAATCATCAGTATTCCTTAAATTCAATCGTTAAAATATTCGGTGAGAAAAAATTCGCTCAATGATACACTCGTGTGCCTTCACTCTCGCCCATGATGACATTTAATAGGGCATTAGGCTTGTTCATATCAAAAACTTGTAGTGGCACATTATGCTCACGGCACAGGGCAATGGCGGTCAAATCCATCACGCCAAGTTTTTGCTCCAGCACCTCATCAAAGGTGAGACTGTCGTATTTGATAGCGTCGCCGTGTACACTGGGGTCTTTGTCATACACGCCATCGACTTTGGTCGCCTTTAAGATAAGCCCAGCTTCAATCTCAATCCCACGCAAGCAAGCGGCGGTGTCCGTGGTAAAAAATGGATTGCCCGTACCTGCCACAAAGATACACACTTCACCGTTACTTAAATGGCGAATGGCTTCACGACTGGAGTACGGCTCGCCAATGGTAGCGATGGACAAGGCGGACATCAAGCGTGTCTTGATGTTGCGGCGTGCCAAGGCATCACGCATTGCCAAGCCATTCATCACCGTTGCCAGCATACCCATCTGATCGCCTGTTACACGCCCTACCAGCCCTTCTTTTTGGAGTGTGCTGCCACGGTACAGATTGCCGCCGCCGACCACGATACCCACCTGTACGCCAAGCCCACGCAGGTGTGCGATAGACAAGCTCATTTGGTCAAGGATTGACGCATCAATGCCCATATCCTTGCCCCCTGCCAAGGCTTCACCAGAGAGTTTTAAAAGAATGCGAGAAAATTTGGGATTTTTATCGGTCATAGTAGGCTCACTTGTTGCTAAAACTTCACACATGGCAAGGTCTTCGTTTGCTGTTAATGATTTTGTACAGATAAATCTTAGGGTCTGCCGACAATTCATCACGCCAAACAATTAAGTTTGAAATTTGTGGTGAACGTACGGCTTTTGTGCTAGCTTTTGTGCTAAAAGCGGCTAAATCTTGTCTTTCATCGTCAAAAACTTAGCCGATAGAATAACTATCAACCTGCGTTTTTTCCTTGAAAGAAGGGCGATTTATCTCATTTTTATCTACAAAGACGAAATGTCGGCAGACCCTAGAAATTTTAGCATATTTTTGACAAAAATGGGGAAATTTCCACGACAGTTGCCCCAAGCCCTTTGTTAATCAAGGACAAAAATTAATCGAAAACAAAAAGTTTAATCTAGCGTGTCATAAAAAAACAGGCACACTCTAGGACAATCACACCGCAAACAAAGCATTTCATCTGAACTTAAAAAGTTACGTCTTGCCACATTCGACCACTTGACGTACAATATAGCAAAACTCAAAAATCATGTAGCTAAAATAAACACCCACAACATATGTGGGTTTGATGACGTATTGTGATAGCAGTGAGCCATTTATCTCACAGTGTTCAACAACTTCGCTCACCCAGTTGAACAAGCAGGTTGCACAAACCAACTTAAAAATAGTCATAACCATTGAACCATTATCATATCAAAACTTAACGCACCATTATGACCGACAAAGCCAACAATACCAATAGTGCCAACAACCAACCCCTTTATATGCGTGCCGACAAATGGCTGTGGGCAGCACGATTTTTTCGCACACGCAGCCTTGCCAAAGACGCCATTGATAGCGGCAAAGTACAAATGTATGGACAACGTATCAAGACCAGCAAAGAGATTAAAATCGGCGACACACTCACCATTCGCCAAGGTCATGCCACTCGCCAAGAAGAAAAAACCATCATCGTGCAGGCGTTATCCACCCAGCGTGGCAATGCCACCATCGCAGGACAACTGTATCACGAAACCAGCGAAAGTGTCGTACAGCGAGAGTTTTTTGCCGAACAACGCAAACTCGCCAACCTTGCTCGCCCTGATACCAAACCCACCAAAAAACAACGGCGAAAACTACATGAACTGCAAAACCAATTCTAGCAACACCCTAGACAGATTTTTTTAAATTTAACTTGATTTTAACAATAGATAATGCTAATTTTAACGGTTTAAAACAAATAATCACCAATTCATCAAATTGGGGTACACGCTTGATTGAGAACATTAACATTTAATGCTCTCAAAATAGCAAAATCTTGCCAAACAGCCTTAGCTTTGCCGTCAATATAGTCAAATAAATTCATTTTAGGACGAGGAAAACGAGCGAAGATAGTACAAGTAGTACAGCAAGTGAGTTTGACGACGTACTAAATTGAATTTAAAAGACTATATTTTAATATTTACCGCAAGTTTGCTTTGTTTGGCACATGGTTTTGTCTATTTTTTAGCCGTATGTTTAAACCTACATGGATTAAAATACAGTCCATTAAAATAAAAATGAGACAAGGCAACAATAGCCACTACATGATGTTCGCTGTGTTACTCGTAGCACATAGAAGTGCATAAGGGTATTAACAATGCTGTATCATTATGATTTTAATCGACTGTATATCTAAAAATAGGGATACACCCCAAACCAGCCAAGGTGCAACCATGACAATTCAGCGTGAGAACGCACAGCTTCTACAAAATTACAGTTTATCCCATCTTAACACCATGGCACTGTCATGCACCGCCACACAAGCTGTCATCTTGACACAAGAACAACAAGTCGGCATGGCGAGCTTTAGTCATCTGCCGCTGTTCATTCTGTCGGGCGGTAGCAATGTTTTGTTGCCAGAACGCCTAGAAGCCAGAGTTCTGCTGCCACGATTTGCAGGCATTCACATTGCCGAAGAAACCGAAGATTGCGTGGTGCTTGATGTCATGGGCGGCGAAAATTGGCACAATCTTGTCAAGCACTGCACAGAAAAAGGCTGGTATGGGCTAGAAAACCTTGCTTTAATTCCGGGGCTGGTAGGGGCAGCACCCGTGCAAAATATCGGTGCGTACGGCGTGCAGCTAGAAGATGTGCTGCTTGGGGTTAAGGTCTTTGATTTCAAACTAAAACGCTGGGAATACATCAAAAAAGAAGACTGCGGCTTTGAATACCGTAACAGCCGCTTTAAACATGAACCGCACAAACTCATCACCTGCCTGCGTATCCGCCTGCACAAGGACAGCTCTCGTGTCAATATCGATTATGGCGATTTAAAAACACTCGCCCCAACAATCGCCGCTCAAGATGAACGCACCCAGCCAACCGCGACCGATGTTTTTCACGCCGTGATAAAAATTCGCCAAGAAAAACTGCCAGACCCACAAGTCTTGTCAAACTGCGGCAGTTTTTTTCAAAACCCCATCATCAGCAGCGAGCAATATCAAGAATTAAAAGAGCGTTTTCACGACATTCCCCATTATCCTATTGATGGTCGTACCGTCAAAGTGCCAGCAGGTTGGCTGATTGACCGAGCAGGACTAAAAGGCGGCGGCGTCGCTCCCATTCTCACGCATAAAAATCAAGCACTGGTACTCACCAATCACGCACCGCACATCGCCACACAGCGCAACATCAAGACCAGTCAAGACTTTATCAGTAAGATTATTGCAGAGCATTTTGGTATATTTTTGATACGAGAACCTGTATGGGTAAGCCCTAATGGCAGCACTTCGGCACTTTAAACGGCATATTAAGCGGCACAGCATTCGCAAATCTTGGTGGTTCAAGACACTGCTGTATATGGGGGCGGCTGCTCTTTTGGTTGCCATCAGCACCACAACGCCCATCTTCCCTGTTATCGTTGGTAAAATACTCGAAAAAACAGGGGATTATTACGGCAATGTCGCAAACAACCCTTATCTTGACACACCCAGCAAGACCAAAGGCATTGCACCGCAGGCTTATATCATTCTTGGTGGTGGGCTAACAGCGGATACGCACGGCAAGACAATTCTTAATATCTACAGCAAACAACGTGCAAAAATGCTCAAAAACCACTACATCGAACACCCTTTACCCATCGTGGTCAGCGGCGTGGAAGCACCATGGTTGAACGCATTTTTGGGTACGCACAACATCACCAACGTCATCAGTGATAACGCCAGCATGAATACTTGTGAAAATGCTCGTTTTAGTGCCAAAATCCTTGCTCACGAATACCCCACACCTGTACATCACGCCTATCTTATCACCGACTGGTATCATATGGCACGAGCCAGACGGCAATTCGCCCTGCTGGGTATCAGCACCACCCCCATCGCCGCCCCCTTGCCAGATGTCATCGGCTGGTTCAACCCAAAGAGCAATCTTAATCACAGTCGCCGTGCATTTTATGAAACTGCCGCCTTGATGAGAGATATTATCCAGCCCCAAGACAATTGCCGCACAGCAGACAACGTAAGTATCGAAACCATACAGACCCCTAGGGGTACGCCCAAAGTTTTTTAAAATCCACCTTTTAAAAAATCCAAGCCCTTAATCTAAACAAAGCCACGAATACCACTCACGCCCCACGCACCGTGCTTTTGAGCGATTGGCAAATCATCAGCATTCATGCCGCCCAACGCCAACACAGGCACATCACACAGATTGGCAAGCCTGTCAAAGTTCTCCCAACCCAAGGTGGTGGCATTTGGGTGGGTTTGCGTGGGTTTGACAGGGGATATGAATGCCCCTAGCACCTTGGCTTGCTTTGATAGTTGATTGAGCGTCTGTACACTGAATTCATCATGCGTACTTGCAATGATAGGCAACGCTTGCAAAACGCTCGCAATGTTTGGCTGGGCTGTTTTTGCATACATCAGCAAAGCGTCCTGCGTCAAATGCACCGCCAACACTGGCACGCCCTGCATGATTTGAGCAAAATCTTGATAATAGCGGATAGGTACAATCCAACGAATATCGCTGCGTTGTGCCGCTAGGCTCAAAATCGCTTGACACGCCAGCTCATCATCACATTGCAAACGTGCGTACAACGTCGCCCCCATGGGCAATCGCTTGGCATAAAATTCACACCACGCCTGCACACTATCCACCTGCCCACCATCAAATTCACTTAATGCACCGCTTATCACAACTTGCTTAGGTAACATCAGCCATGCAAATATCGGTGCATTCGCCTTAGGGAATTCATGTTGCAGCCGCAGCAAATCAGCTTGTATATACCAATGCAGCCCCTGTCCCTGCTTGCCGTGCGTACATGCTTTGAATGCTTGGTATTGCTCATCATCAAGCACGCACTCAAATACATGCAGGCACACCGCCCTATCGTCATAATCATGGCAAATTCGCCCCATCTTCACCAGCGTATCGTGATGAATATCCAGTCCCAGCTCTTCTGCCACTTCTCGCACAAGGGCTTGGCGTGGCGTTTCTGTACTTTGCACTTTACCGCCGATAAATTCAAACTTATCCCCTTGGTGCTGATGAGCCAGTCGCCGTGCCAGCAAAAATTCATCACCAAACCTTAGCACACCAATAGCAACATCAATGATTTTTTTGTGCATAAAACTACCGTTTGTCATGATAATTATACCTTTAATCTGATAATGAGAATTATTTTGATAATTTGATAATTTTAATTTGCATTATTGGTAGAATTTGATACTATAGGTTTAACAAATGATAATTATTAATATTTGAAAAGAAGTATCATTAATTTCATCAGACTGTCATGTTATCATTTGTTTGTTGCTATTGCAACACCCGTTCACAGTTACCAGCTAACGTGGCTCGGGAGAACACCCGCAACCCACTTCATACAAGGAAAATTTGCCATGACTATGACCATCGCACGCTATTTTAGCAATCGTGAAAACAACCGCCTACCAACGCTGCATTCTCAAAACTTGTTCGCACTCACCAAGGAAGTACGCATTGAACATCAAGGCGAAGAATACCGCCTGCGTCTGACACGCAACAATCGGCTGATATTAACCAAATAAACTGCCGTTCATCTTGCTTAATCTATAGTCGATTAAAATAAAAATGAGACAAGGCGACAATGCCTACTATGCGTCCGCGGTGTACAAGTAGTACATAAGGACGTTGGCAACGAAGTATCATTGCAATTTTAATTGACTATACCAGACAAAAACCAAGCCCTTAACATAAGCTTGGTTTTTTCACTTTATCTTTTTTAACCTTATCACCGACACGGACAGCACTTTAACCAAGTCAACACTGTTTTACTTGATGTTGGCTTGTATTGGCTTGGTGTGTTTGGAGCGGCGTTAACTCTAGCGTTTATCGTTTCGCAAACCGTGGATTGGAATTGCCCCAAATGGTGTACAAATCCGCCAGTAGTGCGTCATTAATGTCTTCTATCTCGGCTTGGGTGATTTCGTTGCCGCCTTGCGTGCCATAAATCACCACTTCATCACCAGCGATAATGTCAGGATAATCGGTAACATCTACCATCGTGGTGTTCATTGATGTCTTGCCCACGACAGGCACACGGTGTCCACGGATTAGCATTTGTCCTTTATTGGTAAAGGCACGGCGATAACCGTCCGAATAGCCAAAAGGCAAATTGGCAAGATAAGAATCTCGTGTCAGTGTGTGCGTGCCATCATAGCCCACCGTCGTGCCAGCCTTATAAAAATGCACCGCCCCCACACGAGATTTAAACGCCATGGTCTTTTTGTAAGCAGGCTTGGCATCTATGGTATCGCCATACACCAAGCCACCAGGGCGTACCATATCAAGGTGCGATTCAGGCACAGCAATGGTCGCAAAAGAATTGGCGGTGTGCAAGGTGAGCTTGCTACGGTCAAGGTTTGCGGTATCAATCAGCCATGCGGTTTGCTGATTAAACTCCATCAAAGCGTTACGCACAAAACCCTCGTCTTCAAAGGCATAATGCGTCATAATCCCAGTCAGTATAAGGTTTGGCAAAGCCATCATCTCAAGTGCTTCTGCCTTGCCACGTGCGGTAGCCAGCTCCAGTCCATTTCTATTCATGCCACCAGCGTTCAAAGACAGATGGTATTTGATGGGTTTGTCGTGCTTTATCGCCAAGTCATTTAACGCTTTGGCATGGCTTAGACTGCCAACCAGCTCCTGCATATCATAGGGCAAGCCGCTTTCAATCTCGCTTATGCTGGCAACTCGCACACGCACAATCTCTCCTTGATAGCCGTGAGCACGCACCACATGAGCTTCTTCGTTGCTGGCGATACCGATACATGGCACGCCCAGCTTCACCACGCTTGGCATGAGCAAATCAATGCCGTTGCCATAAGCGTCCGCCTTCATCACCACGCATACCTTGGACTTGCCATCAAGCTGTGTGGTCAAGCGTGTGATGTTGTCTTCAAAGGCTTGTACATCAACTTCTATCCATGCGTTTGCTGACAGATTTTGCCGAATGTCATAATCAGCATTTGTCTGCAAGATAGGAGCAGCGTGAGCCAGTCCTGCTGTCGCCATCGTGATAGCTAACGCCAATTGATGAAATTTCATTTGCACCATTCATACACTCCTATTTATCCTATGGTTGATTAAAATAAAACTGATACACACCCATTTGTGATTGTTCGTAGGGTGCGGCGTTAGCCCACCAATAAATAGACGTGGGTTCAGATACGCTACCTGTATCATTGCAATTTTAATTGACTATAAATCACAATTCAATTGCAAAACCGTATCAGTCCTGCAATAATCACTTTGCATTGTATACCAAATCATTGTATTTGCAACTTTTTTATCACCCAAACTGCTCCCAAATCCCCACTTGCTCAGCCTTTGGCGTACTTGTCTCACCCAAGCGTCGCCACGGCATCGTCGCCCCATGAAAATCGCTACCCACAGATACTTTAAGTGCATGCTCAGCGATACATCTGTCAATCATCGCACGAGTGCTGATGGGTTCACTCGGTGGGGGCAATTCGCAGCCATCGCCGCCACACTGGGCAAAATCCGCTATCAATCGCCGCACTCTGGTTGCCGACAACCCATAACGTGTAGGGTGAGCCAGCACCGCCACACCGCCACAGGCATGGATTAGCTCCACCGCTTCGTTGATACTTAGGCTGTCTATCGCCACGTAGGCAGGCTTGTTGTCCGCCAGATACTTATCAAACGCCAGCTGTATCGTCTTAACCACGCCCAACTCATGCAGCACCTGTGCGATATGTGCTCGCCCCACGGCTTTTGGGTTGCCAGACGCTTTTGCCAATACCGCTTGCCACAGCACATCATCGCTGATATGAGAGAATTCATCTTGCTGTGCCAAAATATCCGCCATCTTAAGCACAATCTGCCGTCCACGATTTTCACGACTGTCTTGCAAGGCTTGCAATTTATGCTGCATGGTAATGACATCATCAAAATTCAGTGCCACCACATGAATGGATTTGCTCTTATATTGATTTTTGCCATAGCCACCCTGTATACTATGATGGCAACTAATCTCTACGCCATGAATCAATCGTATACCATGATTATCCGCCGCTTGTTTGGCTGCCATCAATCCTGCAATGCTATCATGGTCGGTCAAGGCAAACATATCAATGCCTGCTTTGTTTGCTAATGCCAATAATTCAGTTGGTGAAAACGTCCCATCAGAACAAGTGCTATGACTGTGCAAATCTATTTTCATATTTTATTATTCCAAAACCTATCTCCAAACAGCAATGCCAATACATGCTACCGTCCATATAAATATATAACGCCCTATCCATACATTATCCAAAAATGCCTTAAAGCAGCTTAATCTTTCACGAGTTTTGATTAATTGATACTGCCGATAAAATAGCCAAAATATAGGCAATAACCCCACAAACCACAATCCACCAAAGTAATGATAAAATACCAGCAGCATAATCAGACTAAATATTATCTGTAACAACACAATGATAATAACATCATATCTGCCAAATAATATCGCGGTTGATTTGACACCGATTTTTATATCGTCATTTCTATCGCACATTGCATAGGCGGTATCATAAGCCACTGTCCAGCACATATAAGCGATGAATAACAGCCAGCCCCACATATCGGGCATATCACCCATACCAGTTTTGGCAAATACCGCCACGAACGCCATCGGTATCGCCCAACCAAAAGCACACGCCAGCACCACTTGGGGCAAATGGGTATAACGCTTCATAAACGGATAAACAAATGCCAAGCCCACCGCCGCCAAAGACCAATAAAACACCGCCACAGGCAACAAAAACAACAAACAGCCAGCCAATAAAGACAAACCCACAAAAGTAATCACCGCTGTGCGTGCGGACAATCGTCCATCGGCAAGCGGACGGTGCTTGGTGCGTTCTACTGCACCATCGACTTTGCGGTCGGCAAAATCATTAATCGCACAGCCAGCCGCACGCATAAGTACCGCCCCCAGTGCAAATATCAAGAGTAATGATAAAGGGGTAAACTCACCATACACTCCAAACCACGCCAATAATACCGCCCATAAGGTAGGATACAACAGCAATTCTGTTCCCACGGGCTTATCAAACCGAGTAAGCTGTATCCAAGCAATACATTTATCGTAGAATGTGTATTGGCGTGCGTGATTGGGTATATTATTCATAAAGGGCAAATATATTTCATTAAGAATTGCTATAAATATCAAAACGAATCGCATTATTGCTAACGCTTTGTATACAAGGCTGACCTGCAAAATTAGGGGCAGATATTGGGCGTTTGACTATCACTTTGCTATCATCTTGTATACTGGACAATGATAAGGTTAATAAACTTTTTTCTTCTGCGAAAGTAGGCGGTGCGGCGATATTATGCAGCATTTGCATATTTTTACCAACCTTTGCCCCATAGCTGTCATCTGGGAACATAGGGTCAAGATATACCATATCAACGGTATCACAGTTTGTCAGATACTCTACAGCATTAATATAACTGATGGTAATACGGCTTAATAATTTTTGCCAGTTTTTATTTTCATTCATCAAGTGATATTCATAAAATAATAATAATGCCATAATGGGATTATTCTCAAGCATGGTAACATTTGCCCCTGTACTTGCCATAATCAACCCATCATGCCCAAAACCTGCCGTCGCATCTATCACAGACATACCAGTATTTAATTTACTCGCTTGTAGTATCAATTCTGATTTACGCCCAGCACCGACAATTCTTGTGGTAAGGGCTTGCCAATTTGGGGTGATTTTATTTAACTCATTGTTATTATTTTGGTATATTACTATAGGTCTTGATTTTATAATAGCAAGATATAGTGGATATTGATTGGCGGTGGTAAGCAATGTTTTGTGATTGACTTTTTCTACCATTTGCCAATCAAATAACAACGGTAAGCTGTTTTGATTTTTTGAATCATTTAATTGAGCAAAAACTTCACTGTCTTGCTGTGTGCCGATAACTGTGATTGGGTGTTGCGTGGCAGTACTTATCATATCACTAGCCTTGGAATTGATAACCCAACAACCATGCGATTAAAACCAGTAATCCAGTGGCAATACGCAAATAAGCAAATATCATAAAATCTCGCTTGGATACCCACGCCACCATCATTCTGATACATAGCAATGCCACAACAAAGGATACTAACGTGCCAATAGCCAATATCAGCCAGTCTTCACTTGTTTGTAAAATATTCTTTTTACTTAATAAATCAAGCAGTGCTGCACCGATAATCACAGGAATGCCCAAAAAGAAAGAAAACTCTGTCGCCGCCTTGCGTGAAGTCCCAAAAAACAACGCACCAATAATCGTTGCACCAGAACGAGAAGTTCCGGGGATTAACGCTAAGCATTGACACAGTCCAATGAATAATGCGTTTTTAAAACTAATATTCTCAGCTTCTATGGCTTTGATGGGTTGTGGGTGTTTTTCGACATACCAAATTAACCCAGCACCGATGATTAACATTGTCGCTACGACCAATGGGTGAAATAATGCCCCTGTAATAAAATCTTTAAACAAAAACCCACATACCATCACAGGAATGGTGGCAATCATCAATGCAAAACCCAAGCCACGGGGATTATCCAAGCCTTCTGCCTTACCTGTTAATAAGCCCATAAAGGCATGCCACAGTCTGCCCCAGTAATCATAGATTACCGCCAATATCGCTCCTAATTGGATAAAGACAATAAACAAATCTCGCTTATCTTTTTCCCAAAAATTCATAATATCCGCAGATAAAATCAAATAGCCAGTACTAGAGATAGGTAAGAATTCTGCGATACCTTCGACTATCCCCATGATGATAGCTTGAATGATTAATATAATATTCATAACTTACTCTTATTAAGAAACTTATCACGCAATAGCGTTACCATTAATTTATAGCGTTGCCATTGATT
>JAUNUB010000099.1 GCA_030538375.1 Moraxella sp. | reverse complement strand
TTGGTCTCAAACTCCATCACAAAATCCTCCATCTCACACCCTAAATCGTTTATAATACGCACTTATCCCAACCACACAGATGATTATGACGCACTCCAATTCCCCCATTCGCACCATCGGTATCTTAGGCGGTGGACAGCTGGGCATGATGATGGCTCGCTCTGCCATGCAGCTGGGCTTTCGCTGTGTATTTTTAGAAGACACGCCCTACGCCCCAGCCAGCCTGTATGGACAAGTGCACAGCACGCACCAACTGAGTGAATTCATCGCCAAAAGTGATATTTTTACCTTAGAATTCGAAAATACCCCTGTGGCGACTGCTCAATTTTTGGCAAATTTGACAGACAAAGGCGGTATCTATCCCCCGCCCAACGCCCTTGCCGTGGCACAAGACCGCTTGGCAGAAAAGGCGTTGTTCAACCAGCTTGATGTACCAACCGTGCCATATCGCGCTGTAAATAGCCAAGATGAGCTACAAACAGCCTGTGATGAGCTTGGCTTACCCTTGGTGGTTAAGACCAGCCGTGGCGGTTATGATGGCAAAGGGCAGTTTGTCATTCGTCGCACGGACGACATCGCTGTCGCTTGGCGTGAACTGGGGGCAGCCGTAAGCACTGGGGCAATGCCAGCACCGCTGATTGCCGAAGGGTTTATCGACTTTAGCCGTGAAGTCTCGCTTATCGCTGTACGCAGCAAGACAGGCGAGATTGCCTATTATCCACTGGTCGAAAATCACCACACGGACGGCATTCTTGCCAAAACGCTCGCTCCAGCCCCTGCTTGCGACACACTCACGCCAGCTGCACAGCACAGCATTGCCAAAATCATGCACCACTTGGACTATGTGGGCGTGATGACGCTGGAGCTGTTTGTGAGTGATACAGGGCTTATCGCCAACGAAATCGCCCCACGAGTCCACAACAGCGGACACTGGAGCATAGAAGGGGCGGTGTGCAGCCAGTTTGAGAACCACATGCGTGCGGTGCTGGGCTTGCCCCTTGGCGACACCAGTATCACCACGCCATCGGTAATGCTGAACGTCATCGGCAAATACCCCAACGAAGCCGCCCTACTCGCCATCGATGGGGTGCATTATCACCATTATCACAAAGATGAGCGTGCTGGACGCAAGATTGCCCATATCACACTCACCAAGGATTTGGACGAGACAATTGCTGATGTCGAGCGGCTTTTGTGCAATGGCTAGGGACGTGCCGAGTATTTAGCACACCCCAACAAACCCTACACAAAAACCGTCATAAAAAAACGCAACATTTTTTAAAAAACAGTTGCACAGCCACCGAACAAATGTTATATTTTAACTGCAGTTTATTCAACCATTAACAATTCTTTAACAAATGGAGTTCCCATGTTAAAAAAAGCACTTATCGCAACCGCCATCACCGCTGTAGCACTATCATCTACCGCCCATGCTGGTCAAAAATCTGGTCGCAGCATTGAGCAAGTGTACAAGCAATGTGGTATCGGTGGGGCATTGTTCGGCAACAAAAGCGAAATCCTAGCCATCATCTCAAACGTTACATGGGACTTGGGTACGACCGCTGCCATCTCTGACTCTGCTTCACCTGACACCTGCAAAGGCGGTGATGTGCGTGCAGCAGTACTTATCAACGAAGCCTTCCCAAGCGTTGAAAAAGACCTAGCAGCAGGCGAAGGGGCTTACATCAACGCCCTAGCCAATGTTGCACAATGCTCATCAGTTGACGCAGTACGCACCAGCTACGGCAAATACGCACAAAGCAGTGCTTACGAAACAGCCAGCCAAGCCCAAAATGGCGAAGTGCTATTTGGTCTAGTACAACAACATTGCGGTGCGTAATCGCATGACGATGTTCATTCATCACAAAAACGTCAATACTTTTGTTGGCGTTTTTGTTTTTTGTGCCAGTCTGTCGCCCTTGATGGCGGCAGAGGCTGATGATGGTGCGTCTGCCTTGCCAGCTCAAACGGTCTTACCAGCTCAAATGGTACTGACACAGACGCTCACTCGCAGCATTGCACCGCACCACAACATCAGTCATGACATAAATGGCGATACACATAAGAATGCACACAACCCTAACAATATACCGATTGGCACAGACGACAATACAAGCAACTCAGACAACGCAATTACTCTAAACAATTCTGTTGACGACAATCATACAGCAACACAAGCAGACCATTTAAATCAAGCAAATAACATCTTAAATCAAGCAAACAACATCACAAACGAAAGCCGTGCAAATAACCATACTAACAAAAATAGCAATACGGGCAACTTTGACCCTGCGGTCTTGCGAAGCCTAGCCCAACACAAGCAGTGGCGGCACATGCTGTTTTTTCAAGACGGCAAAGCGGAAGTCATCTCTGGCAACTTTTATCTCACCGACCCTGCTGCCAGCACAAAACGTGTAAATTTTAGCCCCTATGATGAGCTGATTGCCACGGTGAATGCCAAGGACGACCCTGCTGTCGTGTGCCAATTTCCTGCACGTTATTTTTGGCTACAGCATAAGCTGGGCTTGGCGATGGATTTATCCGCTTGCAAGGATTTGCCAAGCAAAAACCAAGACATCAGCTTAATATTAATTGGCAGTTATCTTAAAAACCCTGCGTCAACCTTTGGGCATGTACTGGTGAACACCAAAGAGCGTGATACGGACAACACACCAAGCAGTCAAGACTTGCTCACGCAGTCTTATAACTTCGGGGCAAGAATTCCCAACAACGAAAACGGCGTGATGTATGCCGTCAAGGGGCTGTTTGGCTTTTATAACGCAGGCTTTGCCAAGGCGGATTTTTACCATCAAGACACCGCCTATTCCAAGAACGAACAGCGAGACATGTGGGAATATACGCTTGATTTAGACGATTTTGACCGTATTTTGCTCAATTATCATCTGTATGAAGCAAGTCAAGCACGCTTTACCTATTATTTTATCAAACAAAACTGCGGTTATCGCTCTGGTGAAATTTTGGAACTTGTAAGCGACATGCCAATGACCGAGCGGATTGGCGGCTGGTACGCTCCTGACTTTGTATTCAATCAACTGACAGAACACCAAAATGGTGCATTGATTAAAAGCGTGCGTTATCTGCCATCAGAGCAGACTGCACTGCGTCAACGCTTTCGCCAATTGTCAAGCACACAGCAGACGCTGATAAATGACATCATTACCACCCAAGACATCAGCCTGCTGGACAATCAACCATTCACCCAAAGTGAGAGAACGCTTATACTGGATTTTTTGCTTGCACATCGCAACTACAAGCTGTCGCAAGCCAAAAAAAGCGAACAGCCGCAGCATGAGCAATTCAAAAAACAGCTCATCGCACGGCGAATTGTCCTGCCTGCTGGCAATGCCTACAATGCCCTGCCCATCAGCGACAAGCCATCGCCTGCCCTTAGCAACAAGACCGCACTCACTCAAATTGCTATCAATAATCATGGGCTAAGTTTGGGCGGCTCAATGTTCATCAAAGACCCCCTAAACAGCTATACCGACCTTGACAAGCGATTTGAAGCCATCAATCTGACGGTGGGCTATGACTTTGACAACCATGACAAGCACACCAATCACAAGCCCTATCTGCAAAATTTTACTTTTTTGCACATTCAGCAGATTGAAAATCTCAAAGAAGCCTTGGCAGATGAGCCGTGGCTGTCTTGGCAATTAAAAGCAGGGGCAAGGCAAGACCCCTTTGACGGCACGCACCACAGGGCTTATGCGATGGCAGGGGCTGGCGTGGGAGCGTTGCTGTCGGACAGCTGGCTTATGTATGGACTGGGCAATGCGGTACTTCAAGACAAGCAAGGCAAGCTAGATGGCGTGCTGGAGCTGGGTCTGCGTTACAAAAATCCTGCCAGACCCCACCAAGCCATGCAACTGGACTACCAAAATCATCACCGACAAGGCAGCTCCCCTTTGCACCTTGTCAATCTCACTCTACGCCAAGGTATCAACAAAAATAATGATGTTCGCCTAAGCCTTAGCCAGCGTTGGCACAGTGGCAATCATGGCAATAGCAACGACAACGACAGTCAAGTCGGTGTCTCGTGGCAACATTATTGGTAAGTCAATCGTCCATTTCTAATGCGGCGAATGCTTATCAACCAGCCTTATCCAAACCTTTATCACACATTCAACCATGAAACTCTACATCGACGCAGACGCAATCCCTAATATCGCCAAAGAGCTTATTATCAAGACCGCAAGACGCTGCGAAGTGCTGGCGGTCTTTGTCGCAAATAGCTTTGTCAAACTGCCGCCATCGCCATTTTTGCAAAGCGTGGTGGTGTCCCAAGGCTTTGATGTGGCGGATAATTACATCGTGGACAATGCACAAGCAGGGGATTTGGTGATAACCAGCGACATTCCGCTGGCAAATGATGTATTAACCAAAGCAGCGAAAGTGCTTACGCCAAGGGGCGAAGAATGGACGGCAGAGAACATTAGACCTAAGCTCAATGCACGAGATTTTATGGAAAGCCTGCGTGGTACGGGCGTACTCGACCCCCAAAGCATGGGCGGACAAAAACCCTACAGCGACAAGGATAAAATCGCCTTTGCCAATGGGCTAAATCGGTTGGTGAGGTAATACCCTAGCTTTGCCAAACTCGTTTCATATCCCGCTTAAATCGTTTGCCAAAATATCACGCCCAAAAAAACCACCCACAAAATCTCCCCACATTTTCACAAGCTATTTTGTCAAAAATAAGGCATAATAATAGCCCTGCCTTAACACCAACCAAAGATTTGCCGCCATGCTCGAACACTGGACAAAAGAAGCCGTCATTCAACGCCTGCTCGCCCTTACGCTACTCACCGTACTCATCATTTTGTGCTTTAAAGTGGTGCAGTTTTTTATCACGCCTGCCTTGTGGGCGGCGATACTTGCCTATGTAACTTTTCCGATTTATACGTTTTTTCATACCAAGGTGAAGTTTAGCCCCAATTTTAGTGCCTTGATTATGACCGTGGCGATTTCTTTAATCATTGGCGTGCCGCTGATAATCGGGGTATTTTTTTTGCAGCATGAAGCCCTAAGCCTGTACAATACACTTATTCACCGCATTCAAGCAGGCTATGTGGATTTGCCAGACAGTATCAAAAACCTACCTGTCATCGGACAGCAGATTAAAGATGCACTTTGGGAGATTAACAAAGAGCCAGAAGCGTCCATGGCAACGGTGCGTGCGTGGATTCAGTCGCATTTGTATTATGGTAAAGTCGCATTCGACGCCACTTTAAAGACCCTTGCCAAGCTCGGCATGGCACTTATGACCCTGTTTTTCTTTTATCGTGATGGTATGAATATCATGCGGCAGGTTCGCCAAGCCCTACGCAACATCATCGGCAATCGCATTGACGGCTACATGGACTCGGTGGGAGCAACCACACAAGCGGTGGTGTATGGCATTGGGCTGACTGCTCTTGCTCAAGCGTTGCTTGCTGGTATTGGCTACACCTTTGCCAACGCCCCAAATCCCTTACTGCTTACGCTCATCACCTTTGCCGTGGCACTCATTCCCTTTGGCACACCCTTTGCGTGGGGCGGCGTGTCGGTATGGCTACTGTCGCAAGGGCATACCACAGAAGGCATTGGGCTGGCACTGTGGGGGATTTTGGTCATCAGCTGGGTGGACAATCTCATTCGCCCCATCGTCATCAGCGGTGCGACCAAGATTCCTTTTATCATCATCTTTATTGGCGTGCTGGGGGGCTTGACGGCATTTGGCTTTGTAGGGCTGTTCATTGGTCCTGTGGTGCTTGCCATTGGGCTTGCGGTGTGGCGAGAGTGGATTAGCCAGCACAAAAACGAAATCTTTGCCCCAAAAGACAGCACCACGCCCATTGCTGATGGCGAAGGCTTGCTAAGCGAGACCGATACCGATACCGATACCAATGCCAAAACCCTACAGGGCAGCTAAATGTTCACTGTACTAGCCGACGAGAATATCGCCCATCTTGATGATTATTTTGTCCTGCATGACAATATTCGCCTAATCAAACAAAAAGGGCGAGACATCAATCAGCAATCGATTAATAATTACAAGCCCCACGCCTTATTCATTCGTTCGGTAACACCCATTCATGCCGATAATATTCAAGATTTTGGCAATATTACATTCATCGGTACAGCAACCATCGGCATTGACCATGTGGATACCCATTATCTACAACAAAACAATATTCACTTTGCCAATGCCAAAGGGTGCAGCCGTCATTCTGTCGCTCAATATGTCTTGACGGCAATTTTTAATATCAATCCTGTCACCATTCATCAGTCCATCACCCTTGGCATTATTGGTCTTGGTAATATTGGTAATACGCTGGCACGATACGCCAAAGATTTGGGTTGGCATATATTAGGCTATGACCCATATTTACCAAATTCCGATATGAATAACAGCGATTTGGATACTTTATTAAAAAATAGCGATGTGATTTCTGTTCACACACCCCTTACCAAAACAGGAAAATACCCCACTTATCAAATGCTGAATGTTGATAAGCTGGATAAACTAAAAAACGGGGCGATATTGATAAATTCGGCACGCGGTGAGATTATCAACCAACAAGATTTATTAAATGCCATCGATAATCAAAATCTACAGGTTGTATTAGATGTTTTTCCTGATGAGCCTACCATCGACAAGACACTCTTGGATAAACTCACCATCGCCACCCCACACATTGCAGGCTATACCCTAGAAGGCAAATTGCGTGGTACGGATATGATTTATCAAGCATTTTGCCAAAAGTTTGACTTGCCGATATTACAAAGCATGGACAAAATACTGCCGCCCAATTCTTATGCTTGGCAATCTCTCAAACAGCATTTACTTGACAATGACTTATCCATATTACCAGCATATTATCACATCATGCAAGATGACAATTCATTGCGAACGGTCTGTGATAATCATGGCGTGATGGGCGATAAGTTTGACCAACTGAGAAAAACCTACACACTAAAAAGAGAATGGCAATTTCATGACGGCTAATACCACACAATACACCACTCACCCTATCGAACTTACCCTTGAGCTGGCTCAAAAAAAAGCAGCGATGTTACATAGCATTCGTCAATTTTTTATTACCAAGGGCGTATTAGAAGTTAGCACACCGATATTATCCCATCATGGCAATACCGATGTCTTTATTGAGAGTATCAAGGCGAACTTTCATCACCATGGCAAGCCAATCACAGGCTATCTGCATACATCGCCAGAGTTTGCCATGAAACGCCTACTCGCAGAATACCAAACCCCAATTTATCAAATCTGCCAAGTATTTCGTGATAATGAACAAGGCTCTCGCCATAATAGCGAATTTACCATGCTTGAGTGGTATCGTCCGCATTTTGGTTTGTCCGATTTGGCAAATGAATTGGGCGAATTATTAAATGCGGTATTTGGCTATTATTTGCCATTCAAACAATATCGCTATGCACAGGCGTTTTTGGACGTGCTTGGCATTCACCCTTTTGCGAGTAATGCCAATACGCTCAAGCAATGTGCCATTCATCACGGCATTGGGCTTGACATGGGTGCAGACGTGCAGGGCTGGCTGGATTTGTTATTTAGTCATCTTATCGAGCCGAATTTGGGCAAGGATTTGCCAACGCTGGTGATGGATTATCCGCCTGCCACAGCTGCCCTTGCCAAGATTGACACGGACGCAGACGGCTTTGATGTGGCAAGGCGTTTTGAGCTGTATATTGACGGCATTGAGATTGCCAATGCTTATGATGAACTGGCGGACAGTGCGGCACTCTTGGCACGTTTTGAAACGGACAATACCCAACGTGCAAGGCTGGGCTTACCCATCATACCGATTGATATGCCGCTCATTCACGCCTGCGACAACTTACCGCCCTGTAGTGGTATCGCCCTTGGCATAGACCGTCTGTTTATGGTGCGGCACAGACTGGACAGCATTCGCCAAGCCATCGCCATACCGACCGACATGGCTTGATATAGTCTTTTAAATTCAATTTAGTACGTCGTCAAACTCGATTGATGTACCACTTGTACTATCTTCGCTCGTTTTCCTCGTCCTAAAATGAATTTATTTGACTATA
>JAUNUB010000098.1 GCA_030538375.1 Moraxella sp. | reverse complement strand
CAAATCAGCGGTTCAATTTATGGTTATCTCACCGTATTTCATGCGATTGCCACCGAAGGGAGCATTGCCGCCGCCGCACGCAAATTGCAAATTGCGTCGCCGTCCATCAGCAAATCCTTGAAACTATTGGAGCAGCACATCGGCTTGCCTTTGTTTCGCCGCACCACTCGCAAAGTGGAGCTGACCGAAGCTGGGCAGCGGCTGTTTGAGCGGTCGCAAGCGGCGATGACGCAATTGAGCTTTGCGGTGGAGAGCGTGCATGATTTGGGGCAAACGCCCAGCGGCAAAGTGCGGATTACCGTGCCACGCATTGCGTATTTGCTGGTGCTAAAACCGCACTTTGCCGAGTTTTGCCGCCGCTACCCTGAGATTGAGCTGGAGATTTCGGTATTTGACGGCACGGTAGATATTTTAAAAGAAGGCTTTGATTTGGGGATTCGGTTTGGGCATTCGGTGGGGGACAATATGATTGCACGTCGTCTAACGCCAGCGTTCAAAATGGGGGTGTACGCTTCAAAAGAGTATGTGGTACGTTTTGGTCTGCCAAAAAAGTTGGAAGATTTGCCCAAGCACAGGCTGATTGCCTTTCGCTATATGACATCAGGCAGGCTAAATCCGATGACGCTTGTGCAAGATGGGCAAGATGTAACGATTGATATGCCGACTGCGATGATTGCCAATAGCCTTGAAGTGGTGCTGGACGGCGTGCGTGCTGGTGTGGGGCTTGGGCGGGTTTTTGAGCCGATTTTGACTTTGGAAAATGATGCTCACAATTTTGTGCCTGTGCTGCAAAAGCATTGGCAAACTTTCCCCCCTTTATCCCTGTATTATCTGCCGCATAGCCAAAAAGCTAGGCGTGTGGCGGTGGTGATTGAGTTTTTGATGGGGGTGATAGACAAATAATGGCTGGTTTTAGGTACTCTTACATTTTCTTTGGTTGTATGGCAGAATTCTAAACTTGGGCGTATTCGTCTTTTGTTTTGCAAACTTTTATCTTGCAAACTTTTGTCCTACAAAGTATCTTGCAGGTTAAACCAAGATAATTTTAATCCTATTAAATAAAAATCCTTAGCAATATTTAATGATTAATGAAATCTCAGCATACCTAGAGTAATCAGTCAATATTTGCTATAATAATCAACTTTTACGCCCAATTTATCCGACCTTTTATATTATAGTGCAATTTATATTACAATTAATTCTACATTATCACCCATTTTATTTACAATCATTTTTTACAATTCCTTATGACTGACACGCCCAAGCCACACACCACAGACGATTATGATTATCATCTGCCTGATGAACTTATCGCTCGCTATCCCTTAGCAGTGCGTTCAAAGTCTCGCCTGTTGTGCGTGCAAGGAATGAATATTGCCGACCGTCATTTTAGCGATTTGCCAAGCCTATTAAACACTGGCGATTTGCTGGTATTAAACGACACCAAGGTCATGAAAGCTCGCCTGCATGGCAACAAAGACACAGGCGGTGCAGTCGAAGTGCTGATTGAGCGGATTGTCAATGATAGCACGCATACCGCCTTGTGTCATGTCAAAGCAAGCCGTGCCTTAAAGCTCGGTCAAGTCGTCCACCTAGCAGATGGCAACATGCGTGCGGTCATGCAGGGGCGTGCAGACAATCTGTTTATTTTGCAATTTGACGCACCGATTTTGGCGGATTTGGAGCGTTTTGGCGAAATGCCCATTCCGCCTTATTTTGAGCGAGACGCTGATGATACAGACGACACACGTTATCAGACGGTATTTCACGACCCTGCCAAGACCGCCAGTGTCGCCGCTCCGACCGCCAGTCTGCATTTTGATGATGACACCTTGCAAGCCCTGCAAAACAAGGGTATCAACATCGCCTTTGTTACCCTGCATGTGGGTGCTGGCACATTCGCCCCTGTCAAGGTGGACAACCTTAGCGAACACATCATGCACGCCGAATACGCTCATCTGCCACAAGCCACTGCCGACATGATTAACCGCACCAAGGCAAATGGCGGACAAGTCATCGCCGTTGGTACGACCGTTACACGCACGCTTGAGACGGCTCACCTGCACCGCAACAATGGACAGCTTGGTGAATTTGGTGGCGATACGCAGATTTTTATTTATCCGCCTTATCAATTTGGCGTGGTAGATAGGCTGATTACCAACTTTCATCTGCCAAAATCCACGCTGCTTATGCTGGTATCTGCCTTTAGTGGCATGGATAATATCAAGCAGGCGTATCGCCATGCCATTTTGCATAATTATCGTTTTTTTAGCTATGGTGATGCGATGTTGTTGGATAAAGATATTGCTGATGTTGCTAATATTATTGACATGACTGACATTACCGGGGAATAAATCAACCTTATTTCAAAACCCTGTATTAATAACCGTAAAAGTGGTTTAACCAGTTGTTTTAATAAGCCGCTTAAAAAGTTTTGTAAAATCAAAACCATCACATTCAAATATTTAAAAGCAAGTATTCAAAAATATCTACCAAAAACAGCCACCAAAAAACAGTTACT
Source organism: Moraxella sp. (assembly GCA_030538375.1). GTDB lineage: Bacteria > Pseudomonadota > Gammaproteobacteria > Pseudomonadales > Moraxellaceae > Moraxella. The sequence continues at coordinate 5,663 of JAUNUB010000098.1, read as the reverse complement.
TAGCAACAATCACTTAACAACACCCAATTAGTAACACCCATTTTACAACACACCCAAAAAGAGACCCCATGAAATTCACCCTACACAACACCGACAATGGCAACAACCACGCACGCCGTGGCACAGTACACTTGGCTCATGGCGATGTACAAACGCCAGCATTTATGCCTGTTGGCACTTATGGCACGGTCAAAGGTATGCTGCCACGAGACATTCACGCCATTGGGGCGGACATTATCCTTGGCAACACCTTTCATCTGTGGCTGCGTCCCACCACGGCGGTGATTAAAGAGTTCGGCGGCTTGCATGATTTTATTGGTTGGGATAAGCCGATTTTGACGGATTCTGGTGGTTTTCAAGTGTTTAGCCTTGGGGCAATGCGTAAAATCAGCGAAGAAGGCGTGGCGTTTCGCTCGCCTGTTGATGGGGCTAAGGTATTTTTGTCGCCAGAAACGTCCATGCAAATTCAGCACGAGCTAAACTCCGACATCGTCATGCAGTTTGATGAATGTACGCCCTACCCTGCCACGCACACAGAAGCCCAAAAATCGCTCGAACTCTCGCTACGCTGGGGGCAACGCTGCATTGACGAACATCAAAAACTTGGCAACAAAAACGCCCTATTTGGCATTATCCAAGGCAGCATGTACGAAGATTTGCGTATGCAGTCGCTTGATGGCTTGCTGGCTATGCCTTTTGATGGTTATGCCATCGGCGGATTGTCTGTCGGCGAACCCAAAGACGAGATGATAAAGGTGCTGAACTACCTGCCAAACCGTATGCCAGCGGACAAACCACGCTATCTGATGGGCGTGGGCAAGCCTGCCGACATCGTCGAAGCGGTACGCCGTGGTGTCGATATGTTTGATTGCGTCATGCCAACACGCAACGCTCGCAATGGGCATTATTTTGTCACTGGCAATGCCGACAACAAAGGCGTGGTAAAAATCAAAAACAGCCAATATCGCCACAGCCAAGCCCCCCTAGACCCACAATGCGACTGCTACACCTGCCAAAACTTCAGCCTAGCCTACCTACACCACCTGCACAAATGCGGCGAAATGCTCTCAGCCCAGCTTGCCACCATTCACAATCTTCGCTACTATCAACGCTTGATGGCGGATATTCGCAACGCAATTGAAGCTGGCAAATTTGATGACTTTGTGGCAAATTTTTATGGCAATTGGGGCATGGACGTGCCAGAATTTACCAAGATGAACTAGGCGTACTTTTCCGCTGCATTTTTTGAGCTTGAGCTATAGTCAACAGTCAATAGCCAAATAAATTCAACTTCTTATCAAACAATTGCCATGCCTTTATTTCAAAAGCGTTGCGTGATGGAATAGAACAAGCACCGCCTAGCACAAAACTACACACGTCTGACAAATACATGATACAATAACTCATCATCAACCGCTGGAGAATACGATGATTTACGGCATATCTTTTGTGGTGTATGCAGGGGTGTTTGGGGCTGGGTTGTATATCGTCAAGCGATTGCCCACCCAAGCCGAAAAGCTCATCACCAAGCTCACCTTCGTTGGCTTTATGCTACAAGTCGCTATCAACTACATCTTTTGGGGCAATCCCAGTGCATTTTTTGCAGGCGACCCCTTGGCAAGTAGCGAGCGTTTGGCGGTGAATTTTATGTTTTTGTGCCTTATCAGTATTTTTTGTTATGCCAGCTTGCTGGTGATTTTATTTAAGGCGAGAGATTATTATCACGAATGATAAGCCAAGAATAATAAGCTAAGAATAACAAGCCACGAGTGCTGGCTATGTTTTCTTGATTTGAATAACCATCACCTAAACCCATCTCCTAAACTTAGTATAATACAAAACAACGGACACCCCATGACCAACCCCTACACACCCCCTGCCACATCAAGCACGACTGTACAAACTGCCGAGACCTTGCCGCTGGAGCTTGACATAACGATGAAACTTATCGCTCTTGCCCCACAGTTTTATCTGCATGATAAGCGTGGCAGACAAGTCGGCTACATTCGCCAAAAACTCTTTAAACTCAAAGAAGCCATCGAAGTCTTTCATGACGACAGCAAGGAACGCCTAAGCTACAGTATCAAAGCCGACCGCATACTGGACTTTGGGGCGGCTTATAGCCTAATCTCCACGCACCACGGTATCATCGGACACACCAAACGCCACGCCATCAAATCCATCTGGCGGACAGAATTTGACATCTATGATGAGCATAACCAGCACCAATACACCATTCGCCTAAGCAATCCCTTGGCACAGTTCATCGAAAGCCTTATCACCATGATACCCTTTATCGGCGATATATTAAACCTAGTCAGCGGCTATTTTTTGAACGCAGGCTATACCGTTACCGACCTAGATGACAACGAAGTCGCCCACATGAAAAAACTGCCTGCTTTATTTGAAGGTAAATACCAAATCCGTGCCGAACGCAAGCTGTCCGCCCAAGACCAAGAGCGTATCGCCCTATCTTTACTCACGGTGATATTGATACAGCGTGCCAGTGATGGCTAATTGATGGCTTAGACTGATGATTGGGTTGATACCGCCATCACCCATGAATGATGATTGCACAACTCAATCATCATTCACGACCTTTTTTTAGAGCCATCCTTTAGACCCATATTTTAGAGCCATCACCCCAACCCCTGCTCCCATACACTACGCACAAAGTATCTTGTACATTGCCATTCATCATCACCCACGATGACTTTTTGTTCGAGTAGTGCCAGCTCGTGCGTTTTTTTGCGTAGCTCAAGATAAGCCGCCGTCAGCCCATCGCAGCGAGCCTTGTCCCACAGACCTGCCTTTGCCACTTCTTCAAAAATACGCACGTTATCACTCCAAACCGCAAGGCTGGGATACTGATGAGCAAAACCCAGCACCACATACTGTGCCAAAAACTCAATATCCACCAAGCCACCAAAGTCTTGCTTGATATGAAACTGCTGGGCTGCCTTGTCTGTCGATTGGTTGTCGTGTTTTGTGTTTGTTTCTTTTGTGTTTGTCTCTTTTGTACCTAGGTGAGTTTGCATTTTTTGTCGCATATCCATCACATCTGTACGCACCTGCGTGATGTCTCTGTCTTTGCACAAGACGACTTGGCGAATGCGGTCAAATTCCGCCAGTACATCGCCATCGCCTGCCACCCCCCTTGCACGCACCAGTGCTTGATGTTCCCACGCCCATGCTTTTTCGTTTTGGTACAGCTCAAACGCATGAGTAGACACCACCATCACGCCTGCATTGCCAGACGGACGCAGACGCATATCCATCTCATAAGCTCGCCCATCTCTGGTTTGTGCGGTGAGATAAGTGAGTATTTTTTGGACAAGGCGTGCGGCAAATTTCATGCCGCTTACCGCTTTGTCGCCATCGGTCTGTGCCTGCTCATCAATTTGGTGCAAAAATACCACGTCCAAATCGGACGCATACGACATCTCAAGCCCGCCCAACTTGCCATAACCTATCACCGCAAAGCCTGTCCGCTCATGGCTTGCACGCTTGCCATTTTGACACAAAGGATAGCCATGCTTGGCAACCAACTCATCAAAAGCACGCTGCAAAGCAGACGACAACACCACTTCTGCAATAAACGTCAAGCTGTCCGATACCTTCATAATGTGCCGCAAGCCCAAAATATCCGCCGTCGCCACCGCCAGTACTTGCGTCTTTTTAAACAGACGAATCTGTGCCAAGTAGTTCTCATCATCAAATCGCTCCACTCTAAGCAGGCTTTGACGTAGAATGTCCGCAAGCTCCGTCTTGTCTGGCAGGTGCAAGTATCGCTGCTGCAAAAAATTGTCCAGCAGCATAGGGTGCAATGCCAATTCCCTAGCAATCCACGGACTGGCGGACAACATGGGGATAAGATTGGTCGTTGCGTCAGGGTTTTCGGCTATCATCACAAGATAAATCGAACGGCGGCATATCGCTTCTAACAAGGCAACCAAAGGGGCAACAGCGGTATCGGCTCGCACGCCGCCATCTTTTTTGGCGTGTTCTAGCAAGCCATGCAGCAAAATAGGATAAGCGGTGTCTAGCCGTGTCTTGGGTTCGTTATCCAGACCTGCCACAAGGCGTGAGTGCATAAACTCATCAAGCCGTGCCATGCTGTCATCGCTTAGCAGGCTGTGCAGCTCATCTGCCACTTGATTGGCATTGATGTTTTCTTGCTTGGGGCTTTGGCGGTCAGTTACCATGCGATTAAACGGCACGGACACCTTATCCCTATGGGCATTTAGCACCGCTCGAAATTCATCAATGCTTGCAAACCCAAGCACCTTGGCAATCGCCGTCAGTTCATCGACATTGCTGGGCAGACGCTGGGTCTGTTCATCATGACGTGCTTGTATGGCATGTTCCAAGCGGCGAAGAAAGCGATACGCCATCGCCAAGTCAATCGCTTCTGATTTGTCAAGATAATTAAGCTCACTCAACATACGAATGCCGTCCAAGCAAGCAGGGTGCTTGGCAAGCGACACATGATGACCGCCATAAATCAGCGAAAACGCCTGCACGATAAACTCAACATCACGAATGCCGCCCACGCCCAGTTTGACATTATCAAGGTCAAGACGCTGGGCTTGCTGATTGATAATCATCGCTTTCATCTCACGCAATGCCCCAAAGGCACTGTAGTCAATGTAATAACGATGGACAAAATTATGTGCAATCCTATGCAGGCTGTCAGCAAATACTGGATTAAGCGTATTCACCACACGTGCTTTTAGCCACGCAAAACGCTCCCATGTACGCCCATGTTGATTAAAATATTTATTCAAGGCGGACAAGGTCATCACAAGCGGCGAACCATCGCCCCACGGACGCAGCCGCATATCCACCCGAAACACAAAGCCGTCTGCCGTTACTTCGTCCAAGATACGGATAATCTTGCGTCCAAGATGTAGCATAAACTTTTGATTGTCAATGCTTTTTTTGCCAATCTCGCTCGTGTCTGTCTCGCCATCGCCCAGATGTATAAAAATTAGGTCAATATCACTGGACAAATTCAGCTCCATCGCCCCTAATTTACCCATCGCAATCACCGCCAGCTCATCACGCACACGCTTGCCATCTATGCGAGTCATCGGCACACCAAAGCGAGCCACCAGCCCTTGATAACTCACTTGATACACCAAACGAATGCAGCAATTGCTAAAGACGGACAACTCATGCGTCAGCTGTTCAAGCTCAATCAGCCCCAGCCCATCTTGCCAAATCCACTTGAGCATAAGCCTTGCACGCAGCTGCCGAAGCCCTGCCATCACGTCATCTTCATCAGCGGTATCATCTTGGTTGGCAACGCCTGTAAACTCACACAGCAAATGCCAAAATTCATCATCTTCAATCGCCCTATTCAATCCAAATTGGGTTAAAAATTCATTCATGAGCTTAGGGTTTTTGTGATAAATTTGGCTCGCAAACGGACTGGCAAGGGCAAGCGTCCCTAGCTGCTCGGCACTCGGTACGAATGGGGTTGGGGCAGAAGTGTTGTTCATTATTTTCCTTGTTGTTTGTGAATTGTCTTTGACTGTCTCTGAAATATACCGCAATTCATCAAATGCGATGGTTTTTTTAAAACTCTCCTAGGGTCTGTTGACATTTCATCTTTGTAGATAAAAATGAGATAAATCGCAGTTCTTTCAAGGAAAAAACGC
>JAUNUB010000097.1 GCA_030538375.1 Moraxella sp. | reverse complement strand
TGTACACGGCGGTCGCTGTCGCCTTGTCTCATTTTTATTTTAATCGACTATAATATACAAAATGATAAAAGCTGGATACACCGCTTATCACAAATACCTATTTTTTGGCAATTGGTTACCAAATTTTGCTTTCATCAGCATTCATCACACCCTAATACAGACAGTAGCATACAACAGCCCAGCGAACATCACACCAAAAACCCACACAACCATATCATGCCTATCACTTCTTTAGACAATTCGCACCATCATGCACCCAAGACTGCTCTTATCACAGGCGGAGCAAAACGCATTGGGCAAGCCATCGCCCAAGCCCTACACGCTGACGGCATGAATGTCATTATCCATTATCAACACAGTCAAGCTGACGCAATACAACTGGCTGATAAGTTAAACGCCCTTCGCTCGCATTCTGCCACTACTTTGCAGGCAGACTTGGTACTGGTTGACAGCAAGCAGCAGCTCGATACATTTTATCATGATGTACTAAGCCGCTTTGGGGGCATTCATACGCTGGTGCATAATGCGTCCAGTTTCTACCCCACAGCTATGCGTGATGATTTTTATACCTTGCAGCAGGCATGGGCGGACTTGTTTCTTACCAATGCCAAAGCCCCATTTTTTCTCAGCCATGCGTTTTATCATGAGCTTAGCAAATCCCATGGCACAATCATCAGCCTACTGGATATTCACGCCCAAGGCAAGCCCTACCAAGGATACCCCATCTACAGCATGGCAAAGGCAGCCCATCAAATGCTGGTACAATCTTTGGCACTGGAATTTGCTCCCAATATCCGTGTTAATGGCATTGCTCCGGGGGTTAATGTCTTTCCTGATGACTGGACAGATGACGACAAGCAGCCGCTATTAAACTCCATACCTTTGGGGCGGATAGGCACACCTAATGACATCGCTATGGCAGTCTGTTTTTTAAACAAAGCACACCATATCACAGGACAGATATTGGCAGTAGATGGCGGTCGTGGACTGACCTTAAAAGGCATGTAATACAAAAGAAATGCCATATCTTTTTTTAACCAACTATAAAAATCTTGCACTACTCCCCACCTTGTAACAAACTTCGCTTGCCAGAACGGTCGGGGGTAGACAATATGCCATTTTGTTCCAAGGCTTCTACCAAATTGGCGGCACGATTATAGCCCACGCCAATGCCACGTTGCAAGGCAGAAATAGATGTCTTGCCAGATTCCATGACAAAGGCAATCGCGTCGCCATACAACGCATCTTCATCGCCACTGCCACCACGGGGGCTACCTGTTAATATATCAAAATCCATACTGGTCTGTGATGTCATGTCCACATAATCGGGCAAGCCACGCTCACGCCACGCATCGCACACACGGTTCACTTCGCTGTCGCTGACGTACGCCCCATGCACCCTGCTCACTTCGGATTTTTCGGGCCCACGAAAGAGCATATCACCATTACCCAGCATATGCTCCGCCCCTGTCTCGCCTAGGATAATGCTACTGTCTCGACCTGCTGCTACCTTGAGTGCGGCACGAGCAGGAATATTGGACTTAATAAGCCCTGTAACCACATCTGCAGATGGACGCTGGGTTGCCAAAATCAGATGGATACCACACGCACGAGATTTTTGGGCAAGGCGGACGATAAGCTCTTCGGCTTGCTTGCCCACCTGCATCATCAAGTCGGCAAATTCATCGGCAATCACCACAATGAACGGCAGATGTTTTAGCCGTGGCACAGTATCGCTCACACTGTCGGACACTCGCCACAAGGGGTCGAGTAAAGATTCGCCAGCAGCTTCGGCATCTTTGATTTTTTTGTTCAAATCCGTTACATGACGCACCTTAAATGCCGCCAGCAATCTATAGCGTCGCTCCATCTCTTCGACACACCATGCCAATGCCGAAGTCGCTTCGGTCATGTCGGTAATCACAGGGGACAACAAATGCGGAATGTCGCTGTAGTTTGCCAGCTCCACCTGCTTGGGGTCAATCAGCACCAGTCTAAGCTCATTGGCGGTATATTTGAGTAAGAGCGACAGCATGACAGAGTTCATCAATACCGACTTACCCGAACCTGTCGTACCTGCCACCAACATATGCGGTGCTTTGGCAAGGTCGCTGATGATGGGCTTGCCGCCAATATCTGTACCCATCGCCATACTTAGCAAGCCTTTGGGGTCGGTGTACTTGTCCGCACGCAAAAGCTCAATCAAACGCACCGTACCACGCTTACGATTAGGCACTTCGATACCGATATATGGCTTACCGGGCAAGACTTCTATCACACGGCAAGACGGCATGGACAAGGAACGTGCCAAATCCGCCGAAATGCTGGTAACTTTACTTGCTTTAAGCCCCGGAGCAAGCTCGACTTCAAACAACGTAACCACAGGGCCTTGAATGGCTTCTACCACCACCGCCTTGATACGAAATTCCGCCAGCTTAATCTCTAGCAATTCACTTAACTGACGTAATTCATGCGTGGTGTAGCTTGGTTTGCGATTGGGGTCTGGCAAATCCAGCAGCTCAAGGCTAGGCAGGGGCGATAAGGTTTCACGATACTTGGCGGTCTGCATGGCAAATGAACGTTTGGCAAATTGTTCATCATCATGCACATCAGGCTTGCTATGCGTGTCCGTATGCTCATTTGTTGCATTGCTCTCCACCGCAAACGCTGTAGCATTACTTATCTCACTTGAATGCAGAGCCACATCTTGTTGTGTGGCACGTTCTTTGGTCATGCCTTGATTAGGGGCAAGCTCATGAGTGCTTTGAATGTCGTCCGTGTGGGTAAAATGAATTTCATGATGATTGTCAGCCCCATCGATTGCAACATAATCATCATGCACATCAATAACATCTGCCGTCCAAGATTTGTCATTATTTTTGTCATCATTGGCATTATCATTCGTACCATTATTGGTATAAGACAAGCCATCATTGACCGTGTTATCGCCAGCCACGCCCCTACTTTGCGTGATATCCGTCTTATGCCAAACTGTCTCGGTGTGGTCGGCGTTGTTTGCCGTTTGTGCTTGCCAAGATGGTATAGCTCTGTCTTTGGGTGTGTCTTGATTTTGCTTGCGAATATCCTGCAGATTAATACCAGCAAATACCACTTGTTTATCTTGGGTTGTCTGCTCACTGTCATTTATGCTTTCATGGTTAATCGCCACCGTCTGCACAGCTGCTGCTTGTACAGCTTTTGCTGGTATGGGTGTTGATTGTGCTGATTGCACAGATGGCTTTTGTATATTCAGATTGTCTTGATGGGGCTTTGCTGGTGTGGGCTTGGCGGCATGACTGACTGGCTGATTGCTCGGCGGCGCAGTCTCATTCATTTCATTATGTGCCTGCAAATCATCACGCAAGCCAGAATGCGTTAAAAAACTCTCTAACGCCCCACGGTGCTGGTGCGGTTCATGGTTTTGGTAATTGCCAGAGCTTTGTTGTGGGGTGTTTGATTGGGCTGTTTGTTGGCTGGTATCATCATGCTTGGCAATCATCTGCGTGATACTGCTACTGACAGACTTGCGGCGATGTTGTCTTTTATGACGCTCGATAAGCAACCACAGCACACAGCCAAGCATGAATGAACAAAACACCACCGTCATCAGCACACCCATCAAGCCTACCAAGCCTGCATACAGCTCATGCCCAACGATACCACCAAAGTACAACTGTTGCCCATTTTTTGCACCCACGGCGGACAACAGTACACACACGCACACCCACATAAATAGATAAGCGAACAAACGCACTACCGCAATGGTCGATGAATGCTGATGATAGCCACGATAAGTCTCGTAAGCACTCCAGCCCAGCACCGCCCACGAACCCAAGCCAAAAAAAGTCCTAAGCCAATCCGCCAAATATGCACCGCTCACACCACCGATATTATGCACTTGTTCTGACAGATTTTGACTACTGATGTGCGACCAAGCAGAATCTGCTGGGCTATAAGACAGCAATATCAAAAACAAATACAGACTCACAAGACAGCCTACCGCCACCACAAAGCCCTGTCTTAGATACAGTATCTTGTCTGCAATCTTATGCAGCGTCTCTTCATCAAATATCTTTTGCATTATTGCCAGCACAATCAAAGCCCATCTATTTTTTAAAAAAATCAACCTGTTATTATACTATCATTACCCCAGTGCATAAAGGATTATTTGATTAGGGTCTGTCGACAATTCATCACGCCAACCAATTGCCAACCACAACCACAGCAATCGGTCAATCCCCCTTGCATTTTAACAAATCAGCCGCATAATAAGAAAAATTATTCAAAAAAACTTACCAAGACATTGTTTTTTAATTAGGATACATTCATGAGCAATCATCATAAACTTATCATCTTAGGCTCTGGACCTGCTGGCTATTCCGCCGCTGTCTATGCCGCTCGTGCCAATCTCAATCCTATCATCATCACAGGCTTGCAAGTAGGCGGACAACTGACCACCACCACCGAGATTGACAATTGGACAGGCGGACGAGAAGGCTTGACTGGCAATGCCCTAATGGACGAAATGAAAGCACATGCCGAACGCTTTGGCACAACTTTGGTCTATGACCACATTCACACGGCGGATTTGCAAACTCGCCCATTCAAACTCACAGGCGACAATGGCGAATACACTTGTGATGCTCTTATCATCGCTACAGGGGCGACCGCTCAATATCTGGGGCTAGATAGCGAGAGTAAATATATGGGGCAAGGTGTGTCTGCTTGTGCCACTTGTGATGGATTTTTTTATAAAAATCAAAAGGTTGCTGTCATCGGTGGGGGCAATACCGCTGTCGAAGAAGCTCTATATCTATCCAATATCGCCAGTGAAGTTACACTTGTACATCGCCGTGATAGCCTAAAAGCCGAAAAAATCATGCAAAACCATCTGTTTGACAAAGCCAAAAATGGCAACGTCAAGCTAGAATGGAACAGCACCGTCAAAGAAGTTGTGGGTAATGACATGGGCGTAACTGGTATAGTCATCGAAAACAAAGACGGCACTGCCAAGACGCTTGATGTGATGGGTATGTTTGTCGCCATTGGACATAAGCCGAATACCGAGCTGTTTCATGGACAACTCGACATGCAAGATGGCTACATCACCGTACACAGTGGACTGCAAGGCAATGCTACCGCCACCAGTATTGCAGGCGTGTTCGCCGCTGGTGATGTCGCCGACCACGTCTACCGTCAAGCCATCACATCGGCAGGCACAGGCTGTATGGCGGCACTGGACGCAGAGAAATACTTGGACAATCTAACATCATAGTTCCTGCAAAATAGTTCCTACAAACCCCACTTTACAACCCCCATTTTATTCACCCCATCAAAACACCGCTTTTGTAACATAGGCGGTGTTTTTGTGCAATTTGTACAAAAAGTACACAACAACAGAATATCCGTCAAATATAGTCATTTAAAATAAAAATGAGACAAGGCGACAACGTCCGCGGTGTACAAGCAGTACATAAGGACGTTGACAACGCAGCATCATTGCAATTTTAATTGACTATACAATACAAACCGAATAGCTTCATGATAATAAAACTCAATCATCAACTGTTTTGTTTTGCATGATTATTTGCTATACTGCCAAACTTAATAAGAATTATTAAAAATAGCCCATGTATTCTCTTGCCGAAATTCACGCCCTTGCCGACAGTTGCCCCTATCAGTTCCCCCACCCCAGTACCGATGTCAGCAGCTCTGGACTGATTGCCTTGGGCGGAGATTTGTCGGTCGGTACACTGGTGTATGCCTATACACATGGCTTGTTTCCTTGGTTTAATGACGGTGAACCGATTGCGTGGTGGTGTCCCAATCCACGCTGTGTGATGATACCGCAGGATTTTCGCCCTGCCAAGTCGCTTGTTCGCACCGCCAAAAAATCAGACTGGACACTCACCATCAATCACACCTTTGATGAAGTCATGCACGCCTGTAGCCTACCCAGAAGCTACAGCGATGACACGTGGATACATGACGAGATGAAATCTGCCTATCATACATTACACACACTTGGCATTGCCGTCAGTATCGAGATTTGGGAGCATGTGCCATTTGACAGTGAACTGGTTGGCGGTTTGTATGGCGTGCAAATTGGACAAATGTTCTTTGGCGAAAGCATGTTTCATAGGCGTACAGATGCGTCCAAACTTGCCTTTTGGGGGCTGAACATCTTATGCACTCGTGCTAATATTGCTTTGATTGACTGCCAATTAGAAAACAGTTATCTGCTGGGACTAGGGGCAAGTCTGATGACAAGAGATGAGTTTTTGACAAAGTTAGACCATGCTATGTGGCTTGACAGCAGCTTTGCCAATCTGCCAAAAATACACAAGGTGAAAGACTTGGTGAATAGCTTGGGGCTTACATAGTCGTAATATTTTTGGAAAAGGCGTTACACCAAACCCAAGACACAAATCACAAAAAAAATGAGTGCAGATAACACAAGTATTACAGTAAGTGAGCTTAACGGTGGACTTAACACAGCACCAAAGTGTGTCAAACCCCTGTCCTTAAATGACAAAGCCAAGTCTAATCACACCGTTTTTTAGCCCTGTACTAACGCATTAAAAACCCCAACTTCGCAGGCTTGTGCTTATACACTCGCTTGGATTTGGCTTTGCGTTTATTCATAGGGTCGATAATCAGCGGACGATATATTTCAATGCGGTCGCCGTTTTGTAGGATATAGTTAAGGGGCTGCTTGTGTGCGTATACACCGACATGCCATGCCTTGTGATTGGGCGTGGTATCTACTTCAATGGTTGAGAGCCATTCGCCAAACCACGCCAAAGGCTCTCTATTTAGCCAGCCAGAGACGTGCAGAGCTTGGTGCAGTGTACTGTCTTTGGCGATTGACAAATTTTCGTGCCACTGCACCTTGGTGTCCATATAGGCGAGCGTTATCACGATGTCATTTTGTTTGATGGTATTCATTTTTGCCACCCTTGCTCCAACCCACTCACACCCCAAATCACTCTCACACCAACTCACTTACACCATAAAACTGCCCACAAATGCCAAAAGTATCGCAATAGGCACAACGATACGCACCGCCATACGCCATAGATTGTAACGAAGTTCTGTGTTAAAATTCAGCGTTTTACGCAAATGGCTAATTTTCATAAGCCAGCCCATAAATACCGCCAGTACCAACCCTGCTGCCAAGCCAATATAAATCAGCAATGCTTGCAAAATCGTGCTGGGTAACACCGCCAATGCCAACGCCAGCACCACGGTTATCGCCGCACCTTTTATCATGCCAACTCGTGCCATCATCTGACTAAAGGCATAATAAAGCAGATAAGCTGCAAACATCACCACGCCCAGCCCGCCAATCACCATTACCATCATAGGACGCTGTGCCTGTGCCACCAAAAACGCCAGTGCACCAAACACCACCTGTACGCTCCATATCGGCAAGGCAACACGGCTTAAAGCAGTTTTTGTGTCTTGTTGCTTCGTATTTTCTTGTTTTGTGTCTTGTTGTAAAGCTGCATTGCTACTCATAAACCAATACAGACCTGTCCCAGACCCCACACTAAACAATGCCATCGCCACCGCTATCGCCCATTCGCCAAGCGTGGTATTGGTCATCACAGGCAATGCCACACCGCCCATCACAAGTGCCAGCAAACCGCTTAGCACCACCAAAATCGCCCCCAGTCCCACGAGCTTTTGTTTAAGCAGGCTTAAAATCATGGCAACAATCATCAGCACGCCTGACAGCACCATTGGCGATACATCGATATTGACAGCAAAACTTTCATCATTCGCAGCACCGACAGCCAGCCAAGTGGCAAATTTGGCAATCAAAAACGCCGCAAGCAGCAACACAACCACCACCGACAAGCCAGCAAAGCTACGCCAATGAACGCCCACATCTGCTTCACGAGTGAGCAGCTGCATACCTTGCCATACGCCAAGTTTGCTGCGATGTGCCAACGCCAATTCTCCAAGCAGCACAGGCAAGCCCACCAGCACCATCGCCACAAACCAAAGCAGCCACAAATCAAGCTGCACTGCACCTGTGGGTAAAAACCACACGAAAGCAACCATCGGCAATGCCGCTGCCACAAAAAACGGAGTAAAACGAGTGTATGCGTTCATCAAAGACCTTATAAGAGTCGAATGGTTATAAGTAGGGTCTGCCGACAATTCATCACGCCAAACAATTAAGTTTGAAGTTTGTGGT
>JAUNUB010000096.1 GCA_030538375.1 Moraxella sp. | reverse complement strand
GCATGATTATGATGACGAATGACAAAACTTTGATGAATGGGTTTTTTTGGATTAAAATCAAAGCCAATGGTTTTGCTCGTGATATTTTCAATCTCGTAGCGAGTATTTAGACTGTCATCTAATACAAACTTGCTAAAGTTATTGCTAAAATACAATATGCCATCATGAGCTAACCTATTCATCGCACGGTTAATAAGTGCCACATGGTCTCTTTGTATGTCAAACGTGCCGTAGAATTTTTTGGAATTAGAAAATGTCGGTGGGTCGATAAATATCACATCGTATTTTTGGGTATGTGTTTTTAGCCACTCAAAGACATCGGTATCAATAAACTGATAACGCAGCGTATCTTCAGAGATTTCATCAGCCACATCAAACCCATTTAAGGCAAAATTTGCTCTGCCCCATTCCAAATAATTGGCGGATAAATCCACGCTTACCACAGACTTAGCACCGCCCAATGCCGCTTGCACACTGGCGGTACAAGTATAGGCGAATAGGTTTAAGACTTTTTTGTTGCGGCTGTTATTTTTGATAAGCTCACGCATATTACGATGGTCGATGAACAGCCCTGTGTCCAGATAATCGGTAAAATTCACATACAGATAGGCTTCATCTTCATTCATCACATGGCGTTTACTTTTTTTGGTGTTTTGCTTGGTATATTGGTCATTGCCCGACTGCTTGGCACGAGTTTTGATAAATACCTGCTCTTTTTTGACACCCAGCACTTCACGAATGCCAAACAATGCCAAATTAAAACGAGCCTTTGCCACGTCTTCTGGAATGGATTTTGGCGGAGCATATTCTTGCACATGCACAAAGTCGCCATAAATATCCACCGCCACGTTAAAATTGGGCAAGTCCGCATCATAGATACGCAGATTGCTCACCTGCTCACGCTTGGCATGTTTTTTGAGAGCGGCAAGGTTTTTTTGTAGGCGATTGATGAATTCTTGGGCGATGATTTGCGTGTCGTCCAGCGGAATTTCACGTTTTTCAAAGCGTTCAATCAGCGTAGATTTTGGCTCAAGATTTAGCTCGCCATGTCGAAAATACACGTTCAGTGCCCCATTATGACACTGCAAAGTCTTGGGGCTAACAATCGGCAAAGTATCCACGTCTTCAATCACCGCCCCCAGTACCGCAAGGCTGGCGTGCGTGATATTGGCGGATTTTAGCCCATCTTGTACAATCAGCCCCAGCCCCTGATACAAAGGACGCAGCACGCTTTCATCGCCCAGACGCTCGCCATAGGGTGGATTGGTCAGCACCAAGGGGTGGTTGACGGTGCTTGGCAGCTTGGCAAGTATTGGTTTTAATTGGCTAAGCGGTCTTTGTGCCAGCGTGATTTTGGCAGCAAGCTCACCAAGCCCAGACGCAATCAAGTTTTGATGGCAAGCCTTTACCGCTTGGGCATCGACATCAAACGCTGCCACATAAGGGGGGTTTTTGATTAGCTTTTCTAAATTGGCATGATAAGTGTCTTCGGCTTGGGTGATTTTGTCGTACCACAACGCTTCGTCATGATGTCGCCAGTGATAAAAACCAAACTGGCTGCTCGCCTTGTGCAGCCCCACAGGGTAGCCTGCACGCATGAGCAAGGCTTCGATGATGAACGTGCCAGAGCCGCACATCGGGTCAATGAGTGCGTCAAATTGTCCTGTATGCCAGTTTGTCTCGTACAAGAGTGCTGCCGCCAAGTTTTCTTTTAAGGGGGCGGCGGTACTGGTAACACGGTAGCCACGGCGGTGCAAGCTCCCCCCAGATAAGTCCAGTGCCAGCTCGGCAAAACGTTCGTTCGCTGCGGCAAAGACGATGAATTCTGGCGACTGGCTGTCCACGTTTGGGCGGCTGCGGACGGTCTCGGTGAATGTATCCACAATGCCATCTTTGATACGCAAGGTGGCAAATTGCTGATTGATATTCAATTTTTTGTGCGCCGACAATCGCACCACAAAGGTATTGTCCACCCCAAACACCGCCGTCCAATCCACACGCCGTGCCATGGTGTACAAGGCTTCTGGTACATCTTCATCAAGCACGGTTTTGCCATCTATGGACTTGGTCTTAAAATGATATTCGCCCAGTGGCAGCAATACACGACTTGCCACACGACTATACAAACACAGCTGGTACAAGCCTGCCAAATCTGTCGCTACCGCCACTCGCCCCATTCGCACAATCTCGCCTGCCATACCAAAGGTGGCAAGCTCGGTCAAAAGGGGTTGTTCCAGCCCATCGGCACAGGTCAAATGTAGATTTAAAGTTGTCATTAGAATTACTTATATGAAATAAAAAAGAAATTTTGTGAGTTAATCTTGAATGTCTGATGGTTGCTCGTTTGGTTTAGCCACTGGCGTTGCCACTTGTAATACTTCGCCATTTGGCAAATCCAGCGTCATGTGCGGATAAGGGGTAGTTAAGTCGGCTTCGTCAAGGGCTTTTTTGAGCTTTTCGGTCAAGTTTTCTTTAATCACAGGAATGCGTGCCACCGAGACAGGTGTTACCCAAAAGCGTACAATAAATTCCACCGCATATTCACCAATCTTACTCACCGTTACCATGGGATTGGGCTGTTTTAGCACCGCATCATCTGCCGCCAGCACCGCCATCATCACCGCCTTGGCACTGTCAATATCATCATGCAGAGCAATGCGTGCCGACACATCAAAGCGAATCATCTTTTTGGACGTAAGGTTCACCACTTCAGATGACGCAACCGTGGCATTTGGAATAATAATCACCACGTTATCACGGTCAAGCACATGCGTGGTGCGTAGCGAAATCAATACCACTCGCCCTTCTTTATCGCCGATGCGTATCCAGTCGCCCACCACAAAGGACTGCTCCAGCAAAATCGCCACCCCAGCGATAAAATTGGCAAGCGTGCTTTGGGCGGCAAAACCCACCGCCAAACCCACGATACCCAAACCTGCGACGATAGAGACGATGTCAAAGCCAAACTGTGCCATCACCATCGCCACGCCCACGGTAATCAGCACCACCGACAGCAGGTTTTTGAGCAGTTGTAAAATAGACTCGCTTAACTCATAGCGGCGAAACAGCCAATGCAATATCTGCCCCAGCGATGACCACACCACATAAAATGAGCCTGCCCACACCGCCGCCTTGGCAGTCGCTCGCAAGGTGCTGCCTGTCGCTCCAAACTGCGTCATCACCGCCAGCACACAGCACACCAACCAAAAATATCGCAAGGTAGAGCGTGCAATTCTCAGCTGTCTATCGCTCATATGTATAAGGCGTTTTAGGTGCTTGATGATATACACCAGCAGCCAGTAGCAGACACTGATAAACAGCAAAAGCACCGCTATCTTGATAGCAATGCTCGCCAATGCCATGCCACGATTTGCCCAATCGTAGCCTTGGTCTTCGAGAGAGCCGCCCAACGCCAAATACACACTCTCGTGCAAATCGCTGGTAATGTCCGTGATAAATTCGCTAAAAGTCGTCATCGTATGGGTATAGTCAAATAAGCCAAATTAGGCGTAGCAAGCAATCTTTTGCCCTAAATCGTAAAATCTTCACCCAAATACACCTTACGCACCAAGCTATTGGACAAAATCTCATCACTGCTGCCTTCGGCGATAATCGCCCCTTCGGAGACAATATACGCCTTTTGGCAGATGGCTAAGGTCTCTCGCACATTGTGGTCGGTAATCAGCACGCCAATACCACGAGCCTGCAAAGCAGTAATCACCTGCATAATATCCCCCACCGAGATAGGGTCTACCCCCGCAAAAGGCTCATCAAGCAAAATAAACTTTGGATTGGCCGCCAAGCAGCGGGCAATCTCACAGCGGCGGCGTTCACCCCCCGACACACTCATGCCAAGCGATGTGCGGACGTGCGATAAATGAAATTCGTCAATCAGCTTTTCAAGTTCTTGTTTTTGGGCGGTTTTGCCCAAGTCTTTGCGAGTTTGCAAAATCGCCAAGATATTATCTGCGATGGACAATTTACGAAAAATAGACGCTTCTTGGGGCAGATAGCCAATGCCAGCCGCTGCTCGCTCGTGCATGGCTTTTTTGGATAGGTCAATCTCGCCCATGCGTACCTGCCCCTTATCCATCGGCACAAGTCCCACCACCATATAAAAACTGGTGGTTTTGCCAGCACCATTAGGGCCCAAAATCCCCACCACTTCGCCTTGGCTAATCTCAAAAGACACGTCCTTGACCACCCAGCGTTCGCCATAACGCTTGCCTAGGTGCGACATGGACAATGTGATACTCATAATATTCCTTGATTATTCTGTCAAAAATTAGGGTCTGTTGACATTTCGTCTTTGTATAGTCATTTAAAATAAAAATGAGACAAGCCGACAGACCGTGGTGTACAAGTAGCACATAAGGGAGCTGGCAACGAAGTATCATTACAATTTTAATCGACTATAAATTACCAAAAATCCCTTAACGAATGCCTTGTTGCGTGCCTGCACTGTTGGGCGGCAACACCAATTCTACACGCTGTCCGCCACCTGCATTGGCTTCAACATCGCCTGCTTTTAGGCTATAGCGAATTGTATTACCTGTAAAACTTGCCCCAGCTTGGGTGAGTTTTGCGTTGCCTGTCAAGGTAACAATGCCACTCACTGCATTATAATCAATCTTATTCGCCTGCCCTTTTGCCAAGCCTTTTTCTTGGGTGATGATTTGCTCAAATTTGGCTGGTCGTCCGTTTGCCACCGCTGATGAGATACTGCGGTCGCTTGATAAATTCACCACGATATCACTGGCGTTAATCTTGAGCGTGCCTTGCGTGATAATAACATTGCCAGAATAAGTGGTAACGCCTGTACGCTCACTATAGGTGGCACGGTCGGCAAGCAGTCGTACAGGTTGATTGGCATCAGACGGCAAGGCATAAGCCGCCTTCATCATCATGGGAGCAGCACTCACAAGAAACGCCAATGCCATCATGGCGGATTTTTTGGGGATTGAATGGGTTGATAAATGTAACTTCATGGACAATTCCAATTGGGTTTTTTTAAATACGGTTAAAAATCGGTCAAAAATCTCGTTAAAACAAGGTCTTGTCCACACGCTCTGGTGCAGTGAATTCAATGGCAATGCGACTAAATTCGTACTCGCCTGCCGCTAAATCCGCCTGCATGGCTTCGGCAGTGAAATTGTCATCACCTTGTTTGATGTCAAGTGCTTCATCGCTCCACACCTTGTATGTTTTGGTGTTACCCAGCAATTGACTGCCCTGCATTACCATCTCTGGCTTATCTTCTGTGGCTTTTCTGGTTAATACAAAACCTGCACTAAACACCAGCTCGCCTGTCGCTTGATTAAGCACTGCCTTGGCTGTGGTGATGGTATAGCTTTCGCCATTTGGCGGCTGCCAGTCCATCACCGCATCTAGCATTTCGTCTTGCCCTGTGGCTTGATTTTGTACCAGTGATTTGGCAGTGAGCATGTATTCGGTTTCGCCAGTCTCGGCATTGGTCTGCACCGCTTTGATTTCGGTAACTTCCGAGCTGATGTCTGGCTTGGCAAGTGCCACCGCTGGGCTGTCGTCTTGATGGGTATTATAAAACCACAACGCCCCTACCAGCAATACCACCGCCACCACCGACAAAATCTTAATATTCATATCAGCCACTCATCAGCGAAATTTATTCACATAATCATCAAACCGCCCTTGAGCAGTCAATATAAGCTCGCACGCTTCACGCACCGCACCATTACCCCCAGTGCGATGAGTAACCACGTTCGCCA
Source organism: Moraxella sp. (assembly GCA_030538375.1). Classification (GTDB taxonomy): domain Bacteria; phylum Pseudomonadota; class Gammaproteobacteria; order Pseudomonadales; family Moraxellaceae; genus Moraxella. The sequence continues at coordinate 2,671 of JAUNUB010000096.1, read as the reverse complement.
CCGCCTGCACTTCACGGCAACCATTCGGCACGCTAATCCCCAGCCCTGCTTCTCGTATCGCTTTTAAATCTGGCAAATCATCGCCCATATAAGCACATTCGTCAAGGCTTATGCCCAATTCATCAGCAAGCGTGCTAAGTGCCACAAATTTATCATCTCGTCCTTGGATAATATGATGAATGCCGAGCTCCTTGGCACGGCGTTCCACCATGGGGCTACTTCTGCCTGTGATGATGGCACTCGCTATCCCAGCATAATGCAGGGCATTAATCCCCACACCGTCCTGCACATAAAATGCCTTGGTCTCGACATCACAAGCATTATAGACAATCTTGCCATCGCTTAGCACCCCATCTACGTCCATGGCAAACAGTTTGATTTTTTTGGCTTTTGTGATGACTTCACTGCTGATATTCGCTGGCATTTAAGACACCCCTGCCTGAATCAAATCATAAATGGTGATAACCCCTGCCAAAGCACCGTCATCATTTAGCACCAGTAGCTGCCCAATGCCATTGTCATTCATCACGGTCAATGCGTCAGACGCTCGCATGGTGTGGCTGGCGGTTTTTGGGGTTTTGGTCATGATATTGCCAATGGTTTCGCCCAAGTCAATGTTTTTGGCAAGTTGTCGGCGTAAATCGCCATCGGTAAATATGCCTACTACTTTATCCAAGCTGTCCACCACCACCGCCAAGCCAAGCCGTCCGCCCGTCATGGTTAACAAGGTGTCGTTTAGGTTGGTCGTTTCGCTAATGATGGGCAAATTATCCACGTGCATTAAATCTGCCACACGAGTTAATAGTTTACGCCCCAATGCACCAGCTGGGTGCGACAAGGCAAAATCACTGGAGCTAAACCCCCGTGCATGCAAGAGTGCCACCGCCAATGCGTCGCCCAATGCCAAGGTAGCCGTGGTGCTAGATGTCGGTGCTAACCCAAGCGGGCAGGCTTCTTCAAATTTGCCCAAGGTCAAGGCAATATCTGCCGACTTGGGCAAAAATCCACGCTTATCACGGCTAATGCTGATGAGCGGAATGCCCAGCTGTTTGACCACAGGAATGAGCATACGAATCTCATCAGACTCCCCAGAATTAGAAATGGCAATCAGCACATCGCCTTTCACCAACATACCTAGGTCGCCATGTCCAGCTTCTCCGGGGTGCATAAAAAACGCAGGCGTACCAGTAGACGCAAAGGTCGCCGCCATCTTACGCCCAATATGCCCTGACTTGCCCATGCCTGTAATCACCACTCGCCCATGACACGCCAAAATCGCACGGCACGCTTCGTTAAATCGCTCATCAAGCTCATTCATCAAAATGCCAAGTGCTTCTTGTTCTGTGGCTATTGCCGTCTTGGCGGTGGCGATAAAATCAATCTGTATATTTGCACTGCTGTTCATTCTGTCTCATCTGATAAATTTTCAATTTCGCACTTGGAACACACCCAAAAACCAACGATTTTTAGCTGATTTAGCCTTAAAAAGGCGTGGCATAAAAATACGCCTTATAATACCATATTTTAAACCAAAACATCACTGTGCTTACCAATTTTCACAAAGCTATGCCTACAGCCCACCCACAAAAAAACCTGCTGTTGTCTCAGCAGGTCTTGATAAGTCTTATTAAGGCACGGCAGATGATTTGAATAAAGCAAAAATCCAAAACCCAATCTTAAAACTTAGCCCTTATAATCGTCGTCTTTAAAACCGTCTTCGGCGTTGAATGGCTTGTTGTCATAGCCTTTGTCAAAGCCCTTGCCATCAAAGCCACGCTCTTCATAGCTGGCACGGTCAAAGCCGCCGCCAAAGCCTGTGCGTTCATAACCACCACTTTGACGCTCATAACCGCCTTGGCGTTCTTGACGCTCAAAGCTGCCTTGTGGATAACCGCCACGCTCATAGCCGCCGCCTTGACGCTCATAGCCACCTTGCGGCGGTGTACGAGTAAAACCGCCACGCATTGTACCACCAGACATACCACCACCAGCAAAGCTGCCAGAATTTTGACGCTCAAAGCTGCCGCCAGACATCGGATAGCCTGTACCAGCATTGCTGCCTTGATAGCCTGTGCTCGTTGGCGATACACCATCGGTGCGTGGATTGCGAGTTGGCACAACGGTAGAAATGGCATGTTTGTATACCATTTGGCTGACCGTATTTTTGAGCAGTACCACGTATTGGTCAAAAGACTCAATCTGCCCCTGCAACTTAATACCATTCACCAAAAAAATAGACACGGGAATGCGGTCTTTACGCAGTGCATTCAAAAATGGGTCTTGTAGGCTTTGCCCTTTTGACATTGTTGTTCTCCAAGGATAATACAGCGTGCTGCCAATTCATCACGCAAAATGTTATAAAAATAAGGGGGTCTTGATGTTTTTTAAATCAAACCAAAAATCCCTGTGCTTTTGCTTTTGCTTATGTTTTGATTGCGGTGTGCCGAGCTTTCAGCACACAAAACTCTACAGGGTAAAAATATTAAGAGTTTTTTTATTTAAGATAAAGTCTTTTGTCAATTAAAAAACAGTTAAACCTGTCATTTTTGTGCCAATTTTTTTAAAACTTTTTTCGGAAATTTTGTTCAAAATTCTTTTCAAAATGCTTATAGGTACGCCTAGTATTCCTTGTGGGTTTCTTTATTGATGGGTTCTTTCTTAAAATTCCTAC
>JAUNUB010000095.1 GCA_030538375.1 Moraxella sp. | reverse complement strand
GGGTCAATTATCACCGAGCTTATTCAAGTACTGCATCAGCACGGCATACAGCTGATACTGGTACGCAAGTCGGTGAAAAATATCAATTTTCGTATAAAGTTCGACACAGAACGTCAAGCCAGTATACTACACATCAGCTGTCCTAGGCACGCCAGCGACAAGGCAATCACGCAGGCATTGACGGCACGCATGGACTGGATACTTGCCAGTCATGCCAAACTTGCCGCTAGGTTTAACCAGCAGCCTAGCTATACGACAGAACATGAATTCACCCAAGCTACTTTGTGGGGCAGACCATTGGATATTGCCAAGTATCTGTGGGGCAATGGGGGTAATGGAGGCGGCAACGATAATAGAGACGGTAGCGATAATAGAAGTGATGATGGTGATAATAGGCGTGATAACAGTGGCAATAATAAGGGCAACAGCAACGACAGATTGATAATCCGCAACTTATCCCCCAGCACACTAAACACCCTAACCAATACCCAGCGACAGGCGGTATTGCTCGCCATCTATCGCCATGAGCTTAATAAAGCCTTGCCAATACTGGCTGACAAATGGCAACCCATCGTAGGTAAGCACGCCCAAGAAATTCGCCTAAAAAACATGACGACACGCTGGGGCAGCTGCAACACCAAGGACGCACGAGTATGGCTGTCGGTGTATCTGCCTGCTTATCCCTATGAATGCACCGAATATGTCTTTGTACATGAATTGTGCCATCTGCACCACGCCAACCACAGAAAGGCGTTTTGGCACAAGGTGGCACAAGCCATGCCAGAATATCAAAAGTGGCATAGACTGCTCAAAAATCAGCCTTTATAAAAGCCTGTTTACCATAAAAGCCTATCCACCCTAGGCTTGCTTGATTTTTGACAGGGCTTCACGGAATACTTCACCTAAGACCTTGATGTCATTGACACGAGCATAGTTAAGCCGAGAAATAAAAGCAATGCGGCGGTGCGGGCCTTTGTCGTTGATGGGGACGGCACGAGCTTGCTTGGACTGGTGAGCCAGCTGGGGCAATGCCATATCTGGCACAAGTGTCGTTCCCATGCCAGCGACAGACATTTGAATGAGTGTACATAGATTGACTTCCGAAAATCCAGACTCGATGTCTTTACGCTCTAGCGAACAGACAGACAGCACATGGTCGGTCAAGCAATGCCCTTCGCCTAGGAGCAGCAGGTTGGTTTTTGCCAGCTCATCACTGCTGATACTGTCTAGCTTGGCGTGTGGGTCGCTGCTAGGAAACAGGGCAAAAAAATTCTCTTGCCAAAATTCAAACACATGCAAGCCATCAACCGCATAAGGCAGGGCAATGATGGCGGTATCCAGATGACCGTATCGCACTTGTTCGATGAGCCTTTCGGTTTGTTTTTCTACCACGTTAATCTCAAAATTGGGGTATTTGTTTTTGAGTGTGGGCAGCACCTTTGGCAGCAGATACGGTGCGATGGTGGGTATCATGCCGATGGTCATGGGGTAGTCCAGTGGCGTATGATGGTTATGAGCAAGGCTGGTTAAGTCATTGATGTCAGAGAATATTCTTTGGGCACGCTCCAGCAGCTCTTGCCCAATGGGGGTGATGAGTACTTGCTTGTTATTGCGTTCAAAAATCTGTGTATCCAGCTGTTTTTCGAGTTCGGCAATGCCTAGGCTTAGGGCGGATTGTGAGATATTGCAGTCTTCGGCAGCACGTTTGAAGTGCTTGTGTTTGGCGACAGCCAAGGCGAATTCGAGTTGACGTAATGTTATCATAGCGACCTTTTTGAACGATTGTATAGTCAATTAAAATTGCAATGATACTTACGTTGCCAACGTCCTTATGTACCACTTGTACTACCTTTGACGTTGTCGCCTTGTCTCATTTTTATTTTAAATGACTATAGCTTTTTGGATTGTAGATTTTTAAATGGTGTATTGAATATAACCCCTATTGTATCCTACATTTGAAAAAATAAAACAATGTTTTTTATCATTTTAACTGGAATGTCATCATTTTTTTGTTATCATAGACGGCAGAACAAGGGGCTGTGCTAAGGCAACCAAAGTGTTGCTTTTGTATTAGCCTATTGATTTTGCTAGAGATTTTTTCTGTAGCTTGGGTTTGGCTTTTGCCAAGCAATAATAACACAAAATAAAAGGTAATCACATGAGTGCAATCATCAATCAAACCATTCCAGAATTTACCACTGAAGCCTTTGTAAATGGCGAATTCAAAACCATCTCATCAAGCGATGTAAAAGGCAAGTGGGCGATTTTTATGTTCTACCCACACGACTTCACCTTCGTATGCCCAACCGAGCTAGAAGACATGGCAGACCACTACGAAGAACTAAAAGCACTTGACGTTGAAGTATATTCAGTTTCTACCGACACGCATTTTGTACACAAAGCATGGCATGATGCTTCTCCTGCCATTGGCAAAGTACAATACCCAATGCTAGGCGATGGCACAGGTGCGATTACTCGTGGCTTTAACGTCATGATTGAAGGTCAGCACGCAGCCCTACGTGGTACGTTCTTGGTAGACCCAGACGGTCTTATCAAAGTTGCCGAAATCCACGACCTAGGTATCGGACGCAGTGCCAAAGACATGATTCGCAAAGTCAAAGCCGCCCAGTATGTGCGTGAAAACGATGGCGAAGTTTGCCCAGCGGCGTGGGAGCAAGGTCAAGAAACCCTAAAACCAAGCCTTGATTTGGTAGGTAAAATCTAAGTTTTTGAATTTTGATTGTTTTACAAAAACCCTGCATTCATCAGAATGTGGGGTTTTTGCTTTTGTGTATACAAGGGGTGTTCCTTTACAGGCTTTTTCTTAAAAAATGCACGCTTGTCTTGTTTTGCGACCTAAATTTTTTACAGTCTAATTTTTAGACCCAAAGATAAAAGATAAGCATACCCTAAAATCACACACCCAATAAAAATCCGCTTTGTCAAACAACAGATTGACAAAGCGGATTGGGTAGAGAAATAAACGGCTTAAACGGTTTTTGATTAAGCAGCTTTGGTGGCTAGGTATACTGCCAATTCATCTTTTAGGGCAAGTTTTTTGCGTTTCATGCCTTCGATTTCTTCGGCACGGCTGACGGAAGCCACAGGGTCGTTTTCTAAATTGGTGATTTCGTTGTCAAGCTCGTTATGCTCATCAAACAGTTTGATAAAATGTAAGTCGCCTTCGCTTTTTAGTTTGGTCATCAGTTCACGGTATTCTGGTAGCATGAAGCTCTCCTGTCCTAATAGTGTCAATAAAGTGGCAAATGCCAAGAATAAAGCACGCTTTGTCTGTGCTTATCTCCTGCCCCTATTGTAGCAAACTTTGGCAAATTTGACATCGCTTTTTTATTTTAAAAAACAAAACAACCAACTGGCATAGTTATGTTTTTTCAATCGTAATTGTTTGTGATTTTGGTTTGAGAATTTTGATAAAAACCATGATAATAGGTGTATTATTTATAACGTTAAGGTGATTACGATGATTGACCAAAGTTTGTTAGACGCTATCAAGTCTTATAGTGCCAACATGACACGCCCCATTCAGATGGTGATAGGGCAGGGCGAACATGCCAAACGTGGCGAACTCGTGGATTTTTTGACCCAAGTGGCGAGCACCAGCGAAAAAATTGGCTTTGATGGCAGTGTGGTGGATACTGATTTGTCGCCCATGAGTTTTAAAATCACCACCGACAATCATGATACAGGCATTGTTTTTAGTGGGATACCGGGGGGACATGAATTCACGTCGCTGATTTTGGCGATTTTGCACGCAGGGGGACACACGCTAAAACTCGATGACGGCATTCAAGATTTGGTAAAACGTATCGGACAGCCGCTGAAATTCCAGACCTTTGTCTCATTGTCATGCCATAATTGCCCTGATGTGGTGCAGGCGTTAAACCAATTTGCCATCTTAAACAGTAATATCGAAAACGAGATGGTAGATGGCGGCGTGTTCCCAGAATTGGTAGAAGCGAACAACATTCAAGGCGTGCCTGCGGTATTTTTGAACGGCAAGCCATTTTTAAATGGCAAGGTGGATACCGCACGCATTATCGATAAATTGCAAAGTGAATATCCAGATTTGCTAAGCGGCGGTGCGGCTGAAACGCTAGAAACCCAAGACGTAACCGTAATAGGTGCAGGGCCCGCTGGCAGTGCGGCAGCGATTTATACCGCACGTAAGGGCTTGCGTGTGGCACTGGTGGCAGACCGTATTGGGGGGCAAGTCAAAGACACCCAAGACATCGAAAACTTAATCTCTGTACCGCTTACCAACGGCAACACCCTAGCCGCCAATCTTGCCACGCATATTAAAGAATACGACATCACCGTCAAAGAGCATGTGAGCGTAAGCCAAGTGGTAGAGACGACTGGCGGCTATCAAATCACCCTAAACACAGGGACGACATGGACAACACGTACCATCATTATCGCCACAGGGGCAAAATGGCGTAAGCTGGGTGTCAAGGGCGAAGACGAAAACATCGGCAATGGCGTGGCGTATTGCCCACACTGCGATGGACCGTTCTTTAAAGGCAAGCCTGTGGCGGTGATTGGCGGCGGTAACTCTGGCGTTGAAGCGGCACTGGATTTGTCAGGCATTGTGGAGCATGTTACGGTGCTGGAGTTTGGCGACAGTCTGCGTGCCGACCAAGTGCTGATAGATAAGGCGGTTGCTAAGCCAAATATTGATATTATTAAGTCTGCCGCCACGCAAGAGATTATTGCCAAAGATGGCAAAGTTACCGAGCTTGTGTACCAAGACCGAGTAAGCGGCGATGACAAAACATTGGCATTGTCGGCGGTGTTTGTGCAGATAGGGCTTGTGCCAAATTCTGAAGTGGTGAAAGGCTTGGTAGAGATGACTGCACATGGCGAGATTACCATTGACGCTAAGTGCCGCACCAACAAGGCAGGGATTTTTGCCTGTGGCGACGTAACAACTGTGCCATTTAAGCAAATTAACATTGCGATGGGCGAAGGCAGTAAGGCAGGCTTGGCGGCATTTGAGTATTTGATGATGAGTGCTTAAATAGCTCCAAACCCTTAATTAACAGCGAACCCAAAACATAAAGCAGGCAAAGCAGGCAAGGCGTTTGGTTGAACTTAGCTTGCGTTGTTTTTTGGGGTAATATTCAACGTATGTGCGATGAAATGACTGTACTTTAACAAGCCCCTTTCTTTGGTGAGAAAGGGGCTTTATTAAGAAAGGGGGACTTGTTTATAGCTGTATAAGCTCGGTAGATTTTGTCGCCATGACATGCAGATACCGCCCCATCAGTCGAAAGGGCAGTTGCCTTGCGTATTTAAGCTCCATTGCCACGACATCATCAGCATTGTTTAGTCCACCACGCTTTAGCGGTGCATAGTCGCTAAATACTCGAATGCCAGAATGCAGCAGCACACGGTAATGGCGTTCGTTTAGCCAGCTGCTTACTTCGTCCAAGGATACAGGGTGATTAGGGGTAAGGCTTTTGTTGTCAGCGGTTTTGGGCGTGGTTAATTGATAAAAATTCCCCATGACAAGATTGCGGTAGATGGGGCTGGCAGGGTTATAAAAACACAATGACAGCACGCCATCGCTCGCCAAAAATTCATCAAAAAAATCCATAATCGCCTTGGGTTCGCCCAGCCACTCTAGCACCGCATGGCATAAAATCACATCATAAGTATTGCCTTTGATGATATCTCCTAGCTCTTGATAGCTTGCGGTGATGAAGCGTGTATTATCCTTAATGCCCAGCTCATCGGCATTGGCACGTGCTTTGGCAAGCATATTGCTTGAAATGTCCGTGATGGTGCAGTGGTGCGTCTTGGCAAGCTGTAGGCTAATCTGTGCCAGCCCCGCACCCACGTCCAGTATGTTAAGTGGTCTGTCAAGGTGAGTAAGGCTTGCCAGTACTTCGTTAATATCACGCTCAAGCACCGCCAAGCGAATGCGTCCTTTTTGTCCGCCATAGACTTTGTTGGCAAAATGGTCGGCAATATCATCAAAATTGCGGTCGCTGTTTGCGGTGGGTATTGTTGAAGTGGCTAAAAGATGGGTCATGGTATCGGACTGGACTTGTAATGGGTAAAAGTCATTATGGTTACGGATTTGGCGGTGTGCTACAAGCTGGCTTGCTGGGTATGCTTATTTTTATCTTTGGGTTCTTTTATCCTTGAGCCACAACGCAAGCCAAGCAATAAGAATAGGTGCTTGCATTTTAAAGAAACCACACAAAAAATGCTTATTGCATGCACAAAGGTTTTGATGCACAAATGACAAATTTGGCGGTGCTTTCACCCAAAGACGAAACACACTCACGCCACCCATACCCACACTTTAGACTGGTGCGGCTTATTTGCCTGTCAATTGCCCTGCAATCCAGCGTTTGACAGGCGGTAAATGGTTGCTTATGAGTAGGGCGGTATCACGCACTGCTCGCATGGGTTTGCGGTCATCGGTGAATAGCGAGACCATGGCATTTGTGCCGTGATATAAGGGGCGAGTGTGTAGCTGATGGCGGTGATTGTAGCTGGTGAGTAGCTTATCATTGCCAATATCTTCGCCACTCGTATGAGTGGTGAAAATCAAATGAGCAAGGATATCTGCACTCAGCAGCCCAAGATTAAAACCGTGTGCAGTAACAGGGTGCATACCCACAGCACTGTCGCCAATGAGTGCTGCTCGTGTGCTGACAAAAGTCTTGGCATGTACCCCCATCAGCGGATAATGATGAACTGTGCCAGCCAATGTGAGCTTGCCCAGTCGGTCATTCATCATACGCTGAGTTTCTAGGGCGAGTGCTTCGGCAGACAGGCTTAGCAGCTCATCGGCTTGCGTATTGTCAAGCGTGATGACGCAGTTGGTCAAGGTGTCGGTAAGCGGCAATAGAGCCAGTGTACGCCCATACAAAAAGCATTCTTGGGCACAGGCTTCGTTTGAGATGGGGTGCGACACACGAAACACGATAACCGTGCGTCCAAAGTCGTTCATGCTAGCCCCAATGCCAAGCTCACGACGCACGAATGACAGTCTGCTGTCTGCCCCTATCAGCAGGCGTGCGGTGTGTGTGTCGCCATTGGCTAAAGTGGCGGTGGCGGTGCTGTGATTGGTATTCACGGCTTTGACAGCGGTGTCAGTCAGTAGGCGAACGTTGGGTAGGTCTTTGACTTCATCGTACAGTGCTTGTCTGATGTTGTGATTGGAGATAAGATTGCCCAAGCGGTCAATGGAGCTAAGCAGTGTCAAATCTTTGGGGACTTTAAAATGCAGGGCATGGCTAAAGTCGCCGTTATAGACTTTGGCGTCTTTTAATTTGTAAATTTCATCTGGGTTAAAACGTTGCCATGCCCCAAGGTTTTGGAGAATCTCTTTGGAGCGGTGCGTTAGGGCAATTTCACGCCCATCATAGGCAGGGTGGGCGATACTCTCAAGTGGGGCTTTTTCAAGAATGGTGAGCTGTAGGTCGCTGTTCTTAAAATAACGGGCAAAGGCAAGCCCAGCAGGGCCTGCACCAATGATGAGAATATCGCTATGATGGTTCATGGGGTTCTCTTTTTTGTTATTTGTGTTTTGGGTTTGAGATTATACAGCGGTGGATTGGCGTTGCCAGTCGTAGACAGGGGTTTTGTACGCCTTAATCATCAAAATGATACCAAAAATAATCATAGGCAAGCTGTACAATTGCCCCTTGCTCATCCAGCCCATAATCAGCTCATAGCCCACATCTGGCTGGCGAAAAAATTCGGTGATAAATCGACTACAGCCATAACCTAATAAAAACAAGGCACAGACCGCATAGCGTGGACGTGGCTTGCTACTAAACCACCACAGCAGAATAAACAGTAGCACCCCTTCGCTAAACGCTTGATACAGCTGCGATGGGTGGCGTGGCAGCAGCATGTAGCCATCTATGTTGCTGGCGATGGTGGCAAGGGTGGGGTTATCTGTGATGAGTGTGTAATCCGCCTTGGTCGCTTGGGGGAAGTACATCAGCCAGTCATGGTTGCCTTGGGAGACTCGTCCGGGTAATTCGCCGTTGATAAAGTTGCCGATACGTCCAAAAAACAACCCAGTCGGCACGCATGGTGCAATAAAATCTAGCACGGTAAAGGGGTGTTTTTTGTATTTGTGGGCAAAATAGCACATGGCGAGTATTACCCCTACCAGCCCACCGTGAAAGCTCATGCCGCCTTCCCATACTTTGAACAGATAAAAGGGGTCGGCAAGCAGTTCATTAAAACCATAAAGCAGCACATAGCCAATGCGTCCACCCAAAATCACCCCCAACGCCCCAAAAAACACCAAGTCCGACACCATGTCAGCATTAAAGTTGGGATTTTGTTTGCTGCGATACAATGCCAAGCCATAAGCGGTAGCAAAAGCCAGTAGATACATCAAGCCATACCAATGTACTTGTAGACTGCCCAAAGAAATCGCCACGGGGTCAAATTGGGGGTGAGTGATTGCCATAATATTTGGAATGCGTGTCAAAAAATTTGGTCTATCATACCACAAATACCCTGCACCTGCCTACAGTGTGTAAAGCATAA
>JAUNUB010000094.1 GCA_030538375.1 Moraxella sp. | reverse complement strand
AAAAACTTGCTTGATAGAGAATAACTATCAACCTGCGTTTTTTCCTTGAAAGAACTGCGATTTATCTCATTTTTATCTACAAAGACGAAATGTCAACATGCCCTAATTATTACGAACAAAAAGAGAGTGTCATGATGAATAATCAGCAAAAACAAATCATCGCTGAAATGCGTCAGTTGATTGACAGCCTAAAACAGCACAATCACGCCTACTATGTGCTGGATAATCCTTCGCTTAGCGATGGCGAGTATGACGCATTAAGACAAAGATTGCTTAAACTTGAGAATGACTTTCCTGATTTAAAGCAGCCTGACAGCCCTACCGATACCGTGGGCGGTGAGCCACTGCCGTATTTTACACAAGTGCAACACGATTTGCCCATGTTGTCTTTGGGTAATATTTTTGATGAAGTGGAGCTGAATGATTTTTTGCGGCGTGTGCGAGAGCGTCTAAAAACCCAGACCAACCCATGCTATGAAATGGAGCTTAAGCTCGATGGCTTGGCGGTATCGCTTAAATATGAATATGGCAAGTTTGTGCAGGCGGTAACTCGTGGCGATGGACAGGTGGGTGAAGACATTACGCATAACGTGCGTACCATTGCCAATCTACCACTGGTGTTGGCGGTGGATATACCACTGCTGGAAGTGCGTGGCGAAGTGCTGATGCCTAAGGCAGGTTTTGCACGGCTTAACCGTGAAAGTGCTGCTAAGGGCGAAAAGACGTTCGCCAATCCTAGAAATGCTGCTGCAGGCAGTTTGCGTCAATTAAATCCTGCCATTGCTGCGGCTCGTCCATTGGCATTTTTTGGTTATTCGGTCAATCAAGGTTTGCCTGTGGGTGTTGGTACGCAGGGCGAAGCGTTGGCGTTTTTGCAGTCTTTGGGGTTCGAAGTATCGCCTTATGAGCTTGTAGAGACACCGAGTGCCATTCAAGCACATTATTTGGCGACGCATAAGACAAGAGATGAGCTGCCATTTGAGATTGATGGCATGGTGCTCAAGGTGAATGAGCTGGGACTACAAAACACGCTTGGTTTTTTGAGTCGTGAGCCACGCTGGGCAACGGCTTATAAATTCAGTGCCGAAACTGTGCCAACACGTCTTTTGGCGGTGGAATGGCAGGTGGGACGCACAGGACAATTGACTCCTGTGGGTAAGCTAGAGCCTGTCAATGTTGGTGGGGTAACGGTGAGCAATGTTACTTTGCATAATTTTGGCGAGATAGAGCGGCTTGGGGTGATGGTGGGTGATATGGTGAATGTACACCGTGCAGGCGATGTTATTCCCAAGGTGTCTCGTGTACTGACCGAGCTGCGTCCTGATAATGCGAGTGCCATTACTTTGCCTACGCAATGCCCTGTGTGTGATTCGCCTGTGGTGTTGCCTGCTGGCGAAGCCTTGGCACGCTGCACCGCAGAGATGAGTTGCCCTGCTCAACAAAAAGAAAAGCTCATTCACTTTGTCTCTCGCCGTGCGATGGATATTGACGGCGTGGGCAAGCAATGGCTGGTGAGTTTTTTTGATATGGGGCTGATTAAGACAGTGGCGGATATTTATCATCTGTCTAGCCATCATGATACACTGGTGCAGCTAGAAGGGCTGGGTGAAAAATCGGTGCATAATATGCTATTTGCCATCGAAAAATCCAAGGCGACCACCTTGCCGCGGTTTATCTTCGCACTGGGGATTCGGGGGGTGGGCGAGACGACAGCAGGCAATCTTGCCAAGGCGTTTGGCACGCTAGATACGCTGATGAATGCCAGTATCGAAGCCTTGCAAGCGGTGAATGACGTGGGTGAAATTACCGCACAGGCGGTATATACCTTTTGGCGAGAGACGCATAATATCGATGTGGTGAACTCCCTTATCCAAGCAGGCGTACATTGGCAGGCGGTGGCGATAAATGATGACAATCTGCCCCTAAATGGCGAAACGTGGGTGGTAACAGGCACGCTGGCAAACATGGGGCGAGACGACGCTAAGGAGCGTTTGGTGCGACTTGGGGCAAAAGTGGCTGGTAGTGTATCCGCCAAGACAACCAAGGTGCTGGCAGGTGAAAAAGCAGGCAGCAAACTCACAAAAGCCCAAGAACTTGGCGTAGTCGTGATTGATGAGACGGCATTTTTGGCGTTGCTTGCACTTTATCACAAATGATTGTGCAGTGATGGTTTGTTCACCGACCTATGCTGGGTTGGCTTATTTTGATTTACAATGAATTCACCGCCTATCCCACAGATGGCAAAACAACATGGCACTCATCAGTGCGTCATTACTGGCATCATGGGCGGGCAGGTAGGGGATATTGTAGCGTTCAAGCAACTCACTTAAATGTTGTCTGTCGATGGTGATGTCAGGGTTTTTATTGGTGCGTTTTCTGATGGTTTGGTCAATTAGGCTTACGTCCAAGCATTCGTTGGCAAGCGTTGTGCCTAGGTAGGGCTTGGCGATGGCGTTGATGAATGCCATGTCCATATCGGTGCAAAATCCCACAATGGGGCAACTGCCAATGAACGGCAAAAGTGTCGCCAACATACGCTCATAATCCACGCCATTTTCGACATCAATAGGACGCAAGCCATGTATCACAATGCTGTCCTTGCTTGGCATGACAGGCGGACGGCAGACGATGGATAGGGCGTGGGCGGTGTCGATGGACAGCACGCCATCTGTGCGAGTGATTTTGACCGCACCGACGCTTAGAATGTGGTCGGATTTTGGGTTTACGCCTGTCATCTCAAGGTCTAGGCTTATCCATGTATCGGCTGGCGGCTCGTCAAACAAATAAGCGTATTCTGGGCGTGTCAGCTGATGTTTTTGACGGTTTCGCTTGCCATCTTGTGAGAATAATTGTCTTATTTTATCAAACATATCAGCCCCCAAACACATCTAATCGATAATAACGTGTGATAAAACCTTTAAAATCCTTGACAACCGCAAGGCTTTCTTTGAGCAAATCTCGTTCAAGGGCGGATAGGGTATTGGGATTGACTTGGCGTGCGGATTTGTCGGTGGTGGATAGGGCGACGGCAAGGCGTTTTGATAAGAAAAAATCCAGTGCTTCGATGAGATTTTGAGCGTCTGTCTTGGTGATGATGTGGCGTTGGCTAAGCTCGGCAAGCCTTAGCTTGGTATTGGTGGCACTGATACCATGTTGCAAGGCAAGTGAACGCACGCCATGGACGATGGGAAAGATACCTGCTTTTTTTAAGTCCACGTTGTGCTTGGTGTCGCCTGTGAATTTTTGCCAAAAATGACTGCCATCACCCAATTGCACCGTTGCCGTGGCGAAGCGATTGATGAAATTTGGCACAGCGTCATGGGCATAAGCGTGGGTGATGTGAGCCATCAATTCATCAAACAACGCCTTGTCCCCACACACAAAATGTGCGTCAATCAAGGTCGCCAGCCACACACGGCTATCGCCTGCATATTTACCAAACCAATCGCTAATCTGTGTCTTAAAATCACTCAATGGCAATCGCCACAAGGCATTGTTCAGCATAATGCCACCATCACAGTACGGATAACCAAGCTCGGCAAGTGCGTCATTAAAGGTGTTGGCATATTGGGGCAATTTATCGCACACAAAGCCATCACGAACAATCAAAGCGTTGTCTTGGTCGGTACGCATGATTTGCTCACCACGCCCTTCTGACCCCATGACGAACAAGGCGGTATTGTCATACACGTCTTTTGGGGTGATGATTGCCCAGACTTTGGCAAAAATTTGGGCATTAAGGCTCTGCACGGTGCGTCCGATGACGTGCGTTTTTGTGCCTGTACGCTGGGCATTGCGAATAAACTTACCCACCATTTCTACCGCCACCGCCACATCGTGCAAGGTGTGTGCCTGCTCAATCTTAGCAACGATAAGGGCAGAATGATTGGTCAAAAAGTGCAAAAGCTCCGTCTGCCCCAAAATGCCTGTAATCTCGCCACTGTCATTGACAATCGGCAAACGGTGAATGCGTCGCTCTAGCATGGCAAGCAGGGCTTCGCTTAGGTCGTTGTTTTCGTGAATGGTCTGTAGTTTAAAATTGGTGAACTCTAAGACCGATGTCGCTTCAAAGTCTTTTTTGGCAATGATGGCACGGCACACGTCCGCTTGGGTGAACATGCCTATACGATTGTCATCACGCACCAAGATGTGCTTGGCGTCATAACTCATGATGGCGGCAGTGGCTTCGTAGAGTGTGGCGGCAGCTGGCACAAAATGCGGCTCTTTGATGTGCTGCCCTAGGCTGCTGATGGCTTGGTGGAGCAGCTGTTGATTCTCATAATGGTCTTGACGAGACTGATACTGTGCCACACGCTGAGACAGGTCGGCAAACAGTAGATTTTGGAGCGTGGGATTGTCTTGGCTAAGCTGACCGATGGTGCGTCCATCTAGGCGGTATAATAGGCTTTGCTCTTGGGTGATAAAGTGATAAGGCGTGCCGTCCTTGTCAAGGCTTGCAAACCAATCGCCTGTGTTCAATCCTGCGATGAGCTCGTCCGCCAAAAACTGCTGCATTTGCCCCTTGATAATGATAAAAAAATCCCCTTGCCATGCTGTCGGCAAAGCCTGCTTGCCGTCTAGATACACCAGCTGGCTTTTTTTGTGCAAGCTGTGTTTTTGGGCAGGGCTTAGCACGTCAAAGGGCGGAGCGTTGAGATAGGCAAGATGGGCGGTGTCAGTCATTGCAAATTTCCTTATCTGAATGTGGATATTACCATCATAATACCAAGGGTGGACGCTGTCAATGGTGAATGATGGGGTGGGGTTTTGGTTTTGGTGGTTTTGGGGTTTATAACGTGATAGTTTGTAATGGGTTATCTTCATTTTTGTGATATAACGTGGCTATCATCTGCTACAGCCTTAATTTTCTATATAATTTTGTGTCAACACCTGTGCCACTCCAGCAGCAAATTTTAACACTCCTTGAAAGCCAAGCAATTTTATGCTAACATAAAAAGATTAATTGTTTTATAAGCTATTGTTAAGTAATGTATTTTTTAGAATTTCTTAACGTCTATTTAGCTTAGAAAATCAATATAGTTTTACACCGTAACAAATCTCTCATTGGCTGGCGATTTTGTCTATTGTTATCAAAGTTTGACCACACACAATAGGACACGCCTTATCAACAGTTTGGCAATAACACCGTCCATTTTGTACATGCACGCTCCCATGGGGGGGGTAGAACCAAAAGGAATAAAGCTCATGAATCAAATTTACAAAGTGATTTGGAATAAGTCCACCCAGCAGTTCACCGCTGTCTCTGAACTGGCGAGCGGCTATTGTCGCAGCTCACGTTCACGCAGTGTTTTTGGTTCATCGAGCTTGATGTTGGTTGGTGTGTTGCTGGGCGGTTTTGCGGTCAGCACGCCGGTTTATGCCGAAAGTGCGGTTTGTATGAATGAAGGCAAGCCCAGTGAGAAAGCAAGCAACACTGCTCCGGGTACAAATGCCGTAGCCTGTGGTGCAGGGGCGACAGCGAGTGCACAGTACGCCATTGCGATTGGGCAAGGAGCACAAGCCAGTTTTGTAGCTGGAACTGGGGCAAATCAAACCAGTCCGATTGCGATTGGCACAAATGCGGTGGCAAAAAACGGCGGCGGCAGCCAAGGCATTACCGCAAGACGATTAGATGCGGATAACGTACAACAATTCGGCACGGCTTACCGTGTTTATCAAAGTAAATCCGATGGTTCAACCTACTCAGCACAATACCAGATCAAGCCTTCTTCACTGGCGATTGGCGAAAAAAGTGTGGCTTATTCTGGTGGTGTTGCCGTTGGCTATAACAATACCGCAGGTCAAGACAACCTTATTTCAGGCTTTGCTTTTGGTAACAATAATACCGCGACCGGTCCGATGTCATTTGCCTTTGGTATTGGCAATGAAACCACCGCGACCTCTGCGATTAGCGTAGGCACAACCAACCGTGCCAAAGGCGATACCTCGATTGCCATCGGTCGTCAAACGGACGCAACTGGCAATTATTCTACCGCGATTGGTAACATTGCCATTGCCAGCGGCGTGAGTTCATTCGCCGCAGGGCATTCGGCAACGGCAAGTGGTGCAAGAGCAATCGCCTTAGGCTCATCGTCTTCCACTACTGCAATGTATGAAAAAGGCACGGAAACCAAAGCCAGTGGCGAAGATGCCATCGCCATCGGCACAGGGGCAAAAGCCGAAGCCAAAAACGCCATCTCTATCGGTACAGGCAATGTGGTAAAAGGCGAGAATTCTGGGGCGATTGGCGATCCGAGTATTATTAATGGTGCGAACAGCTATTCGGTGGGTAATAATAATGTCATCGGCTCAACTTCCGACAACGTGTTTATCTTCGGCAATGCTATTCAAGCAGGTGGCACAGCGGACACAAGCGGTGCAGTAACCGACACCGCGTCGGTGAGCGGTTCGGTAGCACTGGGTAACAAGGCTAAAATCAGCGTGGAAAGCGGCGTGGCACTTGGCGAAGAGAGCAATGCAAGCACCGCAAAAGGCGTTGTAGGCTATGACCCATTAAATGCCACAGCGGACAAAACTGGCAGTACATGGACGTCAACTCGTGCGGCGGTGGCAATCGGTGATGTAAGCGATACAGACGATACAAAACGCATTACACGTCAAATCACAGGACTTGCCGCAGGCACAGCAGAGACCGACGCAGTAAACGTGGCACAGCTAAAAGCCGCCCAAACCCACTACTACAGCGTTAAATCCACCGTAACAGGCACAGGCAGCAACTACAACAACGACGGTGCAACTGGTACGAATGCCATGGCGGCAGGGGTGAGTGCGGCTGCGGCAGGTGCAGGTGCAACGGCGGTTGGCTTGTCTTCTAACGCAGCAGGTGCAAATGCCGTTGCCGTCGGTAGCGGTGCTAAAGCCGAAGCGGCACAAGGCGTGGCAATCGGTAATACCGCCAATGCCGCTGCAACCACAGGCGTTACCAGCGGCGTGGCTGTTGGCACTAATGCACGCGTGTTTGGCAACAGCGGTGTGGCGATTGGTCGCAACAGTGCAGCATCAACCGACGGCGTTGCCTTGGGTACGAGTGCAAACGCCAACCAAGCCAACTCGATTGCAATCGGCAACACCGCTTATGCAGGTAACGAAGCCGTGCATATCGGTATGACTGGCACACGTGGCAACTGGAGCGGTCATAGCGGTGCATTTCGTCGTGGCAGTACCATGATTGGTTATGAAGCGGCGACACAAGGTCTGTATTCGACCGTTACTGGTAATAACAATAAAATCTTGATTAACCAGCGTGCGACAACTGGTGGATTACCTTTCTTTGGAGGTGCATTTGCAGGACAAGGTGCGTTCTCGCATATTTATGGTTCGCAAAATACCGTTGGAGATATTACCAGTACCGACACCACCAACAGCATTGCCGTGCTGGTAACTGGTTCGGGCAACACTGTGCAAAACAGCAACGGTGCTTTGGTCAGCGGTTACGGCAACACGCTTACCAATTCTGCCCACAATAAAATCGTCATGCCGATTATTGAGGGCGGAATGTCGGAAGTTGCCCGCTCAATGGCAAGCAGCGGCACGGAATTGGGGCAAACCGCTTTGATTGGTGCAGGCAACAGCTTGGATAAAGGCAAAGATACACTGGTGATTGGTATGCACAATACCGTGAAGACTTCGAACGATTCTTCGATTACTGGTAATAATCTGACTGTCAACAGCATTGACCGCTCTTTAGTCAGTGGTAATGACAATACTGTCCACAGTGCGACTGACGTGTTGGCAATGGGGAATAAGCAAACTTTGGGTTCTGACGGCAATCCGATTAGCGGTACAATTGTATTGGGGAATGACATCACGTTGGCTGATGATACCGAAGTGAAAAATGCGATTGCCATTGGTAATAAGACCAAAGTTGCCAGTGAATCTATTGCAATCGGACAAGCTGCCGAAGCGACTGGCGAACAGTCGATTTCGATTGGTTTTGGCAACAAAGTCCATGGCAACAATTCTGGTGCAATCGGCGACCCAAGCACTATCAATGCCGAGAGTTCTTACTCGGTGGGGAATAACAACACGCTAGGCACAGCAACAACTGACCCTGCGACTAATGAAATCACATACAGCGGCAAAGATATTTTTGCCTTTGGTAATAATATCACCACCACCACGAACAATTCTGTCTTTTTGGGCAGCAATGCGGCTTATGTGGCAGATGGTACAACCAGTAAGGGAATTGATAATAGCTACAAATCAGCCACCATCAACAACATCACTCACAACTTTGCAGGGGGTGAGAATGTCGCAGGCGTGGTGAGCGTAGGCAATACAGATGGCACACGCCGCATTCAAAATGTCGCACCGGGCTTGATTTCGGCGACTTCTACCGACGCGATTAACGGCAGCCAGTTGTATTCTGCGATTAACAGCGGTTGGAATTTTAGTATCGGTAAGACAGGTGCAGGTACAAATTCCATTAGTTATACAGGCGGTACAGGTGCGACCTTTGAAACGGTGAAACTGGGCGATACGCTAAACTTTATCGCTGGTGATAATATCGACATTACCCAAAAAGGCAAAAATATCACCATCAGTGCCAAAGTCATGAAAGGT
>JAUNUB010000093.1 GCA_030538375.1 Moraxella sp. | reverse complement strand
TTCGTAAGGGTAAGCGTGGTCGTGGTGCTGCTGGCAAAACTGCTGTATTCGGCTTGCTAAAGCGTGGCGATAGAGTGTATACTGCAATCGTTAAGGATACCAAGCAAGCTACACTAATGCCCATCATCACAAGTAAAATAAAGCCTGACAGTGTTGTCTGCACCGATAGCTACAAAAGCTACAACACCCTTGATGTATCTGATTTTAAGCATTTTAGAGTTAATCACTCTAAGGAGTTTACAGACAAAGACAACAGCAAAAACCACATCAACGGCATTGAAAATTTTTGGTCGCAAGCCAAACGTATCCTAAGAAAATACAATGGCATTGACAAGAAAAACTTCCATTTGTTTATCAAAGAATGCGAGTTTAGATTTAACTACAGCACACCATCACAAAAGCTGAAAACTTTGAGGATGTGGTGTGGGGTTTGGGCTGATTTGGTGTAGGCCCTAAATAAATTATAGCTGGGTTGAAAATACAACTCTCCCCTATAGTGTTTTGCAAAATAAATCAAGATAAGACCCATTATTAAAAATACTAAAATTTTTGGGCTTGTAGTGTGATTGCTCTGTAAGACAAGGTTGTATTCTGTCACAAGTCTGATTTTATGGTAGAATAAAACAGCTGAATTATACTGAGTATCAGGTAAATCAGCAGAACTTCTGGTAGTGACTTCTGATACGAAAAATTCAAGCAGTTTTAATTGAATTTTTCTTGATAGTTTACAATGGGTTATCTTTATTTTGTAGTATAATGTGGTTGTTATTCTGGTGTAGTCCCAAAAACAACCCAAACCCAGCTTGGAACGTACCAAAAGATAGGCGTGTCCTGCATTTATTAATATCAAACCTAAATAATTAAGACATACCCAACTTTCATCATGCCCTAATTCCCCCACGCCATCTTTAGCACCATCGCAATCACCCACGGTGCAATCAATACCACCAAAATACTGCCAGCCAACAACAAAGCAAAAATCGGCAAGGCATTCATGCCCATGCTATACCGCTCCACCGCCCCAGTCGCAAAAATCAGTACAGGCAACTGCATAGGAATGGCAATGAGCGGCACAAGCACTGCACCGTTTTTGAGTGACAAAGTCAAACTACTGGCAATCGCCGACAACATGAGCAAAATCGGCGAGCCCACCAGTACCGACATCGCCAATACCAAGGCATCAAGCAGCTGTAGTCCAAACAATGGTACTGCCAATACCGCCAGTAATGCCACACACCCTGCCCCACACAGCCAATGAATCAGCAATCGCACAAACACCCAAACCGCCAATGGTGCGTCTGTCGCCACCAGCTGTGCCAATGTACCATTATCATACTCTGGCTTGAACAATCCATCTACCCCAATCACCAATGCCAATAATGCCGCAATCCACACCATCGGCACTGCCAAACGTGTCAATAATGCAGGTTCGCTGCCAATCGCCAAAGGAAACAAAGTAACAATCATCAAAAAAATCACCAAAGGATACAGCCACTGCACCAACCCTTGAGTCTTGACCTGCCATTCACGCACGAATAACGCTCGCACAGGTACAATTGGCGTATACATATGTTCTTCACTCATACCACATACTCCGCCAAATCCAAGTGTCTATTTGCCACCAACAACGACTGATGGCTGGTTAATAGCACCGCCCCCCCTAAGCGTGCAAAATCCACAATTCTTTGCTCCAGTACCTGCACCATCGCCACATCAAGGGCGGTCAGCGGCTCGTCAAGCAGCCACAGTGGCACTCGCTCCGCATCTGTCAGCCACAGTCGTGCCAAGCCCACACGCCTGCCCTGCCCTGCTGACAATTCACCACAACTCACATCGTCAAATCCTGCCAAACCCACCATCGTCAATGCCTGCTCTGCCATCTCATCAGTGATATGCACGCCATGCAGTGCCATCAAAAAATCCAAATTTTGTCTCACTGTCAAGGCTTCATGCACCCCTGTTTGGTGCGATACATACAAAGCACGCAACCTTTGTCCATTCAGATAATCCACACGCCCTGTCAATACAGGCAACAGTCCTACAATCTGAGCAAGCAGCGTTGTCTTACCCAGTCCATTTTCTCCCAGCAGATGACATATTTCGCCTGCCGCAAGTGCAAAGCTCACGTTTTTGCACAGCACCATCTCGCCACGCTGCACCGATACATTTTCTAAAGTCAGAATATTCATCAATCCCACAAGCATTCATTTATCAAAAGTAAAATCATACCAAAAAATTCAGCACTTTGCCCAATTATTCATCATTCAATCACAAAAATAACCGCCATAATTGCAAAAAAAATATAGCTGATACACTCCCATTCATGATGATTGGTAGGCTTTGGTGAACTGTGGCGTAAGCCCACCAACCACTTATACAAACGTGGGTTAACTCGCACTACAGTTACAGCTCATTTTGTTGCAAAAAATGCCAGCTTTAACAAAATAAACCATCATCGGTTTTTTTAGACAAAAGCCATGGAATGATATTGGCGTATCACTCAAGGCTCTGCACTCTAAGATACAGGTGTTTATTAGCTTGGCTTAGTACTGGCATTAGCTTTATTGCTAACTTGTGATATTTTGTAACAAAAGTGTTGTCAAGTACAAAAAAATGGCGTATAGTGGCATGGGTACAACCGTATAAAATTCACTGACAAAGCACTGTGTAACAACAGTTGACGGTAGGTGATGAATTTGCTTGTTGTGCGGTGATAGTGTGTGTGGCAATAGCGTTCGGTGTGAAGTGCTTGCCCACAAAACACTGTATGATTAAGGACGCTCCATGAAAAAAATTCTCATTGCCAATCAAAAAGGCGGCTGTGGCAAGACTTCGATTGCGGTAACACTGGCTGCTGCCTTGACCAATAATGGTAGTCGTGTCGCCATTGCCGATGCCGACCCCCAAAAATCCAGCCTAAGATGGCTAAAATTCCGCCCTGACACCGCTGCTGTCATCACAGGCGTGGACTGGCGAGATACGGACGACATTGGCGATTTTCCAAAAAAAGATTTGGACTATCTCATCATTGATGCCCCCGGTGCTGTGGCAGGCGAAAAAGCCGAGAAACTCATCAGCGAATGCGATGTGCTGTTTATACCTGTGCTGCCGTCTTTTTTTGATATCGACAGCACCAAGCGATTTTTAAAATCCATTCACGACATCAAGCGAATTCGCAAAGGCAAGGTAGAAATTCACCTAATTGCCAATCGTGTGCGTCCACAGATGTTTGACAACAACCAACCAAGCGATAAGCTCGTGGACATCTTTCGTGATATCGGACAACTGCCCATCGCCTACATCAGCGAAAAAAGCGTCTATCAATCCTTGGCAGATGAAGCCTTGACTGTATTTGACAAACCCCAAAAATTCTACCGTGATGCCCAAGTGCAGTGGCTACCCATTCTAAAAATCGCCACAGGACAAAAAGTCTTGGGCGATGGTGCGTGGTTTTAGCACTGATTTTTTAAAAATACAAGCCTTGTGATGTACAGTCCTTATGATGTACAGCCACAGGGCTTTTGTGTTGGGCGTGCTATTTGTGTGTTGGTTTTGGTGTAAAATTCGGCATTGATGACAACAAACGCCCCAAAACATGGTAAAATAAACCATTTTTATCCCCACAATGACAATCGGACAATGTGATGACAACCGCTAATAAAAAACCCCTTAATTTTCAAGAACTTATCTTAACACTACAAACTTACTGGGCAAATCAAGGCTGTGTGGTGCTACAGCCTTATGACATGGAGATGGGGGCTGGGACATTTCACACCGCTACGTTTTTGCGTGCCTTAACCCCAGAGCGTTGGAATGCCGCCTATGTACAGCCCAGCCGCCGCCCTACCGATGGACGCTATGGAGACAACCCCAATCGCCTACAGCATTATTATCAATTTCAAGTGGTGCTAAAGCCCAATCCTGCCAATATCCAAGAGCTGTATTTGGGCTCGCTTGAAGCCATCGGTATTGACCTATTGACGCATGATGTGCGTTTTGTGGAAGACAACTGGGAAAGCCCGACACTGGGTGCGTGGGGCTTGGGCTGGGAAGTATGGCTAAACGGCATGGAAGTAACGCAGTTTACTTATTTTCAGCAGGTGGGCGGTATTGAGTGTTTCCCTGTTACAGGCGAGATTACCTATGGTTTGGAGCGACTTGCCATGTACATTCAAGGTGTGGACAGCGTGTACGACCTTGTGTGGACGGACGGCGAGTTTGGGCGTGTCAGTTATGGCGATGTCTTTCACCAAAACGAAGTGGAGCAATCGACCTATAATTTTGAATACGCTAATGTAGATAAACTGTTTGAGCTGTTTGACTATTACGAAAGTGAAGCCGAAAAATTGGTGGGCGTAGGTTTGCCCTTGCCAGCCTATGAGATGGTGCTAAAAGCAAGCCATACCTTTAACTTATTGGACGCACGTGGAGCAATCAGCGTTACCGAGCGTCAGCGGTTTATTTTGCGTGTGCGTACTTTGGCACGTCAAGTGGCGAGTAGCTACTGTACAGCACGCGCCAAATTGGGCTTCCCATTGGCGGACGAAGCCCACAAAGCAGAAGCCTTGGCGAAGTGGGGTTAGTAAAACACCAAATAAAACACAAGCTATTGCTACTAAATTACCTTTTGTTATTAGATTATTTTTTGATTATTATTTATTATGACTGCTGATGAATTGCTAGAATTAATTGCACTGGGCGAAGACAGCTTTACCCAATTTAAAGCAGATATATTGCGTGCGGATTCGCTGGCTTGTGAGATGGTGGCGTTTAGCAATGGTATGGGCGGTAATATTTTAATCGGTGTCAGTGATGATGGTGTATTATCAGGATTGCAAGCCAAAGATATTAATCGTATTAATCAACTAATATCCAATGCTGCTACCGAACATGTAAAACCGCCAATCACACCGACAACAAAAAATTTTAGCTTTGCTAATGGCAAGGTTATTGTGCTGAGTATCCAAAAAGGAATTAGCAAACCTTATATGGATAAAAATCTGCACGTCTATGTAAAAAGTGGTGCAGACAAACGAAAAGTTACCGCCAGAGAAGAATTACAAAGAATGTTTCAGCAGTCAGGATTGGTACATGCTGATGAATTGCCAATCAGACACAGCAGTATCACCGATGTTGATATGGATTATTTTGCCAACTTTTTTGAAAAAGAATATGGCGATTCTTTGGACAATCAAAATCTTGAACCTAAGATACTATTGCAAAACATGAATCTGATGGTTGGTGATGAATTAAACTATGCAGGCGGTTTATTATTCGCCAAAAAACCACAAATCCGCCTACCGATGTTTATAATAAAGGCGATTGCATTTTATGGTAATGATATTACCGATGAAAGCTATATTGACAGCCGAGATATTACAGGTAAGCTGTCTGATATGTTTGCCGAAGCGTTGAGTTTTTGTTTGATTAATATCCATCATATTCAGAACAACCAAAGTGTAAACTCCATTGGGCAACCAGAAATTCCTAGAATAGTCTTTGAAGAGTTGATTAGCAATGCACTTATTCATCGAGATTATTTTATCAGCTCACCAATTCGATTGCTGATTTTTAAAAATAGAATTGAGATTATCAGTGCAGGTCATTTACCAAACAATCTGACAATCGATAACATCAAGATGGGAAATTCTAATATTCGCAACCCAATATTGGCATCATTTGCTAGTCGTGTATTACCTTATCGTGGCTTAGGCAGCGGTATTGTGCGTGCATTAAAGTCTTATGGTAATATTGAATTTATTGATGACAGACAAAATTCATTATTCAAAGTTATTATTCATCGTATAATGGAATAACAAAAGCTATGGAATAATAGCTCAGCAATTATAATGAGTAGGGTCTGTCGACATTTCGTCTTTGTAGATAAAAATGAGATAAATCGCAGTGCTTTCAAGGAAAAAACGCAGGTTGATAGTTATTCTATCAACCAGGTTTTTGACGATGAAAGACAAGATTTAGCCACTTTTAGCACAAAAACCGTGTTCTAGCACAAAAGCCGTGCGTTTACCGCAAATTTTAAACTTAATTGTTTGGCGTGATGAATTGTCGGCAGACCCTAATAATACACATTATAAAACCATACGATTAACGGCAATACCTAGACTAAATAACCAAAAACACCAGAGTACAAATTTATGAACATTCTATTCGAACTTGGCTGTGAAGAATTTCCGCCAAAAAACCTAAAAACCCTGCGTGATAGCTTGCTTGGCAGTGTCAAAAATGAGCTGGCTGAGCTGGGTGTATCGCATGGTGAGATTAAGGCATTTGCCGCCCCACGTCGCTTGGCACTTCACATCGCCAACATTGACAATAAACAGCCCGACCGTGTCGAGCAAAAACGTGGACCTGCACTCAAGGCGGCTTTTGACGCTGATGGCAATTTGACCAAGGCAGGGCAAGGTTTTGCACAAGGTTTAGGTATCAGCAAAGACGAGCTGATTACCATCAATACCGACAAGGGCGACTACATCGGCTACAATTTGACGGTTAAGGGGCAAGACACCGCCGCCTTGTTGCCAGTAGTATTTCAAAAGGCACTGGACAATCTGCCCATCGCCAAGCGTATGCGTAGTGGGGCAAGCAAAGATGAGTTTGTGCGTCCTGTTAAGTGGGTGGTATTGATGGCGGACAATCAAGTCATCGCAGGTGAAATTCAAGGCAAAGCAACTGGCAACATCACCTTTGGACATCGCTTTCATGCCCCTAGCGAACTTGTCATTACCCACGCTGATGACTATGAAGCCCTGCTTAACAAAGCCTATGTACTGGCAGATTTTGACGCACGGCAAGCCAAGATAGTACAGCAGGTGCAAGATTTGGCAGATGGGGCAGTGGCGGTCATGCCTGCTGATTTACTTGATGAAGTTACCGCTCTTGTAGATTATCCTGTGGCAATGAAAGCGAGCTTTGATGAGAAGTTTTTGGCAGTGCCACAAGAAGCCTTGATTAGCACCATGCAAGCCGACCAAAAATATTTTTGCTTGACCGATGGTGCAGGCAAGTTGCTGCCTAACTTTGTCTTTGTCAGCAATATCGACAGCCGTGATAAAGCACAAGTCATCTTGGGTAACGAAAAAGTGGTACGCCCACGCCTTGCCGATGCGGAATTTTTCTTTTTGCAAGACCAAAAACAGCCCCTAGCAGCCTTTGCCGAACGTCTCAAAAACCGTGTGTTTCAGGACAAATTGGGTACGATTTGGGATAAGTCCGAGCGTATTGCCAAACTTGCCGCCTTCATCACTACCAGCTTGCAAAATGAGCTTAGCAATTGGCAAGATATGCAGGTGAATGATGTGGTGCGTGCCGCCATGCTCTCCAAGGCAGATTTGGCAAGTACCTTGGTGGGTGAGTTCCCAGAGTTACAAGGCATTGCAGGCACTTATTATGCTCGCATTACCGAAACGCCAGCGGTGGCTGCTGCCATCGAAGAGCAATACTTGCCACGCTTTAGCGGTGATATGTTGCCAAGCACGCCCATTGGCACGGCTTTGGCGATTGCCGACCGTGTGGATACTTTGGTGGGGATTTTTGGCATTGGGCAAGTGCCAACAGGCTCAAAAGACCCCTTTAGCCTAAGACGTGCCAGCATTGGCGTGCTGAGAATTTTGATTGAGAACAAGATTCCACTTAATCTGACCGCACTCGTTGGCGAAGCAGTGAAGAATTACAGCTCAAAAATTGACAATCTGGCGGATACTTTTACCGAAGTGATGGACTTTATTAACTCACGCTATCGTGCCATGTACACCGAGCAAGGTGTGAGTGTTGATACGATTATGGCAGTGCAAGCGATTAACCCACATATGCCGCTGGATTTTGATGAGCGTGTGCGTGCGGTACAGGCCTTTCGTGCCTTGGCGGTGGCGAGCAATTTGGCACAGGCGAACAAACGTGTAGGCAATATCTTGGCAAAGGCGGACAACCTTGCCACCGCCATCAACCCAAGTCTGCTACAAGAGCCTGCCGAACAAGCACTACATCAAGCCATCAATCAAGCCAAAAATACCATACAACCCCTAGCCGACAAGGCAGACTATACAGCTGTATTAACGGCACTTGGCACGCTTGACAAACCGCTTGATGACTTCTTTGATAATGTCATGGTCAATGCTGATGACCCAGCACTTAAACAAAATCGCCTAGCACTTTTGGCTGCGGTGCGTGAGATGTTCCTAAGCGTGGCGGATATTGGCGAGCTACAAATTTAAAATCCGTTCCGCCCCAAGAACAAGCCTTGTTAGACGGTTAGGCGACAGGCTTGTTCTTGCTAAGTTTTAAGGCGGCACAATCGCAGAATGCTGTGTAAAATACTGTGCAAAATACTAATAAGCTAATAAACCACAAAATGTAGCACGCCCAAAAAAATACTCAAAATTTTTTGGCTTGCTTGGCTTGTAATATGATTGCCTTAGGCTTTTGTTTCAGTGGCTCTTGTTGTGGTGGCTTTTGTTGCAGGGCTTTTGTTTTAGTCTGTGCCACTTTGCTTCGATTTTTTGTTATAATAGTGAGTTTTTTGCCTACTTATTATTCCATGCAACTCATTCATCTAAGTCCTACCGCTCTGCTGACCCCCACCA
>JAUNUB010000092.1 GCA_030538375.1 Moraxella sp. | reverse complement strand
TGAGACAAGCCGACAGACCGCCGTGTACAAGTAGTACATAAGGGAGCTGGCAACGAAGTATCATTGCAAGTTTAATTGACTATATTTAATGGTCAATTGAGCAGCTTATCACCTTGACAATTTTTTAAAAATTTAATCAAATCAAAGGCTTGTATGACAATTGGAATGTGGGTGGTGCTGGCGGTCATCGGCTTTGCACTGGGCAACATGATGGCGATAAAGCCACGCAAAGAAGAAATGCGACTGGACGAGCTACGCATGATGGCTCGCAAGCTACAACTGCACCCAAAACTTGTGCCAATCCCAGCATGGATACCGCTTAATAAGCCAAGCCAGCAAAAAAATACACTGATAATGCAGTACAGCTTGATAGATGACAGCTTGCGTTTGCCGCTGTGTCAATTTATCAAGACCGACAAGGGTTTTGAGCTTATCTTGCCAGCACAGACAGGCAACCCCCAGCACAACACCCGATACAACATCGGTGGTGAAATTCTGATGAATGAAAATTTGGCAAATCTTCCAATGTTTGATTATATCTTTGGGGTGAGCGTCAAGGCGAATGCGGTACAGGTGTTTTGGCAAGATGAGCGTTTTAGTAATATACATGCCAAACTTGATGATGATGAATTGATGGCGGTTTTGAGTGAATTAAAGCAATTTATGACAGATTGGGCGGATAATATCAAGGCAGTTGTTAATAAGCGTTAACAAGACATTGACAAAATAGTAAACACCTGTAAAATTATCATTCATAATAGTTGGTAAAAAAATATTAACAAGGGGAAATCATGGCAATCTCAACCAAACCTGCTCGTACCATCAAAAAAGGTGCGTCAAAAACCACAAGCAAAGCCAAAACCAGCACCAAGACCGCCAAAACCGATGATGATGTGGCGGTGAATGCCAAGGGTAAGGCGTTGGTGATTGTGGAATCCCCTGCCAAAGCCAAGACGATTAACAAGTATTTGGGCAATGATTATGTGGTACGCTCAAGCGTGGGGCATGTCAGAGATTTGCCAGTGTCGGGGGCAGGCAAGAGCGAAAAACCAGACGAGATGGGGCTTAGCCGTGAACAAAAAGCCCAAAATGCCCTAGTCCGCCGCATGGGGGTAGACCCCGAAAATGGCTGGGTGGCACAATATGAAGTATTGCCAAACAAAACCAAAGTGATTAAAGAGTTAAAAGCCCTTGCCAAGACCGCCGACAAAATCTATCTGGCAACGGACTTGGACAGAGAAGGGGAAGCGATTGCGTGGCATTTAAAAGAAGTCATCGGCGGTGCGGACAGCAAATATAGCCGAGTGGTGTTCAATGAAATCACCAAATCCGCCATTACCGAAGCATTCTCTCGCCCCAGCCATCTGAACTATGACCGTGTGAATGCTCAGCAGGCAAGACGCTTTCTTGACCGTGTGGTGGGTTTTATGGTGTCGCCCTTGCTGTGGGCGAAAGTCGCTCGTGGACTGTCGGCAGGGCGTGTACAATCGGTGGCAACTCGCCTTGTGGTGGAGCGAGAACGTGAGATTCGTGCCTTTACGCCTGTGGAATATTGGGAGATTCATGTCGATAGCCACAGTCAGAATTTTAAAAATGAGCATATCAATTTAGAAGCTGTCAAGCAAACAGGCAAAGCCCTTGAGCTAAAAAACGAAAATGATGCCATGGCGGTGGTGGGGGTTATTGCTCAAAATCCGCTTATCGTGGCAAATCGTGAAGAAAAACCCACACAGTCCAAGCCGTCCGCCCCATTTATCACATCGACCTTGCAACAAGCCGCCAGCACTCGGCTAGGCTTTAATGTCAAAAAAACCATGATGCTCGCCCAAAGACTGTACGAAGCAGGGCATATCACTTATATGCGTACCGACAGCACGTTTTTGTCGGCGGACGCATTGGCAAGTGTACGCAGTTATATTGGGGAGCAATTTGGCATGCAATATCTGCCAGTGCTTGCGAATGTCTATGGCAACAAGCAAAACGCCCAAGAAGCCCACGAAGCCATTCGCCCGTCTGATGTCAAGGTGTCATCAAGCTCGCTAAGAGATATGGAGCGTGATGCCCAGCGTCTGTATGAGCTGATTTGGCGGCAGTTTGTGGCGTGTCAAATGCTGCCAGCCAAGTATCTGTCAATGACGCTTACCGTCCATGCAGGTGATGTGGAGCTAAGAGCCAAAGGGCGTGTGATGACCTTTGATGGCTATACCAAAGTGCAGCCCCCAGCCAAGAGCGATGATGTGCTGCTGCCTGATGTGCAGGTGGGTGAGACGCTTGTTACCGACGGCATTCACCCAAGCCAGCATTTTACCAAACCGCCTGCTCGCTACACCGAAGCCAGCCTTGTCAAGGAGCTTGAAAAACGCGGCATTGGGCGACCATCAACCTATGCCAGTATCATCTCGACCATTCAAGAGCGTGGTTATGTCCGCCTTGAGAACAAGCGTTTGTTCGCCGAGAAGATGGGGGATATCGTAACCGACCGCTTGGTGGGAAGTTTTCCTGATTTGATGGATTATACCTTTACCGCAGGGCTAGAAGACAAACTGGACGATGTGGCAGGCGGTACACAAAACTGGAAAATGGTACTGGATAATTTTTATACAGAATTCAAACAAAAGCTAGAATTCGCCAAAAGCCGTGATGGTATGAAACCTAATGACCCTACCGATGTGGCGGATATTTCGTGCAGTCTGTGCGGTCGCCCTATGCAGATACGCACAGGCGGCACAGGGGTGTTCTTGGGTTGTACAGGCTACAATCTGCCACCCAAAGAACGCTGCAAAGGCACAAAAAATCTTATGGCGGTAGAAGCCTTTGCCAGCCAAACCACAGGCGACGATGACGAAGCCGAAACCGCAGCACTGCTCACCAAAAAACGCTGTCCAAAATGCCATACGGCGATGGACGGCTATATCGTGGACGGTGGATTAAAACTACACGTCTGCGGCAATAACCCTGATTGTGATGGCTATCTGCTCGAAAAAGGCGTGTTTGAAGTCGCTGGCAAGGAAGATGTGCCAACGATTGACTGTGATAAATGCGATGGGCAAATGGAGCTAAAAACAGGGCGTTTTGGGGCGTATTTTGCCTGTCAAAAATGCGACAATACTCGCAAGGTGTTAAAAAACGGTGAAGCTGCTCCCCCACGCATGACTGCCATCGCCATGCCAAATCTACGCTCACAAAGATATGACGACCATTATATTTTGCGTGAAGGGGCGGCAGGATTGTTCTTGGCGGCAAGCAAATTCCCCAAAGTGCGTGAAACTCGTCCGCCCAAGGTGAGCGAACTGCGTGCCATCGCCGATGAGCTTGAGCCAAAATTCCATTATATCTTTAACGCCCCTGATACCGATGATGATGGCAATCCAACCATTCTTCGCTGGTCTCGCAAAAATGCCGAGCAATACATCGGCTCAGAAAAAGACGGCAAAGCCACCAAATTCGCCCTAGTGTGGCGTGGTGGTAAGTGGGTGGGGGAATGAATGTGGCTAGCACCCATTGATGGGCTGCCATGCCAAAGCTAATAAAAAGCGAGCTTAGAGAACAGGACTTAAAGCGTGTGAAAAATTTGATTAATGAGCTTGATGGAGCTGTGGTAAAGGGGGAGCTTGCTTATGCCAATTCTTGAATTTGGCGGTATGATTTTTGAATGGCACGACCCAAAATATGAATTGGTATTTGACAAAAGAAATATTACTTTTGAAGAAGTGGTTAGTGTATTTTCCGATAATTTTGCAATTGAAATTGAAGATATTGGTGAGTATAATGAACAAAGAATGATTATTATCGGCATGAGCAATCAATCAAGACTATTGGCGGTTGTTTATACCGAAAGGGGCGATACTTTTAGAATTATCACGGCTTACTTCCCAAGCAATGACCAAATAAGGGGATACAACCATGCAAGATTTTGATTTTGAACGCTATAAAAGTTTGGATTTTAGTAATGCCAAACCTGCAAGACTAAACCAAAAAATTAAGCAATTACAGGATAATTTAGAAGTTGCACAAGCCAAGGATAATTTAAGCAGCTTCTTTGACAATGATGTGCAAAAAGCAATCAGAGAGCACAACACCCCACAAGATAGGGTGCGATTAAATGCAATCATAAGGGCGTTATTTGCTACCGCTTAATTTTCTTCTACTGTTTTGTTATTGGTTTAAACCGCTAGGGATTTTATTCAGCCCAAACCCCTTGTAATGCACTTTGAATAGTTGTTCATATTCTTAATATGCAATTTTTGCCAACATCAATACAGCCATTGTTAGCCATCATCAGACAAGCAAGCTCATCAAAATGGTAACTTGTATATTCTGTAGTGAAAGAATTTGATTTGTACTTGCGTTTCAAACTCGCTTGTAAGTACTACTTGTGTTGTCTGCTGCTGGTTTTTCTCGTCCTAAAATGAATTTATTTGACTATAAAATGATTGGCAATGCTGTGCCAGTGGGCTTAGCAAAGATGGTGGCTGATACGATTATGAATGTTCTAAAAGTAAGAGATAAGTAATGACCAAATTATTACGTTTAATTAGCTTTTTGGAAGGGGTGTCTTTTGTGCTGCTGTTATTGGTGGCGATGCCCTTGAAGTATTATTTTGACAAGCCATTTTTGATATTCCCTGCAGGCATGTTTCATGGGCTAATGTTTGTGAGTTTTATTGTGGTGCTATTAATTACTTGTCAAGTTAGGGGTTGGTCATTAAAGCCTTTTTTGTTGGGGCTTGTGGCTGCGGTTGTGCCATTTATGCCATTTTGGTTTGAGCGTTATGTGCATAAGTTGGATAAAGATGGCGAGTGATTGCTAGATTGTGCAATCTTTTTATTGAGCCCTTTTTATTAACTTTATATTGACGATAATGCAGCCATCACATTCAAAAAAACAGGCTCTTTCAAAAAACCTGTTTAAATGACTATATGTAAGTTATAAAACCAAAAAATCTGCGTGCAACAAGGTTAAAAGCAAGGCTATCTCACGCAAGATTTTGTTTCATAAAGTCCACCATCTTATCCCAACTGGCGGTGGCAGCAGCTTCGTTGTAGCCTAAATCCACGCCATTATCGATGGCACGTTGGTCGGCAGCAGGGTTGCTAAAGCCATGCTTGGCGTTGTCATAAATATCTATAACGTAGTCTGCACCGACAGCATCGAGTTCGGCTCGCAGTCCGTCCACAGCTGCTAGACTTACCATGCTGTCTGCACCACCGTGGGCGAACAGCACTTTGGCGGCAAATTCATCTGTGGCAGGGCGAATAGGGCTTGGGTTGCCGTGGAATGTCGCCACCGCCTTCACTGGCAAGCCTGTGCGTGCCATGTCTAGGGCAATCTTACCGCCAAAACAATAGCCTACCACGCCAAGTTTTGTGCTATCTACTTCGGGCAGATTGGCAAAATCCGCCAAAATCACTCCGCAGCGTGCCATCAATGCGTCTTGGTCGGCTAGGGCGGCGGTCATCCATTCGCCAGCTTTGGCAGCGTCTGTGGTGAGTTTGCCGTCGCCATATACGTCCATCGCTACCGCTGCAAAACCAAGGCTTGCCAGTCGTTCGGTAACGGCTTTTGGGTGCTCGACCATGCCCCACCATTCAGGAGCGACCAAGATACCACAGACAGGATTATCGGCGGTAGCAGTGGCAGGTAGGGCGACATAGCTGATTAAAGGCGTGCCATCAGCGGCGGTGCTTTTGAGTTCTAGGGTGCGAATGTTCATGCGAGTTCCTTATGTGAAGTTTTTGTTGGTGCATATATAGTGAATGCCAAGCGGATATTGCACAGATGACATAGTCTTTTAAATTCGCTTTAATACATCGTCAAACTCTCTCGTAAATACTACTTGTACTATCTTCGCTCGTTTTCATTGTCTTAAAGTGAATTTATTTGACTATAGAAAATACCACCAAAAAATACCGCCAAAGCGTGTACAATATACGCCTTGTATTGTTGATTGGCTACTGATTGGTTATTGCTATGTTTTATCATATCACCCTTGACACAAATTTGCGACCCCAATTTTGGCAGAAATATTCTCTATCCGAGCTTAATGATGATGAGTGGGAAGCCCTGTGCGATGGCTGTGGGGTGTGTTGTCTGCACAAATTTATGGACGATGACCCCCAAGATACCGAATACACCGATGTGGCGTGTCAGTTATTAGACTGTACGACAGGGCAATGTTCCGATTATGCCAATCGCAAGGCGTATGTGGCTGATTGCATTCGTCTGACACCGCAAATGATGCCGATTATGATGTGGTTGCCAAGGCATTGTGCGTACAAGCGATTGTATCTAGGACAAAACTTGCCACGTTGGCATTATCTTGTGGCAGGGCAGCAAGCTCATGCCAAAGGGCTTGCCAAGGTTGGTACAGCAGGCAGAGCGGTGAGCGAATGCGGCATGACCGATGAGATGATAGAAGAGCGTGTGGTGAGATGGGTGAGAGTGTGATGATACGGTGCGGTACTTGGCGGTGTTGTGGCACACCCTAACTGGTTTGGTTGAAAAGTGCATTTCATGCTATAATCGTAAGTTTACCCACCATTTTTGGCAGGCACTGTTTTTATGACCACGCACAGCACCACACCTAAGACCACGCTTCAAACGGACACAGCCGCTATACTCACCCACGCCCCCAGCAAAAAATCAGGCAAGCCTAACGCCAAAGCTCGCAAACGCTTGGCAGAAGCCGAGCCCATCAACTTTGTGATAACAGGGCTGTCGCACGATGGGCGAGCGGTGAGCAGCTACGGCGTGGGGCAGGGCGAGTGCCATCACATCGACAATCACCCAGTGGACAAAATTGGCAAAAAAATCTTCATAAGCCACGCCCTACCCAACGAAGTGGTGAGTGTCAAAGTCAAATCCATCAAAAAAACCTTTGAAGAAGGCGACACCCTTGCCGTGCTTGCCAACCCCCACCCAGAACGCCAAACGCCGCCTTGTCCGCATTTTGGGGTGTGTGGGGGGTGTAGTTTGCAGCATTGGCAGGCAGATGGACAGATTGCCTTTAAGCAGTCGGTGTTGGCAGAGCTGCTCCAGCACCAAGCAGGGGTGCAGCCTGACACATGGTTGCCGCCCTTGAGTGCAGACCGCCTAGGCTACCGCACCAAGGCACGCATGGGGGTGCGGTATGTTGCCAAAAAAGACACCGCCCTTGTGGGCTTTCGTGAGCGTGCGAGCAATTTTTTGAGTGAGCTGCACGAATGCCATATTTTGGATAAACGCATTGGCTTTGAGCTTGATAATCTAAAGACACTGATTGGCAGTCTTGATGGGCGTGATGACATTCCCCAGCTTGAGATTGCGATGGGTGAGACCTTGGCAGATGTGGCAGACAGTGCTAAGTCCGTGGCGGTGATTGTGCGGCACATGCAGCCATTATCCGATGGCGATATTGCTAAGTTGCAGGCGTTTTTTGGGCAGCGTAACTGGCAGTTATTTTTGCAGTCCAAGGGCAGCGAGACCGTGCAGCGTATTGATGATATGGCAGGGCGTGCCAGTAGCTTGACTGTGCCACCGACTGGCGGACTGTTTTATCGCTTAGCGGATTTTGATGTTACTTTTGAATTCTCGCCACTGGATTTTACACAGGTCAATCTGTCGGTCAATCAAAAAATGACTAGGCTAGCGTGCGACTTACTGGATTTGCAGGCAGGCGAGCGAGTGCTGGACTTGTTCTGTGGGCTTGGCAATTTTAGCCTGCCACTAGCACGATGTGTGGGTGAGACAGGCTTTGTGGTGGGCGTGGAAGGCAGCACAGAGATGACCAAGCGTGCCAGTATGAACGCCAAGGCAAATGGCATTGCCCACGCCGAGTTTTTTGCACAGGATTTGACGCAGGATTTTTCTCATCAGCCGTGGGCAAGTGGCGACAATGGTTTTGACGCACTGCTTATCGACCCACCACGCTCGGGGGCGGCAGAAGTGATGGCATATCTTGGCAAATTCAACGCCAAGCGTATCGTCTATGTGTCGTGCAATCCTGCGACCTTGGCTCGTGATACTGCTTTGTTAATCGCCCAAGGCTATCGCCTAACGCACGCAGGGGTGATGGATATGTTTACGCACACAGGGCATGTGGAGAGCATTGCAAGATTTGAGAAATGCTGACTGCCAACCTAACTCTTGTTTAATAAACTAAGCCCAGCCCACTTGCAGCACCATCTACATTCACTCCCTTTGTCATTTGTGTTTTGGCTTTGGTGTACAAAAGCCGACCTTGTATGGGTTGGCTTTTTTTGTTTGGCTGTTATAGTCTTTTAAATTCACTTTAGTACGTCGTCAAACTTGCTTGTAAGTACCACTTGTACTATATTCGCTCATTTTTCTCGCTCTAAAATGAAGTTGTTTGACTATAATAAGTCGTTCAATCTGTATCAAAACCTTGCCTTGTGAGATATATTGGTGATGATTTAGTAAAATCGTGTATATCGACAAAATTTTTTCTCAAAAAACCTAGGGTCTGCCAACAATTCATCACGCCAAACAATTAAGTTTGAAATTTGTGGTAAACGTACGGCTTTTGTGCTAAAAATGGCTAAATCTTGTCTTTCATCGTCAAAAACTTGCTTGATAGAATAACTATCAACCTGCGTTTTTTCCTTGAAAGAGCTGCGATTTAT
>JAUNUB010000091.1 GCA_030538375.1 Moraxella sp. | reverse complement strand
CGTCGTAACCACCAATTTCGAGCTTCACCTAAAAGAATGTGAATGGCGATGGGGTCAAAGTACAAATGACTTAGAGCGTCAGTTGTGGGGTTTGGTTAGGCGGGTTTTTGGGTTTGCTAGTCTAGAGCCTAATATAAACCCACCAAAACACCACTTTTACACACAATCAATACAATAGACAACCAACGGACAATTCAATGAATTCTCAAAATCACGCTGACCCACGTTTGCATTTGGTGGATTTTGCCAAAGCAAGCCCAGAGACGCTAACCGACCAGACCCAGCAAGCACTTGCCAAGGCATCATCATTTTTGGACGCCATTCATGACGACCAAGCAGACATCAATGCCACCGAAGCCTTGGCGATTATTCATCAATTTGGCAAATTAAGCCGTGCGGTGGAGCGAGCCTTTGGCGTGTTGTCGCATTTAAACAGTGTCGTGAGCGGTGATGAGATTCGTGCCGCTCATCATGACTTATTGCCACAGATTTCGGCATTTTATACCCGAGTGGGGCAATCTTTGGCTTTGTATCGCTTGTATCAATGTGTGTCTACAGGGTTTGATACATTGCACGCAAGCCAGCAAACCGCCGCCCAGCAACGTGCGATTGCATTGGCTTTGCAGGGATTTGAGTTGTCTGGTGTGGGACTGAGTGATGACAAAAAAGCCCAGTTGGCAAGCATTCAAAGCGAGCTTTCGACCTTATCCGCCAAGTTTTCGGACAATGTGTTGGACGCTACCAATGCCTATGCCCTGCCCTTGAGTGAAGCACAATTGGCAGGTATCACGCAGAGCGGCTTGGCACTCTTGCAGGCGGCAGGTGAGCGGTATGCCAGTCAGCACGCTGATGTGCCGCTATCCACGCCGTATGTGGCGACACTTGATATGCCGATGTATTTGGCAATCATGCAGTATGCTGATGACAGAAATTTGCGTCAGACGCTGTATCATGCTTATAGCACACGAGCCAGCGACCAAGCCGAGCCTGCAGCTTTTGACAATGCAGATGTGATGTGCAAGATTTTGCAGTTACGCCACAAACAAGCGAAGTTGCTGGGCTTTAAAGATTATACCGAAGTGTCCCTTGCCACCAAGATGGCACAAAGCGGCGATGAAGTGGCGACATTTTTGCATGAGCTTGCCACACATGCCACGCCATTTGCCAAGGCGGAGCTTGATGAGATGGACGAGCTTGCCAAAAATCTTGGTATGGATAAGGCTAAGCCATGGGATACCGCTTATTTGGCAGAAAAATTGCGTGTCCGTAAGTTTAATTTAAGCAGTGATGAGATTCGCCCTTATTTTCCATTGCCTGCGGTGCTTGATGGCTTGTTTGGCATTATTCAAGATGTCTTTGGGGTAAGTCTTGTGCTTGCCACGGCTTCGGTATGGCATACAGATGTGCAGTTTTATGAATTGTACCAAGATGGGGCGTTGATTGGCGGCATTTATCTTGACTTGTACACTCGTGCTGGTAAACGTCAAGGGGCGTGGCTGTCGGGTTTTCAAAACCGACATATAGACGCAGATGGTGAGATTTTGCCTGTCGGCTTTATCGTGTGCAACTTCGCACCGCCAAGTGATGATAAGCCCAGCCAGCTGAGCTTTGATGAGGTGGTTACGCTGTTTCATGAGTTTGGGCATGGTTTGCACCATTTATTGACACGCATTGATTTAGATGACGTGTCAGGTATCAATGGTGTGGAATGGGACGCAGTAGAATTGCCAAGTCAGTTGATGGAAAACTTTGTTTATCATGGCGAAGGCATTGCCCGCATTAGCCGTCATGTCAAAACAGGTGAGCCGCTGCCTAGGGCGTATTTGGACAGCTTGCTTGCCGCCAAAAATTTTCAATCAGGCTTGCAGAGTTTAAGACAGATTGAATTTGCGTTGTTTGACCTTGAAGTGCACCGCACAGCCATTGATGACTTTGCAAATATACTGACGGTTATGCAGGCGGTGCGTGATGATGTGGCACTGATACAACCGCCAAAGAACAACCGTTTTGCCAACAGCTTTAGCCATATCTTTGCAGGGGGCTATGCGGCAGGCTATTATTCCTATAAATGGGCAGAGCTGTTGTCAGCCGATGCGTTCAGCCGTTTTGAAGAGATGGGTATTTTTAATCCACAGACAGGCAAGGCTTATGTGGACAGTATTTTATCTATGGGCGGTTCACGTTCGGCAGGCGAGAATTTTGTTGCTTTTATGGGGCGTGAAGCTAAGATAGACGCTTTGCTAAAACACAGTGGTTTTGTGGTGTTGGCTGACTAGTATTTTTAAGTAAGTGTTTTATTTTACATAACAACCCAAGGTTGCACAAAAAACGCCAAGGCTTGTGCCAACACACTGGCATGAACATATGTCATGAATTGAGAATGAGCTCAAAGGAGTAACACCTATGCGTTATCAGTCAAATCGTCCCAAACGTCAGTTTTTGGCAGGTGTGGCGTGCCGTGCGTGTAAGGCGATAGACACAACCGTGCAGGTGCAGACTTTTGAACCTGTTGATGAATATATTGAGTGTGTGGCATGTCATCATCAAGAGCGTCGCCCCAGCAAAGATGAAGCGAGTGCCATGCGTGCTGGCGATGGTTTTGGCGATACAGGCGTGATAAAGTTTATCCCCTAGCCAATCACGCCATTTGTAGACCCGATTGCTACATTTGTAGCATTGGGGGCTGATTTTTTGATGAGAATTTGGTATAGTAAGAATTTAATTGTGCCTAGGCATGACAAGGAAACTTTTTTATGAGCGAATCTAGCAATAAGCAAAACCCAAACAATCCCCCCAGCATTGATGACTTGTTGAATGACAGTATCAGCAGCAATGCTAGCCAAGCTGACGACTTTAGTTTTGATGAGCTTGACCTTGATAATTTGGGTGATGATGTGTTTAGTGAGCTTGATACTGTGTCGGTACAAGACAATCTTGATACGAGTGCTGACTTGGACGATGCGATACTTTTTGAAGAATTAAATCAAGCAGACAGCACGGTCGATACCGCAGACCTTAGCATGCCAGATATTGACACCATCGGTACAGATGTGCATACCAATGTTGATGTTTCTGCCAGCAATACGCAATTTGACGCACCTGTAAATCCTTTGGCAGATATACCAATAGCCGCTGATGTGCCTGCCGAGCCAGTATTGGCAGCAGCGCCTGCCAAAAAATCTATGTTTGGCAAAAAAGGCGACAACAGCACCACAAAAGAAAAAAAATCACCCAAACCCAGCCCTATCAAATCAAGCAAAGCTAAGGGCAAAGGCATGAGTGGAATCGGCAGCAGCCCAAAGACACTGAACTATATTATTTTGGGTGCGGTGATAGCCTTGGCATTATTGGTGGGTACATGGTTTTTGTCGCAATCTGGCGATACCGATACCCCTGCTCCAACTCCAAGCCCAGTAGCGACAGCTCCTACGCCAGAAGTAGCTACTCCGATACAGACGGACACCACTACCGAAGCCCCAGCAGAAACAGGCGTGGATACCACCGCTGCCATCAGTGCAGGCGAGATTGATGCAGAAGCGATTTTGAACGCCGAAGTCCCAGCAGAGCCTACACTTATCAAAGAAGAGATAGACCGTCTGCAAGATAAAGACGCACAGCTCGATGAGCAAGCCAAACTGATAGATGAGCAGCTTGCCACACTAGAAGAGCTGACACGTGCCAAAGAAGAACAAATCAAGCTGCTAGAGCAACAAATCGCCCAGCTTGAGCAAAAATAATCATGACGGTGCTTGTTGCGACGCATGAGCCTTTTTTGCAAAGCCCTGCACAATTATTCATCTTGCCAATGAGTAGCAGTGGCACGGTGTTGCACCCTGTGCTGGCTCGCACCAAGACCATGTTCGTGTCTAACTATAGTGCGTATCGTCAAGCCTGCCGTGAAGGTATCGAGCTAGGTGATGTGCTGCTGCACCGTGTCCAAAAACAGCAGTTGGGATTGGGTGTGGCGAGCAATCAAGGGGCACAGTACATTGCCAATCTCATCAGTTGTCATCACGCCCATCATGACACCCAAACCAGCACCATCAAGGCATGTTTGAGCAAATTAGCCCCAGAGCTGTTTGAACTGGTGCGTTATCAAGGTGTGCGTCGTGCGGCGTTGTTAGCCAGTCCTATGTTTGGGGCTACAGCCATAAGCCAAAATATAGCCAGCCAAGATGGTACAGCCATAACTGTGCAGGAGTTGTGGTCGGCATTGGCGGCACTGGATATGCCCAGACTTAGGCTTGATGTGCATTTGGACAAAGCAGTGTGTATTGATGAGATAAACAAGCTACATGATGGGTGCGATGTCTTGCCATAGTGAAGGATTTTTGGTGAAAGATTTTGATGTGTGATTGTGGTTTGCAGTCGACTTGTAAGCCCATAGTTGGTTGCAATAAAAACGAGACAAAACTACATTTTAAACCTTGGTTTTAAAGTCAAAGTGACTATTGGTTAGTTGCCAATAAATTAACACTAGGCTGTGTGTAATATCGCTTAAACGTAATGCTTTAGGAAAATTTTATGTTATCAAATTTGGTTTTAAATGCCAATATCAGTTCATCAGCTAAGCAGGTTATGGCTTCTACCGCATTGGAGTTTAGCGACAAGGTAATTCAAGCCACCGACCCTATTCTGGTTGAAATTTTCATGCGTGTAGAAAGCGGTCAAAGCACTTATGAGCAAGAAGAAGCCTTGCTATTCGATAAATTCCTAAAAAATGGAACAATAGAATGACGGATTACGGTCAAGTAAAAGCTCTGCTATCTAAAACACCCACTTCCCACAAAGAAGCTGAAGAACAGGAGAAGCTGGAGAGAGCCGTAACATCTGTTAGAGAAAAAAGGCTTGACGCAAGCCCAATACAAGGAAGTTACGACCTTGTACATTTATTAAAAATTCACAGTTATATTTTTGATGGTTTGTACGACCATGCAGGTCAGTTAAGACCACAAACTGAAAACTGGGGCAAACAAAATTCTCATGACCCATCACTATATAGTGAGTTTTTACCGATTTCCGAAGGAATTCAAGCCATTTCAGAAACCAGTCAGTTTTTACAAGAAAATGATTTTCTAAAGAACTTTGATAGAGATGATTTTGTTTATGAATTTACGGTTTCTTATGCTGAATTTAATTCAGCTCACCCTTTTGAAGAAGGGAATGGTAGAGCCATAAGAATAATGTTTAAGCAATTAGCAGAGCAAGCTGGCTATCAATTTAATACAAAAAATATCAGTAAAGAAGAATGGGATAGGGCTAGTGCTTTATCAGGAACTCATTTTGTTTTGTATGAAGACGGAAAAGGTGGTTTTACTGGTGTAGAACAGAATATAAATATAGAGCCGTTATTAGAGATAATGGAAAAATCTTTAATTGAAAAATCAAAATTATAGAAAATGATAACCTAATAGATAATCTATCGCCAAAATCAATCAAGCAAAATTTCCCAAAAATATCATATCAAAATCAAAATATAGAAAGAATTCAATTATAAGCTACTTTAATCCTCAATAGACACAAAACAAAAGAAACAAGAAATTTTGCCTTAGATTATTTAGGGTCTGTTGACAATTCATCACGCCAAACAATCAAGTAGCCGTAGCGTGGGTATAAACCCACGTTTGTGCTATCTGTGCTTGTTTTCTGCTACCTGCATTTTGAGTGCGGTGTTATTTTGGAGCTGGAACAGACTCAACAATGTTCAAATCAAAACCCGACAGATTGAATTTAGCAGGCGTGGAGAGCAGTTTCATGTCCTTAACGCCAAGCAAACGCAAAATTTGAGCACCCACCCCAATACTGCGATAAGGTTCGTTGGCTTCGTGTATGCTGTTATGAGCCCTGCATTTTTCTAGTGCATGACTGATGTTAATGGGCGTGCCGTTATCAATCCATACCAGTACGCCACGCTCACTCTTAGCAATCTCTTGCAAGGCACTCTGGATATTCCAGCCTGCTTTGCCTGTCATGCTTTCGCTGACGGCAAAAAGGTCTTTTAGGGGATTAAAGGCATGTACTCGCACGGTACTGACGCCATCTGCCAAATCCCCCTTGGTCAAGGCGATATGGATTTCATCAGTACCATATTCCTTAAAGCGGTGCAGGGTGAATGCACCGTATTGGCTGTCAAAGGGCTGGCTGTCAATCAGCTCTACCGTCTGTTCATTGGTCATGCGATAATGGATAAGGTCGGCAATCGTGCCAATTTTAAGGTTATGTTCTTTGGCAAAAATTTCCAAATCATCACGGCGCGCCATTTCGCCATTAGGCTTGATGATTTCGCAGATGACCGCCGCAGGTTCTAGCCCTGCCAGCCTTGCCAAATCACAACCTGCTTCGGTATGACCAGCACGGTGCAGCACGCCACCTTGTTTTGCCATGATGGGGAATATATGCCCCGGTTGTACGATGTCGCTTGGCTTGGCAAAAGGGGCGACGGCTGCTTTGATGGTGCAGGCTCTATCGGCGGCACTAATGCCTGTGGTTACGCCTTCGGCAGCTTCGATGGATAGGGTGAAATTGGTGCTGAATTTTGCCCCATTTTTGTCGCTCATCAAGGGCAACTCCAGCTGACGACAGCGTGCTTCGGACAATGTCAAGCACACCAGCCCCCTAGCATGGGTAATCATGAAGTTGATGGCTTCGGCATTGACGTGCGTTGCCGCCATCAGCAAGTCTCCTTCGTTTTCTCTGTCTTCATCGTCCATGAGAATTACTATTTTGCCAGCTTTGATGTCGGCGATGATTTCTTCGGTGCTGTTTAATGTCATATAGGTTGCCTTGGGCTTGGTATGGT
Organism: Moraxella sp.; assembly: GCA_030538375.1. GTDB lineage: Bacteria > Pseudomonadota > Gammaproteobacteria > Pseudomonadales > Moraxellaceae > Moraxella. Next base: position 2,030 of record JAUNUB010000091.1, on the reverse strand, counting down.
TATGGGAATGATGATTATAGTTAATTAAAATTGCAATGATACTTACGTTGACAGCTCCCTTATGTACTACTTGTACACGGCGGTCTGTCGGCTTGTCTCATTTTTATTTTAATCGACTATACTAGCCAGCCTTAATCTTTGGGCTTGTACCCTGCAGGCTTTTCGTAATCGCCATTGTCAAAAAACAGCTCACGCTGGTCGGCGATGAATTTTTTGGCATCTTTATCCATCATGCTTAGGTGTTTTTCGTTGATAAGCATGGTTTGTAGTTCTATCCATTCTCCCCACGCCTTGGCAGAGACGGTGTTTTGCAGTTCTTCGCCTTTGGCATTGGGAAATGGGGGGCTGGCCAATTTTGGTAGGTTTTCTTGATATTTGCGGCAAAATACTAGGTTGGCTTTTGGGTTGAATACTTCGGTCATGGGTGTTCTCGTTATGGCTCTTGTTATGACTGGCGGGCGGTGCGATTGTTAAGCAGTGTCTCACCACGTTCAATGGCGGCGGTTACTTGAGCAGGTGCTGTGCCGCCTAGATGATTGCGTGCGTTTAGCGAACCTTCTAAGCTAAGACAATCCGCCACGTCATCAGCGATTAGGGGGTTGATGTCTTGCAATTCGGCAAGCGACAATTCCGCCAAATCGCAACCCTTGGATACCGCCAACGCTACTGCCTTACCCACGACTTCATGAGCATCACGGAACGCCAATCCTTTTTTGACCAAATAATCCGCCAAGTCGGTCGCCGTGGCATAGCCTTTTAGGGTGGCGGCACGCATATTGTCGGCATTAGGGGTGATGTTAGGTAACATATCGGCAAAGGCAAGCAACGAGCCGTTTAGCGTATCCACACAGTCGAACAGTGGCTCTTTGTCTTCTTGATTGTCTTTATTGTAGGCTAGGGGTTGGTTTTTCATGAGCGTGAGCAGAGTGGTGAGTTGCCCAAAGACACGAGCGGTCTTGCCACGCACCAGCTCTGGCACGTCAGGGTTTTTCTTTTGGGGCATGATGGACGAGCCAGTACAAAAGCGGTCTGGAATATGAATAAAGCCAAATTGAGCCGACATCCACAGAATAATCTCTTCGCTCATGCGAGACAGGTGCATCATAAGGATAGAAGCGGCGGCGGTGAATTCTATGGCAAAATCACGGTCGCTCACTGCGTCTAGCGAGTTTTGGCAAATCCCTTCAAAGCCCAGCAACCGTGCGGTAATCGTGCGGTCAATGGGGTAAGTCGTGCCAGCAAGGGCGGCACTACCAAGGGGCATTTGATTGATACGGCTACGAGTGTCCACAAGTCGGTCATAATCACGGCTCAGCATCTCAAACCACGCCATCACATGATGGGCAAAACTCACAGGTTGTGCGGTCTGTAGGTGCGTAAAGCCGGGCATGATGGTGTGCGTGTGCTGCTTGGCTAGACTTAATAATCCTGACTGTAGGCGAGTAATCAAGGGCAAAATACCGTCCACTTCATCTCTTAGCCATAGGCGAATGTCGGTGGCGACTTGGTCGTTGCGGCTGCGTCCTGTATGCAGTTTTTTGCCGACATCGCCAATCAAGGCGGTGAGCCGTGCTTCGACATTCATATGCACATCTTCTAGGGCAACTTGCCAGACGAATTCCCCACGCTCAATCTCACCCTTGACGGCTTGTAGTCCTGCCACGATTTGCGTGCTTTCTTCTTGAGTGATAATGCCGCATTCCCCCAACATGGTGGCGTGAGCAATAGAACCTGCAATATCTTGGCTTGCCATGCGTTTGTCAAAATTGACCGAAGCGGTGAATTCTGCGACAAATGCGTCGGTTGCTTCGGCAAAGCGTCCGCCCCACATGGCTTGACCGTCATTTTGACCAAGTGCTTGGCTGGGTGATTGGTTGGGTGGTTGATTGTTATTTTGTGTGTTCATGGGGTTTTCCATCGTTTTCATCGTTGTTGTTAAAATTACCGTCTATGATACCCTAAAAGTAGTGATAAAGCACTTTTTGATGATGTTTTATAGTCAATTAAAATTGCAATGATACTGTGTTGCC
>JAUNUB010000090.1 GCA_030538375.1 Moraxella sp. | reverse complement strand
GTGCAGATAGTACAAGTAGTACTTACAAGTGAGTTTGACGACGTATTAAAGTGAAGTTAGAAGACTATACAATAAGCTCAATGCTTTTAAGATGTTGAAATTATGACCACCGCACACGATTTACAGACCGCTCTTATGGAGCTTAACCCCAGTCATCTTGAGCTTACGAATGAAAGCCACATGCACGCAGGCTATTTTGATGGCAAAGAAAGCCATTTTAAACTTGTCATCGTCAGTGAAGACTTCATAGGCAAACGCCTTGCGGCACGTCATCAGCTGATTTATGCCCTTGCCAGTCCTTTGCTCACCAGCAGTGGCGGTACAATTCACGCCCTTGCCATTCATGCTTATACGTCTGATGAATGGACGGCACTGGGGCAAGCCCCAAATAGCCCCAATTGTGCAGGCAAAAATATCAGCTAGGCACATGCGTGAACGATATACAATCGATTAAAATTGCAATGATACTTCGTTGCCAGCTCCCTTATGTACTACTTGTACACGGCGGTCGCTGTCGCCTTGTCTCATTTTTATTTTAATCGATTATACTGGCATTGATTTTGCACGGATTTGGTGCTATCGATTGAGATGAATGAATTTGACTGAATGTTGTGCAACTCACTTGTTTGATATTGCTATTTTTTAGGTTTTATAATTGGATTTTTTATGAAAAAACTACTCACCCTTACCGCCACCATCGCCATCTTGACGGGTTGTGCGTCTACTGGCAATATTACCCCACAGTACATCAACCCTGCCAACTATCAAGCCTATGATTGCCAAAGCCTACAAAGCGAAATTCAGCGTATCAGCAGCACTGCCGAACAGACCGAAAAACGCAATGTTGGGCTGTCTGCCACAGGCATGGGTATCGGTATCGCAGGGGGTCGCCATGGTATCTATCCTACCGTAAGTTTTGGTGTGGGTAGTGGCAGTGGACAGCGTCAAGCCAAGCAAGGTGAGTTGTCTCGTCTGTATGGCGAGCATGATGCGATGGTTGTCGCCGCTCGCCAAAAAGGGTGCAACTTCGCCCAAGGTATCAAAATCTACGGTGAATAACACACGCTGCAACCATCATGACAACAATCATCTGCACAATCTGTTTGCAGGCGTGATGGTTGGTGTGCTTGTTATCCCACAAAGCCTTGGCTATGCGGCATTGGCAGGTCTGCCCCCTGTGATTGGGCTGTATACCGCCATCATACCAGCACTGGTTTATGCGTATTTTGGCACAAGTAGCCTGCTGGCAGTCGGACCTGTTGCCATCACTGCCATTATGACCGCCAGCAGTCTTAGTGCCTATGCGTCAGGCAGTTTGCAATATATTGGCTTGGCAAGTCTGATGTCGGTTATTGTCGGTTTGCTGTTGTGTGTGGCACGTTTTTTGCGACTGGGCTGGATTGTCCAATTTGTTAGCCGTGGCGTGGCACAGGGTTTTGTGAGTGGGGCGGCACTGCTTATCATCGCAGGACAGCTTAAATATCTGATTGGCATACCCATGGCAGGCGATACCTTGGGTAAGATGTTTTTTGGGTTGATGAGCCATGCCGACACTGTGCCATTTGTTCACTTGCCTACCGCTGTACTGGGTGTGAGTGTATTCATTCTGTTTATTATCAATCGCTACCGTGCCGCTTGGCTGTGGGGGTGGCTGCCTGCTCGTATGGCGACGTTGGCTCGTCAAGGCTTGCCTTTGATGGTTGCTTTATTGACCATTTGGGCAAGTCGCAGCTTTGAGTGGCAACAGCTTGGCATACGCACCCTTGCACCCTTGCCAAGTGGATTATTAACCCCCAATACTGCACTGCTTGCCACGCCCATCAGCGATGTGATGACGTTATTGCCGTCTGCTTCATTGATGGCGTTGATTGTTTTTGTGTCCAGTATTGCGGTTGCTCAAAATTTGTCCACGCTCCAATCTCCCATATCTGCCAACAAAGAACTCACCGCACTTGGACTGTCCAATATCGCCAGTGGAGCATTCGGCGGCTTTGCGGTGGCAGGCGGCTTGTCTCGCACAGGGCTGAATGTCTCGGTTGGGGTAACTTCCAAGTTCGCTGGGGCGGTGGCAGGCGTTACGGTGCTGCTGATATTATGGCTGGCTGGCGATGTATTGACAGGCTTGCCCTATGCGGTGCTGGGGGCGATTATTGCCAGTTCTGTGCTGTCGATGATTGATGTGGCAACGCTGCGTCAAGCATGGATAAGCGACAAAGCAGACGCAGCTGCCTTTGTGGTCAGCTTTGTGGCGACTTGTACACTTGGGCTGAATATCGGCTTGGTCGCAGGGCTGCTCACCGCCTTTGCTGGCTTGATTTACAAATCTCATCAAGTGCATGTCGCTGTGGTAGGGCAAGTGGCTGGCAGCGAGCATTTTCGCAACATTCATCGCCATGATGTGCTGACGTTTTGTGATGTGCTGCTGATTCGCATTGACGAGAGCCTATATTTTGGCAATGCTCAAGTGGTGCAGGACACACTCACCAAGCTATGCCATCAGTACCATGACGCAGCCCATGTGGTGCTTATCATGACGGCGGTCAATCGCATTGATTTAACCGCCCAGACCATGCTAAGTGAGTTCAATCACGCCCTTGTCCGCCAAGGCAAAACCCTGCACTATGCCGAAATCAAAGGTCCTGTCATGGACACCATCAAAGATACTAATATGATACAAGCCCTAAGCGGCAAGGTCTACCTAAGTACCAAAATGGCGGTGGACGAGCTGTGCGTATCCCAAAAAATAAACTGACTTCACTCATTCGCTGTATTACTTATGCTGGCTGTATTCATGATTTTGATAGTTGGGCTTGGTATTGGGCGGCATTGATGACTTTGTGATGATGATTACATATTGGTAATAAGTCTTGTAATTTTAGCAAAACTCAGTTAATATTTAGTAAGGATTAACACCAAATTAAAAAAGTCGTGTATACCGCAGGGCTTGCCTTGGTGTTGTATTGATATTTTTTGGGAGCTTAAACCATGACTAATGTCGTAAAAATCACCACCATTGTGGCAACTATCGCCCTGCTAAACGCTTGTGCCAGTACATCAAAAGTCGCTTATCCACAAGTAAAAGCCAAAGAAATCAACTCTGAGGTAAATTACATTAGAAAAAATAGCGTAGTACTCCAAGAAGACGTTGATAAGAATGAACAAGGCGGTTATTTGCATACATTTGCGTCAGAAAAAAAAGAGCTGGACAAAAATAAGGTTGCCAGCTCCAGCTTTAACAACATTGATATTATCACATCATCAGACACTGGCAAATTCAATACCGCAAGAACTGCATTGTTCATCGCCAGTGTGATTGCACTTGCCCCTACCACCATGCCATCTAATCCTGATGGTAAATACGGGCTTAAAGGCAAGCTGCTGGCTACGATTGATAACCAGTCGTTGTTGGCGGCTTATACACCTGTTAAAGACTATGTTTTTGCCACTTACGGAAAAGACAATCAACATGCTTATTTTCCATTGAATGTCGAAGGCACAAGACTGTTTTTGGTGTACGAAAAATTCTCGGCTGGTGATGGTGGCAATTATGAACTGGTGCAAACCATTACTTTTAACAAAACCGCAGAAAGCAAAAAGCCCAGCGATGATTTGAATTATGAATGTCGCCAGTCGTCTGTATCCAAGCCTTTGGCACAATGGCAAGCGAATGATTACAAGCTGGTGCATGAAGTTGCCAAACAGTATGCGGCAACATGTGCAGAATTATTGCTTAGCAAAGAAAAGCAAAGCCTAGATAAGAGTTTTGAGAAAAAAATGCCTGCCTTGATACATCGTCTTTAGGTGTTTGGTGTTAAGAGCTTGATGTTAAGAATGGTTGATTAAAATTGGACAGCCTTTAATTGTTGGGTTTGGTATTAGATATGTGTCGTTCGCTTGTGCATAACCTTATGCCAAATCTCAATTGAAGCCGTCGCAATTTTTGGGTAAGATATGTTGCTATCAAGAACACAACAACAGGATAACAACATGCACAGCGACATCACTTTATATAAGCAAATCCACCCCTGTCAATGCCAAAGCCTTGCCAAGCTGGGTTATAAGAGTTTGATTAACCTACGTTTTGATAACGAATGCGACAATCAGCCCAGTACCGATGAGCTGGGTCAAAGTGCCAAGGCGTTCAATCTTGCCTACTCACACCTGCCGATTGACATGGACAATCTGCACCTAGACACCGTGGAGCAATTTGCCAAACTGGTGCATGACTTGCCAAAGCCTGTGATGGTGTTTTGTGGGACTGGCAACCGTGCCAAACTGCTGTATCAAAGTGCGGTGGTGAGTGGGTTGGTGTAGGTATCTAGCTTGATGTAATCAATCAAAAAAACATGGCGACAACTGTTTTAACCGTCATCGCCATGTTTTTTAGTCATTTAATCAAGTGTCCAACACTCCCAAACCAACCATAAAACCAACCATCACCCAAACACCTTGTCTGCTGCCAATTTAAAATCATTCACTGCTTTGTCAATATCGGTGAGCTTGGTCAATCCAAACAAGCCAAGGCGAAACGTCTTATAACTATTAGGCTCACCCACTTTGAGTGGTACGCCAGCGGCAATCTGCACACCCACATCACGGAATGCCGCTCCCTTATGCACATCGTCTCGGTCGGTATGGCATACAATCACGCCTGCTGCTTGGTATTTGGGGGCTGCTACGCTTAGCACGCCTTTATCTGTTAGCACGGCTAAGATGGCTTGACCCAGCTCGATTTGGGCGGATTTTAGTGTCTCAAAACCCACATCACGGCTCTCAATCAGCACATCACGCAGCTGCTTTAGTCCGTCCGTTGGCATGGTGGCGTGGTAGGCATGTCCGCCATGCTCATAAGCACGCATGATATTTAGCCATGCTTTTAAATCCGCAGCAAAGCTCGTGCTGGTGCTGCTATCCACAGCCTGCACCGCTTGGCTTGACATCATCACCATACCAGCACAAGGCGTGCTGCTAAAGCCTTTTTGGGGAGCGGATATCAGCATATCAATGCCCAAATCCTGCATATCCAGCCACACACAGCCAGACGCAATGCAGTCGATGACCAGCAGTCCGCCCACTTCATGCGTGGCTTGTGCCAATGCCTTGATATAATCGTCCGTCAGCATAATGCCACTGGCGGTCTCGACATGTGGAGCAAAGACAATTTGGGGCTTGTTGGCATGAATATGTGCCACCACTTTATCAATATCATGCGGTGCATAGACTGGCGTTGTGCCATCGTTCACACAGTCGGCAAGCAGCACTTCTGCCTTGCTTGTGATGTTGCCCTGTTCTAATATCTGCGTCCAACGATAGCTAAACCAGCCATTACGCACCACCAGCACCGACTTGTCTGTCGCCAGCTGACGAGCCACCGCTTCCATGGCATAAGTGCCGCCCCCCGGTATGAGTGCCACAGCGTCCGCACGATACAGTGTTTTTAGCATATCGGACAGGTCGGTCATGACACGCATAAACGTGGGCGACATGTGGTTTAATGCACGGTCGGTATAGACCACGGAGTATTCTAGCAGTTCATCAGTCATCAAATCATTCCTTGTAAGTTAAAATCGTTAAGTACAGCATTACTTTACCCAATTCTTTACAAAAAATCAACATATAATCTACCGCGTGTTCAGCGTATCAAGGGTATCTGCCTTTGTCATGCAGCACACCACAGAGTGAGTTATGCAGGGTAAAACATGCCAAAAATTTGCTTGCTGTTGGCTGGGGTTTGCTCACCACTCACCCCATCACCACTCACCCCATCTGACGCAAAATCGTGGGGTCTTTGATTTCGTTATCACGAGCCAGCAGGAGCATTTTGCTGATGATTTCGGCGGTTTTTGGGTCGTCGTCTATGAACGGCAAAAACACTCGTCCACGGTGCTGGGACTGCACGGCAATGACCGACAGATAGCGTCCGTCTTGATGTATCGTACCACTACCCAGATGCAGGCTGTAGTTGCCAAGTGTGCCTGTGATGCGTGCATGACTGCCTTTGATAATGACATTATTGAGCTTAAACAGCCGTGCGGTTTCCGTCATGATAACAGCACGCATTTCTATGCTGGATTGGCTGGTTTCGGGGTCTACACCGCCTACATGGGCGACACTGACGACCAAATCCACATCTCGCATGATTTCGCTAAAAATGCGTGGTTCAATCTTGTCAAATGGCACGGCTTCATGCGTTTTTAGGTGATGAAATTCCATCGTCTCAAGGGTGGGGCTTTCAACGTCGGCTGGGCTGAACCAATCTGCCACGGCATACAGTTTTACAAAAAAACCTTGCTTGTGATAGACTTTTTGTAGCCCTGTTTCGTAGTCCACACGCCAGCCACGGCTTTTGAGCAGAGCGGCGGTCTGCTTGGGATTGACTTGATGACCTGCATAGCGAGATGATACCGTTACGGCTTGCAACTCGTCTGCCGTGGGTAGATACAGCTCACGGAAGATTTGTTTAAATGGCTGACGCAGCTGCTTATCAAAGCAGTGTTGTTGATATTCTCGCCATACTTTGTGCGTGTGCAAGTCGGTGCAGTGAGCAAGGCGGAATTGCTTGTCTGTAATGTCGCCAGTGGCGTTATCAGCGATATTGCCAGTGCTGTCTTGCGTGCTTACCAAGGCATGACCAAAGTCAAACGATGGGGCGACTGATGGAGATGGTTCTACACTGATAAACAGCAGCTTGTCCAGCAGCCGCCCAATCACAGGGTGAGCCAGCAGCTCTTGTAGTTCGGCCTGAGTAAAAACATCGCCCCTTATCATGGCTTCTTCTAGCCCTTTTTTGGCTCGGCGGGCTTGCTCGGTCAGTGTTTTTTTGTGAGCGGTGAGTGCCACGACTTCGGGGGCTTTTTTGTATTTTGCTGGGACGGCTTTAAGCGGCTTGCCGTCTTTTTCACAGACCACTTGAGCCACGCCATCATCGTCTATCATAAGGCGAATGGATACGTTATCGGCATGATATTCGGTATCGCCTGCCAAGATACGTTGTAGTGCCTTGCTCTCCATCGCCCAGCCAAGTCGCTGTGGGTCTGCATAGCCTGCATTGCGTGCTAAGTTGTCCATCGCCACTTGTACTGCGGTGGCTTCGCTGGCTTGGCGTTGTGAGCCGAACTGACGGCTTTCTTTTAAAAACTGCTGTAGATACAGATAGCGGTTTAACACATCGGTGTCGGCTTGGGTGCGTGATAGCGGCACAAGCCCATAGACACGCAAATATTCTTGGTCTCGCTTGTCCTTGACCTTAGCGGTAACTTCTCGGATTTTTAAATCCCCTGTCAATACGTCCGAATAAATCTTCGCCCTGCGGTGTCCGTTGCCGTCGCTTACATATTTGGCACTGTCATAGAGCATTTCCCAGCGTGCCTTGCCAAGCATTTTATAAGCCTGTTCAAACCACTCTTTATCCACCGCACCGATTTTGAACTCATCAATCTCAAGGCTGGAGAGCTTGGCAATCTCGCTTTCGTCTTCGCTGCTTATCTCTTGATAGCTTGTGGTTTTGGTATGTGCCTTTAGCCACCAAATGCCGCTGTCTAGCCCCTGCCAGCCTAGGTAAGCACTTATCATCGTCTGCCACTGTTGGGCGTAGATGGCGATTTCAATAAGTTTTTGCTCGCTAAATATCGCAGGATTGGTAGCACAGGCGTGTTTGATGGCTTTGTCAAAATCGGCTTGGCTCTCGTCGCTGCGTGGGTGGCAATTGTTGATAAGCAGGCTAAACAGCTGGCGTTTGTCCACACCATTCCATTCATAGATGTAGCTGGCGTAGAGCTTGGTTTTGCCCAAGCCGTCTATCAGTGCGACCAGCCTGTCTATGCCTTCAATGCGTCCAAATTGAGCGACAAATCTGCTTACAGGCGTATCTATCTCGCCCCGTGTTAGCTCAATGTCTAGGCAGTAATTGATGATATGGGTGAGCAAATTGACAAGTTTTGGATTGTCCGCCAAGGCGTGCTTTATCCATCTATTGTAATAAATAGCGTGCCGATTGGTATCGGTTAAGTCTTGTAGGGCTTTGTCGGTGAGCAATAAATCACAAGTCATCTCATTATCATCTATCAGCCCAAACCCATACGCCTTGATGTACAGCTGTAATGGCGGTATGGCGTGCTTGATGTTCTCTGTCTTGCCAGCATATTGCCAAAAGCGATACAACGCCAGCACCGCCCCTGTCTCATCATCACTTAGCTTGTCCAAATCCAAAGCCTTTAGATGGCGGTTATACACAGACACCGCCTGCCAGCCGTTGCCATTTTCACCATGAAAATTATAGGTGTAGCTGTTTCGTGCGTATTTGACCGTCATTTGCAAGATGTCATCGCCAAAGCTGGCAAACATCGCCTGCGTCGCCCCTATCAGATAGCTGTTTTTGTCGTGATAAGGGTATGCCAATGTCAAGGCGTGCAGCACGGTGATGATAGGATTGTTCCAGTTGTATTGCCCCATCTTAGGAATGTAGTTGCCTGCCACAAAGACAAAGTCCTTGACCGCTGGCAGATAAGGCTTGTCATAGTCGCCATTAGTCTCTTGAATATGGTTGAACAAAAACAAATCCAGCGGTGTCCAGCCAGCGTCTTGATACCACTTATCCCACACTTGCCATAGGGGGTAGTGTTCAAACAAGGTGCGGTTTTCACGGTCTATCACCGCTTGGGGTAGGGGCTTGCCTGCTTCGTCATGCGTGCTTGGGGTGAAGTTTTTGCTTGCGTGCAAGCTATTGCCCAGCAGCACGGTTTCTTTTTGACCGTCAGAATATTCTCTTGTGTATTCGTGGTCTTTGTGCTGGACAATCAGCGCTTGAAGTGCCTTTAAATCCAGCCGCATGGCGGATAAGAGCTTGGACAGCCCATAAGGGTGGGGCGATACTGATGTGGACGAGCTAAGCG